>JADFCW010000075.1 GCA_017161705.1 Candidatus Sumerlaeota bacterium | reverse complement strand
GTAGTGAAAATACCGGTTCGACGGATTCGGAGCGTTGCGCGGTCCGGGGTTCACGAACGGGTCGGTCGGCATAGATGTAATGTAGGCCACGGGTGTCGTAATGCTCGCGAACCACGGTCGAAAATCCGGCGGAACGGGCGGAGCGGGAAAGTCGCGGTGCTGCGGATAGCCGTTCCAGTCCACAAAGTAGGCTTCCAGTGCGACGACGACGCTTCGCATGTCTGTCCGCACGCGCGAGACCTTCGAGCGCACCTGCGCTTCCAGGAAATTGGGGATCGCTATGGCCGCCAAAATGGCGATGATGGCCACGACGATCAGCAGTTCGATCAAGGTAAAGCCGCGCTTTCTCTTGCCTGACATCGGCTGCCTCCTTTCGCGATATGGAATTCACACGCATGGCGATTATGAAACCCACACCGCGCACCACGATAGCGGTTCGGGGGCGCATGTCAAGAAGGTTTCTGCGGCAACCAATGAAAAGAGCCCCTGCGCAGCCTCGCATGCCAGAGCAATGTCTATGACCGCGCCGGGATCCCTCTCTCTGTGCTGTCTTTTCAGCCCGCTGAGTTGGAGCCAAACCCGGCCCTAAACGGCCAGAGCCTCGGCAATCCGCTCGATGCCTTTCTTGATCTGTTCGAGCGAGGTTGCGTAGCTCAATCGGATGCACCGGTCGTCGCCAAAGGCGCCGCCGGGCACCACGGCCGACCGCGCCGTCTCGAGCAGATAGTCGGCCATCTCGAACGAAGTCTTGACCACTTTGCCGCCCTTGAGCGGTTTGTTGTAGCAGCCGCTGACATCGGGGAACACGTAGAAAGCGCCCTTGGGCATCGGGCATCGCACCCCCGGGATCTGATTCAGCGCACCCACCATATACCGGCGGCGTTCATCAAACGCCTTCAGCATGGTCTGGACAATGGACTGGTCGCCCTGGAGGGCTGCCAGCGCCGCGCGCTGCGAGATCGAGGTGGTGTTCGACGTGCTGTGGTCCTGCAGCCTCGACATGGCGGCAACAACATCTTTGGGGCCGGCCAGATAGCCGATCCTCCAGCCCGTCATCGAGTAAGTTTTCGAGACGCCGTTGACCAGAATGGTGCTCTCTTTGTATTCAGGCGCAAGGGCCGGAACGCAGACGTGCTCCAGTCCGTCGTAGAGAAGCTTTTCATAGATTTCATCGGAAACCACCGACACGCCATGATCGGTCAGGACGTCCATGATGGCCAGCAATTCCTCCCGGGTATAGACCGCGCCGGTGGGGTTGCTGGGGCTGTTGAGAATACACAACGTGGTCTTGTCGGTAATGGCATCGTGGACCTGGTCGGCGGTCATTTTGAACTCCTGCTCGACGCCCGCAGGGATGATCACAGGCTTCCCGCCGGCGGCCTTCACAAACTCCGGATAGCTCACCCAATAGGGAGCCTGAAAAATGACCTCGTCGCCCGGGTCCACCAGGGTTTGGACGGCGTTGTAAATCGAGTGCTTTGCCCCGCAGGAAACCAGAATTTGCTCGGGGGCATATTCGATGCCGTTGTCCTTCTTGAACTTTTCCGCAATCGCTTTGCGCAGTTCAGGAATGCCGGCCGACGGAGTATATTTGGTGAACCCCTCATCGAGCGCTTTTTTCGCGGCCTCTTTGATGAAATCGGGGGTGTCAAAATCGGGTTCGCCGGCACCAAAACCGACAACGTCCACGCCTTGGGCTTTCAGCGCTTTGGCTTTGTTGGTCACCGCCAGCGTGGCCGACGGCGCAATGGATTTTACGCGGGCAGAAATTTTCATGCTGCAAACCTCCCAAAAATAAAATTTGTGTGAGTCAACCCTGAAGCAACCAAACGGAATGTAGGGGATAAGAAAGCAGGGGAAAAAGCAAATACTATCGCGCATCCAAGATCAGGTATTCGGGGTCCACGGGCACGTCGTCCACCAGAACCTCGTAGTGGCAATGGCTGCCGGTGCTGATGCCGGTCGACCCGACCAGAGCGATCACATCGCCGCGGCGGACACGTGCGCCGGTTTTGACCAAAATCCTCGAACAGTGGAAATACCGCGTCTTGAACCCGCGGATAGTGGGAACACCGTCCTTCGGAAACAATCCCAAACCGTGGTCCAGCGTGAGCGTCAGTCCTTTCGCTTTGTCGTGCGCGGCGGACTGAACTTTGCCGTCGGCCGGCGCGATAATCGGCGTCCCGCGAACCGCCGAAATATCCAGACCGGAATGGAAATCCACCCGCCGATAGAGCGGATGAATGCGCTTGCCAAAACGGTCCGTGAACGTATATTCGCCCTGAACGGGGCAAATGAGCGGGGTAGTCGCCAACAGCGCGTGTTGCGCGCTCAGCAGCTGGACGGCCCGATCCAGGCGGACCGTCGTCGCGTCGAGGGCAAAAACCTGCATTTCGCGCACGTGGCGATACGCCCGCTGGCCGCTGCGGGCAAGCACATCGTCAACAAGAGCCTCGTCCAAGCCAAACAGCGGGCCGCCGCGTCCGGAAAGACCCGGCAGCAGGCGCACCGATTCGCTGGTGGCGGCCAAAGGCGAGGAGGTCGGAATATCCAGAGGCAGACCCGTGAAGCCGGACAGTTTGTTCAAGAGCCGATTGACGCGGGCGATCCGCTGGCGCGTCTCCTCGATCTGGGCGTCGAGGTCAGCCTTCAGCTGACGGTTTTCCTCCCGCAGCGCCGCCAGTTCGTGTTGTTGCTCGATGGCACGAACCCACGGCGCCACCTCGCCCCGGCTGAAAATCACCCTGCCCAGCAGATACAGACTGCCGACAGCCACCAGAAGCGCAGACGCCGCGCCGATTATTAAGGTCGCCAGAATGACCCGCTTGCTGGTCTGAAACTGAAGCGGCTTCCCCCACGCCGCCGACGGAACAAGCATGACCGTGATCCGGTCGCGATGTCCGCCGACATCGGTGCGGCCCGCCGCTTTCCGGCGCTTTGTCCAATGGGAGGTCAGTCGTTTTAGGATGGCCTCAATATTCCACATAGGCGAAGGACATCATCCGGAGCAGCGCCTTGTCAAACTTTTTTGCACCTTCTATGGAAATCCTGGAAATCAACGTCAATGAAACAGGATCATCAACACATCGCCATCCTGAACAACATAATTCTTCCCCTCCGTGCGCAAGGTACCATTCTTTCGGCAGGCCGCATAAGAGCCGGCGGCATGAAGGTCGGCCCAGTGGACCACTTCGGCGCGGATAAAGCCCTTGGCAAAATCGCTATGAATGGTTCCGGCCGCTTCGAGGGCCGTCCCGCCCTCGCGCAGCGTCCAGGCGTGCGCTTCCTTTTCAGCCGCGGTAAAAAAAACAATGCAGCCGAGCAACCGAAAACAGAGCGTGATGATCTTTTTCGCGGCCGGCTCCTCGATCCCGTAGCCGGCAAGGAACTCCGCTTGCGAGACCGCATCCAGTTCGGCGATCTCTTTTTCCATCTCGGAATCGAGCTGGACGCACAGCGCGCCAGGGCCAAGTCCTTTTGCGCGAATCGGCGCGGTCAGGTCCGCCCCCGACGCCAGGGCTTGTTCATCCACGTTGATCAGCCAGGCGATTGGTTTTTGCGACACCAGCGCCAGCGAGCGCAGCGCCGCCTCTTCGCGGGAGTCGAGTTCCACCGTGCGGGCAGCCTTGCCGGCGTTGAGCGCCGTCTGCACTTTGAGCAGACCGCTTCGTTCTATTTCGGCGGCTTCGCGCTCGCGGCCGGTGGTCTTCCCGATCGTTTTCTCCAGCCGCCCCAGCCGGTTTTCCACCCGCTGCAAGTCGGTGAGAATCAGCTCCGTCTCGAGCGACTCGATGTCTTTTTCGACCTGCGCGGGAACGCCGCTGCCGTCGTCGAAAGCACGAATAACGGCCAGAAGCGCCTCGACGCCGGCCAGATACTGAAGGTGAGACTCGGGCAAGCCGTGCTGACGGGCGATTTGCTCCGGGGCAACACCCGGAAGATCCGTGTAGCGAATCGTCGCGGGGACAATTCGGGCGCTCCCGAACATGACCGCCAATTCCTCCAGGCGCGGATCCGGCACCGCCACCGCGGCCACCGCGGGCTCGCCGTGGCGGGCCCGCCCGGCGGCCTCGTGCGCCGACCGCCCGCCCAGCGCCAAAAAGGTCGTGGTCTTCCCGCTTCGCGGCAGTCCGATAATGCCGATTTCCATACGGCGGCTCCAACTCCCAAAACGTCACTTTGGACTCATATTCATCGTCGAGGCAATGCGGGCCATCAAATGCCAGAGAGCAGCCGCAACGCGAACCCGCCCTTCGGGATTGAGATGGCCGGCGTGAACTTCCCGCGTATATTCGGCGGAGATGATTTCATGACCCGCAGCGTTGGTCAAGCGCCTGCCCTGCAAGTCATGGCACTCGATGTCGGCGATATCGAACAGGATTTTGCCCTGCGCCGCGCAATACGCGCGCACCTGCGCGTTGAAGGCGTCGGTTCCCGGCATCCCGTCCCGCGTCAACGGAATGGTCCACCAGACAAACCGCTTCGTCGGAAAGTCAGCCTCGAGTCTCTCCATCGCCGCGCGGTAATACTCCCAGTCGGGTTTGTTATTGCCGAGAGCGTCAATATAGCAGAACTTCATCATGAACACATCGAAGTCATTGGCGCGGGCGGCGGTCTGCTGGACCAGATCATCCACTTTGGCTTTCCAGCCCGGATTGCCGCGGATTTCCAGCACCCATTTGCTGCGGTCGAACTTCCCAGCCGCAAAAGGCTTGCCGACCTCCTGATTCTGGCGCTTGCCGGCCATAGTATCCAAACCCCACTCGATGCCTGTGCCGACAGATGCGTGGCGCAGAAGCATGCGAACGGCGGCCGCGGCACGAATGTCCTTGTCCGACAGCGCCGCCCAGTTCACGCAGGTATGGTCAATGCGGATGCCCTTTTGGGCAACCGACGTTGTCGGGACAGGCAAGCCCTGCCCGCCCGACGCGCAGAGCGGCGCACTTGCAAGCAAAAGCAACGCCGCAATCCATTCGAGCCTTTTCCCCAGCATAGGACAAACCCTCCTAGTAATTACCGAAGATCCGGAAGTACTTTATGCCCTTGGGCCAAAACATCAACAATAAGTTGTCGATATTGCAGAACCGCTGCTCTATGCTGTGTTGCCTCGAAGCGCCTCCGCTTCCAGGCGAGGCCCCGGACGCGGCATAGATTCTTTCGTCTAATCAGCTTAGCCAAAATGCATGCATCTTTATAGAACATCGTAGGTTTGGTTGTGGCTACAGGCCACGATAGATGCGTCGGAACCTGTCGAGAAAAAGCGGCGGCCATGCTGCCGCACCCCAAAACTATTGCATCAAAGCGGCAGCATGGCTGCCGCACTCCAAAGTTTTGCTCTGATCCTCCAAAGGGGAATGCTTTTGCTTTGGACTGCGGCAGCCATGCTGCCGCTTTCCAGTTCTGCTTCACCACAAGACAAACCATCACCTTGGCTTTTACGGCCGCCCAATCCTTCATCGTCGGATCCAGCCATCGCGCCAAGATCTGTTGGCTATGCCCAAAGGCCACGTTAGGCTTAGACCTTTCGGCCGAGCACTCTTTCAAGTGGAATTCGATGGATCCTGCTCGGAGTGCGATTGCCATTACCTATCCATCAAATTCAAGCCCTCCTGCGACCGGTCCGCATACTCCGGATAAAGTTTCTTCATGCATTCGGGACAAACGCCGTGGGTGAATTCGGCTTCCGAATGCTCCCGGATATACGCTTCAATTTGAGTCCAGTAGCCTTTGTCGTCGCGGATTTTCTTGCATGCCGCGCAAATCGGCAGCAACCCGCTGAGCTGTTTGACCCTGGCCAGAGCCTCTTTCAATTCCGCGATCACTTTCTCGCGTTCCGACTCGGCCAGCTTCCGCTCGGTGATATTATGTAGAACGCAATGGCAATAGTGCGGACGGTCCTGCGCGTCGCGAATAAACACACCGTCTAAGGCCAGGATCAGCCGCCGGCCGTCCTTGCACAGCCATTCATACTCTCTGCCGTGCGCCACGCCGCTGTCGCGGAAGTCCGAAAAGTCCTTTTCAAATACCACCCGACTGGCCGGCGAAAGCAACTCCGCAAGCCCCCGCCCAACGACCTCCTCGCGGCCATATCCCAGCAAATTCAACCAGGCCGGATTGACATCGGCAATGCGGCCAGCGGCATCGAGCGACTGGTAGGCCACGGGCGATTCTTCATACATCCGGCGAAAGTGCTGTTCGCTGTCGCGCAAAGCCGCTTCAGCCCGAAACAGCCGCCGATAGTGTGCTTTCTGGTTGCGCTGCCATAGCACGAGCGTAGCCGTTACGGCCAGGACAACCGCCGCCGCCAGCAAGGCCAGAATCAATACCGAACGGAAACGCCAGTCGGAGAAAGCTTCGGCAATGTCTATCTTGGCCACCATGAACCACGGCGACTCCGGAATGGCGCTGCAATAGGCGACAACCGGTATTCCGCGATAGTCTTTACCGTAGAATACGCCGGGTCTGCCAGCCGCTGCCTGAACCTCGACCCGATCGGTTTGGGTCAGGGGAATGCGCAACGACAGCGCCGCGTTGGAACTGTGCCGAACGTCATTGAGCAAAAGAACGGCGTCGGCCTCGCGGCGCAGCAGAACGGTTTCCGCGGTCCGACTCGGTGTGGGCCAATTTCGCAGCAAAGGGAAAAACTGGTTCAGTGCATTCGCTTCGAGAATCAGTACCGCCGCTGTTCGGTCGTTGGCCTTGGGAGGCAATCCGGCAGCCGGAACATCACCGCCTACCCGCACCACAAACGGAATGGCAAAGCTCAAATGGACGGCGCCGTCGGGCGCCCGGTGAAGATCGGCCACGACCACACGGCGCGAGCGAAGCGCCTGCTCGGCAGCGTCGAGCGTCTCCTCGCACAGGGCCGATGAAGCGCGGCGCGGATGAACCAGCCGAAGTTTCAGCCCCCCGTCCAGCAGAAGCGCCCGCTCGTAAGGTTCGCTGGCCATCAACGGATCCAGCCAGCCGGTGAACATTGCCACAGTAATTTCCGATTGCGAAAAAGCCATGGCGTCGAGTGCGCGGCGTCCGGCATAGGGAGTACCAAACACCAAGTGGGCGTCGGCCAGGCGCTCTTTCCGCCAGCGGACAATTTGGTTGGTTTTCAGCTGCGCAATGCTTTGAATATGCTCCTCGACCGCGCGGCGCATCTGAGTCTCCTGGATATGGTAGAACCATACTCCCCCTCCCAGCAAGCCCGCAACTGCCGCCAGCGGAAGCAGAAACCCCGTGCGTCCCATTGGTTTGCCGGGGTCGCTCATCCGATCGAAATCATGCCTTGGTTGTTTTCATACTGCATGCAGGGGGCCTCGCTTCTCTTTTTATCCCGCTGCTGGAAAACTTTGGGGAGGGCGGCGCTCCCGCCAAACGCATACGGAATCCTGGCGTAAGTGAACACTGGTTCTCGCTTCGGCAGGAGTACCACCCTCCCAAACAGCCGTTTGCCCGGAAAAATCTCTCCCGCGAGCCGCGACAATTCGCGCATCGCCGCCCCATCAATCACCGGCAGGCTGTTTGAGCCGGACAAAGGAAATTCTGAGACACTCCTATCAAGACTTCGCGGCTTCGCCTTTGCGGGCTCGGCCGCCGCGATCCGTCGGTTTGTCCGTCTTTTCCCCGACGGGTTTAGTCTTTCCGGAAACCGACGCGCCCTGCCAGCGCTGCGCGGCTTCCTCGCCGACGATGGCTGCAAGGTCTTTGGCCGCTGTCTTGCGAAGTTCCTCATTCTTGCTCGAGGCCTCGGTCTTGTCGAGCGCGCGCGACTTGGCCTTAGCCATCAGCTCCGCAGCCGCTTTGTGATACTTCAGCAGGATGGGCATCGCCTGCTCGACCTTGGCGGGCTCGACCCGTGCCGACAGAAGCGCCATCACCGAGCGGTCCAACCCGGCCAGGTCCATTTCTTTTACCTTCTTGATCTGGTCGGCGGACAAATGCTCCGCAAGAACTTTGTCCATCTTCTTTTCCATTTCAGCTTGCGCCTGCTTGGCCTTGTCGCGGTCGCCCGATTTGCGAACTTCGAGCAACTGCTTTGCAGCCGCTTCGCGCTCGGCGGCATAGGCCGAAGCGAACGCCTCGATTTTCTCGGAGGCCAAACCGACCTCCCTGGCCGCGCACTTGGCCACAAGGGCAAATCCCTCGGCTACCCTGCCGCCGCCTTTCTTCAGATCGCGCGCGGCCTCTTTCAGGACGGTCTTCTGCTCCCTGGTTTCCGCACCCTTGCCCCGCTTGGCCGCCGGCAGGGGCACGGTGACAAGCACGAAGGCAGCCGTGACTGTGAGAAGTGATTTGAGTGAGGACATGGGGTCCACCTCCTGAAATGAATTTGAAGCCCCGAACCTTATCCATTCGGGTGCCATAACAGTTTCATCCGCCGTTTGATTTTTCGATAAAGCCGGCGCGGCAGGCTGGCCGGCGCCGGTGGCGCGAACGCCTCCGCCGCCGCCGGTCCCGGACAAGCCTTGGAGTCCTCGTGCGAAGCGAACTCCTTGCGGTCGCCGTGCAAAATCCATCGGGTCATTTCCGCCAAAATCTCAGGTTTTTCTCGCAAATACGGATCGCCCGCGAGGCCGCGCAGAATCTCCGGCTCCAACCGCTGGGTTTGGGTCAACAGATACAAGCAATGCCAAAACTCGCGCACAGGGTTTGGCAGCGGCGGCGTGTCGCACTTCATCCGCGCAAGCGCGGTGTTGGGAAACGCCACGACGCGGGCAAGCTGAAGCAAAAATGGCCGTGGGATTCGCGCGAGCAAATCAAACGTATCGCACATATCCTGCTCGGTCTCGAACGCGCAGTCGGTGAGAATATTTAGCACCAGGCGGCCGGCGCGCGTTTCGTGAATCAGCCGGCAGAGCCGCAGAATCTTCTCTTTGTCAATCGGCCGCCGATACACATCCCGGGCGATCCGCTCGCTGCCCGTCTGGATGCCGACGCTGATTTCGGCGCTTCCCGCATCGCGGGCAATTTCCAGCATCTCGCGGTCGGTCGTGTTGGGATGCGCAAACCCCCAGAACGGGTGATGAATCTCGCGCTTGTAGAGTTCGGCAAAATGCGCAAAACGCTTCTTGTTCATAAAAAGGATTTCATCAAAGAAAGGCACCACTTCCTGCAACCCGAAGCGGCTGCAGAATTGCTTGATCTCCGCAATCACATTCTCCGCCGAGCGCGCGCGCACGTAACGCTGGCCTGCATACATCCCCCGCGTAGTGCTGTGCACGCAGTAAGAGCAGCGGAAAGGACAACCCCGCGTGGTCTCGGTGTAAAAATTCAGCGCGATATAGGGCTTCTCCTCGACCATTTGCCGCCCGATCCGGTCGCCGTTGATCTGATATTCATCGGCCCCATACACAGGCCAACGGAGAGAATCGAGGTCCTGAATAAGCGGCCGCAACGGATTTCGGATCGGGCCGTTGGCCGTTCGGAACCACATGCCGGCAATGTCCGTTCGCCTCCGGTCGGCCAAATACTCGACAAACGACTCCTCACCTTCGCCCACACAGACGGCATCGGCGTGCTGAATCGAACCCTCCGGATCAATCGTGGCATGGACCCCGCCCCACACAATAGGAACCTTCGGGCACAATTGACGAACCAACCCCGTCATCTCCACCGCACGCGGAAACGCATGGGTGCCGAAACTAAACCCCACGACATCCGGCTTCAGCTGATCCAGCAGCTCGCCAAACAGCCGCTGCTCTGTCTCTGTTATGGCATACGGAAAGGGATGGAAGCGCTCGCCTTCAGGCGTGATCTCGCGCAAGGGGTAAGGGCTTTGCGCCAACGCCCACTCCAGAAGCGCGCGGTCGCGGCGCGGCACAGTGACCCACCGGAAGGATTTCAGATGAATAAAAGCAACCTGATGCCCCGCAGCCTCCACGGCGCTGGCCACATACCGCGCGCCGCGCGAACTCTCGTCATAAAGTGTGACAAAAACAACCTTCACCGACGAAACACCATCGAACGTAGCGCGCTGCGCTCGCAATCCAGGCCGTACACCGGATTCGCCTCCAGCGGAAAGACGCCTCCCATCGTCTCTGAATTCATACCGGGTCGCGATGGAACCCGACCCTTCATGGGGAGAAATTCCAGGACGCGCTCCTTACTTGCTCTCCTCCAGAGCCCGCAGCCACTCGGCCACCTCGTCTTTGTCGGGGCCGCCCAGCCGGATGTACTCGCGATAGTGAAAAGCAGCGCGTTTCGGGTCTTTTAAATGCAGATCGTACAGGAGCCCCAAATTCCGGTGCGCACTGGCATAGTCGGGCTTGACAGCCAGTGCTTTTTCCAGCCAGGCCCGCGCCGCATCGTAGTTCTGCTCTTCCATATAGGAAACGCCGATGTTGTGATAGGCGAAGTAATACTTCGGATCGTGGTTGATAGCCTCGTAAAAATAGGTTCGCGCTCGATCGTAATAGGCCTTGTTCTGTTTCGCCAGCTTCATGTAATAGTTGCCCGTGCGAAAATACGGCTTCGGATGATTCGGCGAAAAAATCCGCGCCTTCTCATATTGATCCAGAGCCTTTTCGCTTCGGCCCAGCCGCGCATAGGCATCCGCCAGTTCGAGACGGGCGTCCATGTGCCGCGGCTGCGCGCCGACTACCAGCAGCAGCTCCGCTATCGCTTCTTCGTCCATCTTCCGTTCGATATACGACTTGGCCTGCTCCCAGTGGAATTGCCACTGCCCCAACAGCACACTGCTTTCCGTGGTGGGCACTGCTGGCGCTGTCGGAACGGTCCGCGGCGCGTCGAGGTCCGTCGAGATTCCCGGACTGAGTATCTCCTCGATCGGAATCATCGGCGGTGCTCCCGAAGGGGTTGGCGTCGGCGTCCCCCGAACGATCACGCGCGGGGTGACCTCCGGCGTAGCCACCGGCTCGACCGTCGGCGGCGGCGCGGCCACTACGGGGTTTGCCGGCAACGCTGGCGGCGGAGCGACCAAGGCCGCGGGCACAGGCGTGGGCAGCGCCGCGGGCGTGGGAACAGGAGTGAGCGATGGGGTTGGGACAACCGGCGTCGGAAGGGGCGTGATCATCGGCGCGGGGGTTTTGTCCGGCAGCGAGGGGGTTTTCTCGAACGGCAAAGGGGTGCGTTCAGCGGCGATCGGTGTCGGCGTTAAAATGGGCCGCAAAGGAGGTGTCGCCGTAGGCACGACAGGCATGGGAATCGGCGTCGGCGACGGGGTCGGGGCAGGAGTCAGAACCACGCGCGGAGGCGGCGTCGGCGTGGCGATTGGCGTGAACCGCGGCGTAACGAGCGGAGTTGCCGTGGGCAACGGTGTTGGGGCTGGAGTAACACGCGACACAACCGAGGGTGTAGGCGCGGGCGTGGCCTTCGGTGGAGGCGATAGAACGGGCGTCGGAGCCGGCGGAAACGTGGGCTTGGGGATGGGCACCGCAGCGACATCGCGTGGCGTGCCTTTCGGCGTTGGCGCTTCGGTCACGGCCACCGTAGGCGGAGGCGGAGTTGCCGCAGCCGCCTTGGACGGAACGCTCGGCGTCGGGGTCGGATGCGGTGCCGGCGTCGGAAGCGGTTTCCCTTGGGCGGCCGCCATCTTCAGCTGGATGCGGACTTTGCTGAGCAAATACTGCGCCGCCGGATAGTCGCCGGCCATCGCCACTGCCGTTTGCAGGCACTCCTGCGCCTTGGCAAAATCGCCGAGGGCGTAATAGCACGAACCCATGTGGTAATAAATGGCCGGACGCGGCGACTGGTCGAGCGCTTTGCCGTAACGGTCGAGCGCCATGCGATAGTTCCCTTCCTTTTCGTAGCGCTGACCTTCAGCCATCAGATCAATAGCCTGACGCCCGGAAATCGTCTCCCGGTCAATGTCAATCGGTTGCTCGCAGCCGGCCAAAACTATCGCACCGACCAGAAGCGCCGGCATCCAGTTGAACAGGATTCTTTTCACCGCCCATCGGCCTCCACGGGAAACTGCTCCTTCACACTCCACCTACCGCATTTTCTGCCGAAACACAATCTGATCGCCGGCCAGGGAAATGATCTCGCGCTCCAGATCGAATATGCGCCCATAGGTCAGATTGAATCGCTCGACCGAAGGTTCGTTCTGCGAGATGCTGCATCCGGACGGATACCCCAGCCGAATCAGCGTCTTTTCCAAATCCGTCACCGGCCCTTCATAGACCACATGGCCGCCAATGAACTGAACCATCTTGTTTTGAGCAAGGTAGATCCATTCGTCCACTTTTTCGCCGCTGCGCTCGCGAAATAACCGCCGCCGATAATCCGGCTGGCCGTATTCGCTGATCCACCGGCGCTGCTCGTCCGACAGATATTCCTCCATCGGCTGTTTGACCGGAAGATAGGCCGTGCGGCGGAAACGGTTGACGTAGTCCACGGCCATGTGCCGCGGATAGCGCTTATATGTGGCCGGCATGCCGGAAACATCATAGGTCCATCGCGGCGCAGTCCCGGCCTTGCAGGATGCCAGCAGCGCACTGATTGCCGCCGCTAGTAGAAGCGTTCCTCGCATAGTGTGGAATACCCTTTCCGTTGTTGCCTTGGCCGCCAAACCACCTGTTTTCAGCATGGTCAAGTTCATCAAAGGTTTATCTGCCGGCATGAGGTTCGCGTGTCAAGACTTAGTTTGTTTCGTCTGCGGGCACGCGCGCATCTCCCGATTTCGGCAGATATACGCTCCGGGCACATCCCCGCATCAACTCCCCCTTGCGCAAGTAAAGTGATTTCTACATGATTTTTCCATGAATGCCTATCGCCGATCTGTCGCGTTTCTAGAAAGTTTCATCAATTACGAGCAGCATCGCGGGCGGATGACTTACACTACGCGCGCGCTTCACATCCGCCGGTTTGAGCATTTTCTCCGCCGCATCGGGTCGCCGCATCGCGCCACGCCGTGTATTCACATCGCGGGTACTAAGGGAAAAGGCTCAACCGCCGCGCTGCTTCACGCGATCGCCGTCGAGGCGGGACTGAAGGCGGGACTTTACACGTCTCCACACCTCGAGTCCTATTGCGAGCGCATTCGAATCGGCCGTCATGCGGTGTCCGAGGATGATTTCGCCGCCGCCGTCCTGTCGCTCCAACGGCGGATCGAATCAAGCGGCGGCCGGCTCGAACCCGGCTATCGCACGACGTTCGAGCTGCTCACGACGGCAGCGTTCGAGATGTTCCGCGATTCCGGCGTCCAACTCGCCATAATTGAAACCGGCCTGGGAGGACGGCTCGACGCCACCAACGTTGTTCTGCCCGAAGCGGCGGTGATTACCGCTATTGGTCTGGACCATACGCACATTCTGGGCTCCACACACACGGCCGTTGCACGCGAGAAAGGGGGCATCATCAAACCCGGCCGACCGGTGGTAATTGCCCGTCAGCCGGCGGGCCGCGCCCGGGCCGTTTTCGATTGCCTTTGCGACATTGCGCGCCGCCGGGGGGCTTCCGCCGTTTATGCTCCGCGGCAGGTTCAACTGGTTTGGCGCCAAGTGCGCACCGACCAGCGCGGTTCGCCTCCGGCGGGACAGGAAGCCCTCTACCGGCTGCGCCGCTCGGGACGCGACCTGTTGCTGAATCTGCCCCTGGCGGGTTGGCATCAGGCCGAAAATCTTCGGACAGTTCTGGCGACGGTTGAAGTATTGCGCAAGCGCGGATGGAGCATTTCGGATGAGGCTATCGTGAAGGGGGTGGAGCGGGTCAGTTGGCCGGGGCGGATCGAGTATCTCCGCGGCCGGCCGCCGCTGATTCTGGACGGCGCGCATTGCCCGCTTTCGGCAGCTGCGCTGGCGGATGTGCTGCGGGAAAGCTGGCCGGAGCGCCGGCCGGTTTTTCTGTTCAGCCTGCTGGACGACAAGTCGCCGGAGGCGGTGGCCGGTCCGATTGGACGCGCCTTTCCGGGGGCGTCCGTGGTAGCCTTTCGCGCGCCGGGGCCTCGCGGCCGTCCGGCGGAACAGCTGGTGGCGGCGCTGCGGAGCATGGCCTTTGCGGTACGGAGCGCCGCGTCGGCGTTGGACGCGCTGCGCATAGCGCGCCGTTGGGCCGGCGTGGATTCCATCCTTGTCGCCTTCGGAAGTCTTTATTCGATCTCGCCGATTCGAAAAGCATTTCAAAGGTTGACGGATGCGGGACAATGGCAACATAAATAGTCGTTGGGGCAGAAATCGGCGGAGGAGGAAGAATTATGGCTGTCAGTCAGCCGAAGAAAACGCTGAGCAAGGACGAGGTCATCGAGATTCTGCGCGCCAACGCGCGACTGTTCAAGGATGAGCCGGAATTCGTCACCTACATTGTGGACCTGGCCATTTATCTGCTTGAACACTGTTTGGAACGGGAGGGCGGCAATGCAAAATCTCCGGCGCCGCCGTTTATTGCCACGCAGAAGGATCTGAAGGAAATCATGGGAGTGTTTGAGCGATTTGCCAGCGCGAAGAAGGACACCAAGCGCGCCTGCCCGATGTGCGGGGCGCCGGTCGAGGGCCGGCGCAAATGCCCGAATTGCGACGCGATGACGTTTTGACAGACCGGGGAACAAATGCGGCCCGGCCGTCCCTCCCATCGCTGAAATTTGGAAAATTGCCATTGACGCGGGAATACTGAAAACGATAAAAGATTCTTTCGAGATGAGGTGAAAGGGGGTCGCCATGATGAATAGTATTCGCATAGACGTCCTGGCTGTTCTTGCGCTGCTATGTGCGATGGGAGCCTATGCCCAGGCACCCGCAGGATATCCGATGGCGCAGATGCCGGGGGCGGCGCCCATGCCCAATATGATGACGCCCATGCCGGGAATGACACCCGTCGGTGCCAATCCGGCATTCGGAGACGCCTTGCCGGCCACCGATGCGACGTCGCCGAGCGCTGCGGCTGGAACTTCCCCATCGGGAAAACCCGAGATTGGCATCGCCGAGGCCGCAGGTACATTGACCGACCCAACCGACTTTATCTACCTCTCCAAAGAGTATGTGTTCAATCTGCTCGTCTTGGCCTGGATGTTCAATACGCCCGGCGTTCAGTTCGACCCTAGCCGCCTGCCGCCGGATGTTGGGCAAACCCAAACCGGCACGCGCGGCACTTACACAGGAGAGGAAGGCGGCGGGTATGGCACGGGCCTAACAGGCTCCGGAACAGTCGGTTCGTATCGCCAAAGTTTTGGAATGGGCGCGGCGCGGCGCCGCCAGTTGATGCAGAGCAACCGGGAGAGAACCGGCGAAAGCGGCGGAAGTGGCAGAAGCTATAGCCGCGGTGGCAGCGGCAGTGAGGGATTGACGCTTTTGACCGAGCCGCCCGCGCGAACCCTCCATCGTCCCGTTTCCCTTTTGGACCGAAGCACTCGCCCCTCCCTGCCGATGACCGCCGCGGTTCGCGGACGCGGGGAAGGCGGCGAATCCCGCGCCGGAGCGCGCGCTTCCGGGGGTGAAAGTCGCGCTGCTCCCGCTCGCAGCTCAGGTAGCACCGGCGAACGCACCGGCGGTGGCACGCAAATGGCCTTCCTGGGCGGTTCCACCGAAGGCGGCCGTCGCACGGCGGCAGCCGCGCAGTACATGGCCGGGCAGACCGGAGCCGGCCGCAGCGCGGTGCAACTGACCGACGAGGAACAGGAAGCAGAACGCATCCTCTCCACCGTTTCAGTCAGCGGGAACGACGACCTGGCCAAGTTGCTCGAATTTGCCCAAAGCCTGCGCGGCTGGCAGCGAGTCGGGCGCTTCCCCTTGCTGACCACCGAGAAACAGCGGATTGATCGCACGATCTCCGGTTTGTATGCCATGGCCTTTCAGATTATGCGCCCCGGCCAGCAAATGTCGCCCTACGGGCCCACCGCGGGCCAATGGCAGCCCAACTATGGCGATGAAGAAGGGGGCGAGGGCGGCTATATGCCCCCGCAGACCTATCCGACCGCGATGTACGGCCAACAAACTCCACCCATAGACCCGCAGGCCATGGGCGAGTGGTTCCACTACTATCAGCAGTGTATTGCATGGGAGCGATACGTTAGCGAGGAAGTGCTGCTGCTGAAAGAGGGCGAGCCGGCCGACCTATATAACATAGATACGGCGGTGCAGGCGCAGGACATCTATGTTCCGATGTTCCCGATGCAGCAGGGCCAGAATGCTCCCCCCAGTTTGATCCATTTCGATCTCAAAGAAACGCCTATGGCGGAGAATCTGTGTCTGATCAAGCCGTCGGCCATGCCGCAGGCACTGGAACATGTCTATCACTCCATGACCGACAAAGCGCATCAGGTCGCGCAGCAAGACTCGGAGAAAAGCCGGCAGTATCTGGTTCGACTCAATGAGCGCCAGGATCGGCGCGAACGATATGCCGAATGGCTGAAAGATCAAGCGCGCGAGATCGAAAAAGTCGCCGAGGACTTTCGCAAGCGCCTCGCCGGCGATCAGTTTGAAATTGACGGCGTCCGGTTCCTGGTCTCCGAAAAACCCCTCTCGTATATTCCCAAAGGCGCTAAGAATATCGTGACCGAACGCCTCACGCCCTATGACTTGCTGGAAAGCGACGGCACGTTGAAACGCCCCGAAGATTGACGCGCGGCACCGAGCCAGGAGGCTTACGACGGGTGATGAGTTGGACTCAGCGTTGAACACGGCGAAGGGCATCCAAGGAAGGATGCCCTTCTGATTTTGGAGGACATTGAAGGCCTTCTCATTTGAATGGCAAGCAGGGAAACCATGACCACGCGGCAGCCGATTGCCTTGAGCGATCTCGAAGGGATCGCTGCAAAACTGGCGATTCCCATCCGCTATGAAAAAGGCGAAATGCGCGGGGGACTGTGCCGCCTGCGCGACCGTTGGCAAATCATTATTAACGCCGAATTAAACGATGAGGAAAAAGCCGACGTGCTAGCCCAAAGCCTTGCCCAGCTGGACCTCGATGCCGTGTTTATCCCGCCGCGCATTCGCCAGATGCTCGAACAACTAAAAGCAGGCGGCAAAACCTGGCTATGAGGAACCCGCGAGAAAAACGCGAGAATTCTGTTTGGCACAGGATGTAATTCATGCGTATATTGTTTTCGCTCATAGGCTTGTTTTTGCTGGGCACGATTCTGTGGCTGGGCTTTCGCTATGGCGATCGCTTATACTATCGGATGCTCCTGAACAAAGCTACGCACGAGTTTTTGACCCAGCGGGAAAGCGATGCCATCCGCCATGCAGTCGGACTTCTCAACCGGCATCCGGACTACCGGCCTGCCCTCGAAGCCGCTGTCGAATGGATGGTGGCTATGCGAAATTTCGACGGAGCCTGGGAATTGGCCGCACCCTACGCGATGGAGACGTTGCCTCCGGCCACGCGCTACCATCTGGCCGTGTGCGCCTATGTGCGCGGAGAGGAAGCGCAGGCGCTTCGTTTGTGCGAGTCGCTGATCTCGCCCGGCGCCCAGAGCAGCGCGGTGCCCATCCCTCTGGTTAGCGCCTATCCAGCCTTGGCGCGCGGCTATACGGCAAAAGCGCGGACGTTGCTGGAAGGCGCCGGCAATCGCTACCAAGGGAATCTGCTCTATCATTCGCTGTTCGGGTGGGTTTGTTATGTGGACGGGGATGCCGTGCGCGCCGGCGAGCAGTTGACACAAGCCCTTCAGTGCGGCGACCGCAATCCGCGCGCCCGGCTGTTCCTGGCCGTCTGCCACGCCTTGCGCGGTGATCTTCCGGCCATGGCAATGCTGCTCGATGCCCTCGAGCGCGACGGCCACAACGGCTATTCGAAAGCAACGCACGAAATCGAACTGTGGCAGAACCGCATTCGAAACCGAACGTATATTTCCCCCGACGAACAGATGGTCCATCGCCAGCGCCTGATTCACTTGCGGCTGGCCGATGCGGCCATCCACGCCCGCAACAGCGACCTGGCGCGGGCCGATGAAACCCTTGTCGGGCTGAGCCGCGACTTTCCCGACCTGCTCGGCATCGCCACACGCCGTGCGTTGTTGCTCGAACAGCAAAAACAGAATGACGCAGCCCTTCATCTCTATCGTCAGGAAGCCGACCGGCTGTTTCTGGCGGCATATAAACTGTTGTTACTCGACCGCACGGCCGGCGAAACCTCCGAAAGCCTTTTGCTTCGGAGGTATTTAACGACCGGCTCGCTGGTTCTCGACGCCCGCGCGATGAATCCCTCCTCAGGCCAGGCTGCCGACCGAGGCTGGCTCCTGACCGCCGCCGGCGAGTTCACCCGCAGCTTCACCGTTCAATCCACCGGCAACTACTCCTTCGATCTGATCGCGCGCGGCAGTTCGGCCCAGGGCATCTGGCCGATTGTGGCGGTTTCCATAGACGGCAAATTGGTCGCCGAACAGTATATCAACTCGCCCGTATGGGACCTCTATGAAATCCGGTATCCGCTGCTCTCGGGACTTCACACACTGAATCTTAAATACATCAATGATTTTGTCATTTTGGAGTCGCCGGAACGCCGCTCGTTCCAGCTGGACCGGGTGATTGTACGTCCGCAGTCGAACTGAGCGGCTCGGCATAGATCGGCGTCGGCTGCAAGGCGTCGGGCCAGCCGACAGGAATGAGGTAGACGGGGATTTCGTCGTCGGGCAATTCCAATACCTCCGCCACCGACTCCTCGAAAAAACCGGCCACGCAGACGCTGCCCATTTCCAGGGCCGTGCTTTGCAATTGAATGTTCTGGGCCGCATGACCGGCCTCCAGAAAGATGTAGCGCGGCGCCTGTTCCCCGTACCGCGCGGATGTGCGCGCCGGCACGGCCGTCAGAATGATGACGGCCGGCGCCTCGCGGATGAATTCCTGCTGCGCCGCCGCCTCCGCAAGCGCCCCGCGCAAGTCGCTCCCGTCCAACCACTCCAGCTGGTGCTCGCGCGGAAGATAGTGGAACAAACCATCCTGAGTAGCGACATAGGCTTCGAGGGGATAGGTCTGGCCCGCCGAAGGCGCGGTGCGCAGGTTCCGTTCCCCCTCGCCGGTGCGGTTGATACCTTGCGCCGCCCATAGCAACTGGCTGATCTCGGCCAGGCCCAACTCCCGGCGGATGAATCGGCGCACCGACCGCCGCTTCGATAGCGCCTCCTCGACCGACATCTTGCCCGAAAGCACCGGCGGCGGCAGTTGCAGATTGCCGGCCACACGTTCGCGCGGGCGGCTTTTCTTCGGCAGTTGGGGAGCGTCGGCTGCCAGCAACACGCCCCCCGTGATCAGGACGGCGAGACAATACAGCCGGCGCAAAACACACCCTCTCGATTTCGCCGCGATCGAGCCATTCATTCGCTGCACCTCCCTAAGGCCGAACCGGAAAAATCTTTTTCCCAGCCGGCAATCCGCTGCGTTTCCGCCACCAGTTGCGCGAACATCTCCGGTGTCACCATGTTGGGGCCGTCCGACAGCGCACGATCGGGATCGTCGTGCACCTCGGCGAAAATGCCATCCACGCCGACAGCGGCAGCGGCGCGCGCCAGCGGCAGGACAAACTCGCGCTGCCCTCCTGACGCCTTGCCGCGCTCGCCCGGCAATTGCACGGAATGGGTCGCGTCGAACACTACCGGGCAGCCGCTTCGGCGCATCACCACCAGCGACCGCATATCGGCCACAAGATTGTTGTAGCCGAAACAGGTGCCGCGCTCGGTCAGGAGGATATTCATGTTGCCGGCGGCGCGGGCCTTTACCGCGACATTCTCCATGTCCCATGGGGCAAGAAACTGGCCCTTCTTAAGGTTGATGACGCGTGCGGCGCGGGCAACCTCCATAATAAAATCGGTTTGGCGGCACAGAAAGGCCGGCACCTGCAGCACGTCGGCGACGGCGGCCGCCGGCGCGATCTCCTCGAAGCGGTGCACGTCGGTCAGCACCGCCACGCCGAGTTCTTCCTTGATGCGGCGAAGAATAGCCAACCCTTCGGCAAGACCCGGACCGCGAAAAGACTCGTAGGAACTTCGGTTGGCCTTGTCATATGAGGCCTTGAAAATGAACGGAGCGCGGGCAGCGGCACAGATGTCGCGCAATTGCCGCGCCAGGGTCAGAGCGTGCTCGCCGCTTTCAATCACACAGGGGCCGGCGATAAACACCAGCGGGTGCCCGCCGCCGATCATGCCGGTGCCAAAATCAACCGCCTTTGTTTCAGCCGTTGGATGCATAAGAAAACTCCGCACGAAGAAAAAGCGATGAACGTTTCCGCCGACCGCTGGTTCAATACTTTCTCATCATTTTTCGCACACGATCCAATTCGCGCTCCTCGTCGCGGCGTCGGAGGGTTTCCCGTTTGTCATACGTGCGCTTGCCGCGGCACAGAGCAATCTGCACTTTGGCGTATTGCTTCGTAAAATAAACTTTCAGGGGAATCAGCGTAAGTCCCTTCTGTGTAACAGCGCCAATGAGCCGCCGAAGCTGGTCGCGGTGAAGCAGAAGTTTGCGCGAGCGCTTCGCCTCCACATTCCAGCGGTTGCCTTGCTCGTAAGGCGGAATGTCCATGTTGTGCAGATACAGTTCCCCGTTCTGAAACGACGCGTAGCTGTCCACAAGGCTGCAATGGCCGGCGCGAAGCGACTTGACCTCGGTGCCGCGAAGCACCAAACCCGCCTCGTAATCTTCTAGAATATCGTATTCATGCCGTGCGCGGCGGTTGGTGGCGATGATACGGACGCCCCCGTGCGATGAGTCTTTGGCCCTGGTTTTGCGGTCGCCGGACATAGCAGCCAAACCAAAAGTGGAATGAAACCGACCCGTCGGATCGGACAAATTGGACCCACCCGACCCGCCTGGCCAATGGGAGAAGTGTTCGAATCTAGCCCGTGGGCTGTCAAGCGCCGACGCAAAACCGTCTTTCACAGGGAGGTTCGGGAGCATACTGGTGAGTCCCATCGTACCGAATCCCGTTGACAACCCCGCCATCCTTCCCTCATAGGAAGGTTGCGTTGCGGCACGTTTGCAGCTAGGATCGTCTCGGAGGGCTTTTCGGTTTGGAACGACGCTATTCAACAGGCGCCGAGGTCGCGCTTCTTGCGGGCAGCTGGCTGATCCCCGGTCTAGGCTTTCTAGTCAAGCGCGATTGGTGGCGCGGGACAACCATTTTTCTTCTCCTCAACGCAACCTTTGTCCTCGGTCTCTTGCTCCACGGGACGGTTCTTGTTCCCGAATTCCGCTATACCTCCCCCGCTTTCAATATCGTCAGTCTTCTGACCTTCATCGGACAGATGGGCAACAGCGGCGCGTGTCTGTTCTGTCTGGCACACGACCACTGGCATTGGAATATCTTTCGGCCCATTGAAAGCCACCCGTGGTTCGATCTCGCTTCGCTCTATCTGCTGGTTTCGGGCTGTATGAACTACTTCTGCGTTTGCAACTACTACGACCGCTATCTGGGCCGGCGCGAGCCGGCTCCGGCGGTCGAGGCCAAGGACTCCCCATGACCCCCAACGGCTGGCTGCACATCGGTTCTTGTTTTTACCTTGGATTGGTGGTGACGCTGATTCTGGGAATTCTGGAATTCGATTCGTGGACGCCGATCTGGAAATCCACGCTGCGGCGCTGGCTGAAACTGATCGGTGCGCTCGTGCTGATCGGCATTGTGGTGCAGCTGCTGAGCCTCTGGTAGCGGGAACAATAACGCAGCGCGATAACCGACCCTCTATCGGCGGCGCTGGCGTTTCTGCTCGTACATCCGCGCGTCGGCCTGCGTCAGCAAGTCGTCCATGCTGCATGGTTTTTGCGGGTCATAGGTCGCAAACCCTGCGCTGAGGGAAAGAGTGAATTTGTTGTCGTGGTGCTGGTTGTAGGCGGCGACGTTTTCCTGCAGCCGCGCCATGAGCATTTCGGCCGTGGGCGGAGGGGCAAAAACTGCAATCGAAGCGAATTCGTCGCCTCCCATTCGGGCCACAATATCCGACTCGCGGAACGTCGCGCGCAGCACCTTTGCGGCAGCGAGAAGGGCCGCGTCGCCCTCCTGATGTCCCAAAGTATCGTTGATCCACTTGAGGCCGTCGAGATCGCAAAAAAGCAGAATGAAGCCCTTGCCGGCCCGCGCCGCCACCTTCATTTGCTGCTCGGCCAGCATCAGAAAACCGCGCCGATTGTATAACCCCGTCAATTCATCGGAAATGGACTGGGTTTTCAGCTCCTCCATCCGGCGCGTGCGTTCAATGGCCACGGCAGCGTGATGGGCCAGCGTCAGAGCTAAATTGCGGTCGGCATCCGCAAACGGTTCCTTCCCTCGTTCGCGGCCCAGCAGCATGATGCCGAGAACCTTGTTGAGCAGCCGAAGCGGCAGACCGATACACGGCCCCACTTGGGGATGCCACTGCGGATAACCCACAAATTGCGGCTCGCGGGTAACATCGGGCGAAAAAACCACGTGGCCCTGCGCCACCCAGCCCAAAATCCCCTGCCCTTTCACCTGCGTGCCCTCTGGAATCTTGTCCAAAGGAAATTTGGCCGGATAGGCCGCTCCGATTTTGCCGGTTTCCGGATCGAATTCGACAAACACGCCAAAGTCGGCGTTCAGGAGCTCCGTGGCCCGATGAATGACCAAATCCAGCATCTCTTTGCGATCAGCCAAAGGGGAGATTTCGCTCACCAGAGCAGCGGCAGCCTCGACGCGCTCGCGCAGCACGCGCGCCTCGGTGATATCCTCGATAATGCCGTCGAAATACTCGATCTCGCCTGCCTCGTTCCGAACCACCTGGGCCGTAACTGCCACCCAAATAGGCCTCCCATCCTTCCGCCGGACCTGAAGTTCGCAACGGTCCACCCTGTCTTCGGCCATCAGCTTGGCCGAGAAGTTCAGGCGGTCCTCCGCGCGGACGTAGAGGTCCTCCAGACGGGCGTTCATGAGTTCCTCTTCGGACTCGTAGCCTAAAATGCGCACGTGCGCGGGATTTACGGTCACAAACCGCCCCTGCGGGCCGGGTGTTCGGCGATACAATCCAACGGGTAGGTTCTGAATCAGCGTCCGATAATGTTCCTCCGACTGCCGCAGTGCTTCCTCCATTCGCTTGCGGTCCGTAATATCTTCGATCGCACCATCGAAATAGTCCACAGCCCCGGTCGAATCATAGACAGCATGGGCGGTCACTGCGCCCCAGATCAGCGTCCCATCGCGCCGCCTCAACCTCAATTCGTAGCGTGTGACGCTGCCTTGCTCAGCCAGCAGGTCGGCAAAGGCCTTGCGTTCCGCTGGATCCTGATACAGGTCCGCCACGGGAACCTGAAGAAACTCCTCCACCGTTTCATATCCAAACATCCGGGCAATGGCAGGGTTGGCTGCAATAAATGCCCCTTTGCGGCCTGGCGTGTTTCGGTACAGGCCGATCGGCATATTTTCGAACAGCGTGCGATACCGCTGTTCGGACGCTTTCAGAGCACGCTCCGCCTCGCGCCGGTCGGTGATGTCCTCGCCTGAACTGAAAACCCCCTCGATGTTCCCCGACGGATCGCGCAGAACGGCATTATGCCAGGCGATGAGCCGTTCGCGGCGATCCCGTGTAATCACAGGGTTCTCGTGGTATTCAGCACGTTGATTTTCTCCCGCCAGCAGTTGCTGGAATACCCCGCGGATCT
>JADFCW010000006.1 GCA_017161705.1 Candidatus Sumerlaeota bacterium | reverse complement strand
GCCGACCCTGGAGAAACTCATTTTCTTGAACATGCCCGTTCCCGCCCATGCCTTGACCGTTCTCAGCGACCGACCGTCGCTGAAAATCCTCCGCCTGGAAAACGTCCGCATCACCGACGATGCGCTCGCGCGGCTGGCCGAGTTCAAGGGACTGGAAGAACTGTCGCTGGCGCGGACGCGCTTCAGCAGTGCGGCGCTTTCGTTTCTCAAGGAAATGACGGGGCTGCGGATATTGAACTTGCGGGGTACGTCGGTCGGCGACGCCGAACTGGCGTATCTATCTGGTCTGACCAAATTGGAGTCCCTGAACCTGTCCCAAACCGCCGTCACCGATGCCGGCCTCCAGCACGTGAAAGGCTTGGCGCTGCTTCGGACGTTGGATCTGAAAGACACGCGGGTGTCGGTGTCGCGGGCGCACCTGGCGGCGCTTCTGCCGTCGGTCAAGGAAGTCGAACTGGGCCAGGTCCCGATGCCGGCGGGCCTCGCGGCCGAGCTGCCGATTGTTGCGCCGGGGAGGTGGGGAATGACGCATTCGCCGTTTGCCAGTGGCGAGCCGCCGTCGCGCCTGACCATGCTGCGCCGGCCGCCCGAAGAGACCATCGGCTTGACGATGGAAGCCGCCCGAAAACGGCTCGAAGACCCCGCCTTCTATCGAGGCAGCCTCACCGTGGAAGTGGGCATCGTGCGACCGGGTCCCTTTGCGCCTGGCCAGGGCTACCATTTTAAGTTCAAAGGGCAGTCCGTTTTCGCAGGCAACGGCATGACTGATCCGTTCGCGGACAACCATCTCTGGCTGATGGATCCCCTCTATGACCCGCTGCGCGAGCGGGCAAAACCAGACCCGGACATGCAAGTCGTTTATCTGGGCCGAACCGACGACTATGTGGTGTTTTTCAGCTTCCCGCCGATCAAACAACCTGTCCCGCCGTCCTTTCTCAGCCAAACGCTGGAGCCGCTGCGGACCACGCTGGGCCTGGATCGAAACCAGCATGTCCAGCTCATCATCGGGGCACTCGAAGGCAATGACACTGCGCTCAAGCGCGCCGCCATTAGCGATCTGTATTTGCTCGAAATGTATTCCCAACCGGAAACTGAACCGCTCGCGTCCCCTGGGGACGACACTCGTCTGACCCAGGCCTTTGAGCAGGCGATGAAGACCGCAGGGGATTCACTTCGCCCGAATATCCAGTCGCTTTACACGGTGGAAGACGTGGACAAGATGATCGGCCTGTTCCGGCGACGGTTTCGTCCGGGCATCAGCGGAGGTGTTCCGGAAATGCGGGGCCTGCTTATCGAGGGTTTGAAGAATCGGCCCGACCTGACCGAGGCGGTGTTCCAGCAGATTCTTGACGACCGGTTTGATGAATCGCTGTGGCGCTATTCGGGCGCGTTGGAATTCCTCAATTACATGGCTCCGCCCTCCACGACTACTCTGCGGCGGACGCTCAGGAAGCGCTGGCGGTCCGACCCCGGTCAGATGGAACCTATTCTGTTTTGCACGGTCAAAATGCTGGTTCGGAGCCGGCAGCCGGGTTTCGCCTATGAAATGACCAACTACATGGGGCATTATCACAACCAGTTGCGCGAGGAAGCGATCGAGTATTTCCGGCACGTGCGCGATGAATCTGCGGCGCCCGAAATCTTCAAGGCTATCGAAGACTTCACCGACAGTTCGGGCTACCAAAGCCCTGCCAAGCACCTCCAATCCATGCTATTCCCCAGCGCATCCCTGCGCGGAATGGGACTCTCTCTGCCTCAGACGGGCGGTGTAACCCGCTGGATCGAGTCGGAATATCCCTGGCTGGAGCGGTTGAATCTGATCTGCTCGCTGCCCGTCAACGACAGTTTCCGCAAGACTCTGCGCGACGCGATCCAGCGCTACACGCCGTCGCCTCAATCCGAGCCGGCGAATCGGAAACGGCTTCAGGTGCTTTTGGCGCTGAACTTCCTCATCCGGCATCCCGATCCGGCGCTCTTGCCCGATCTTCTTTCTCTCCTGCAAGAGTCGCCTTCGCCGATGGCACTGAGCGGAGAGGACGGAAGCTATTCGCCATTCACCGCCATTGTATTCAATCCAAATCAGAGCCTCGGCAATTATGCCTGCCGCGCCATTCTCGCCCTGGGGCCAAATGCGGCCCCGCAAGTGTGGGAATACTTGAAGCAAACGATCGAGAAACGATCCGCGCCGCGGATGATGGGGCCCGAAGCCCTTATCCCCGGATGGCACTCAAATCCGCAACCAAACGGTGACATTATCGGCTGTTTGCTGCTGCTGGGGATTTGGGGCGATGAGCGGGTCGCATCGCCTGAACTGCGGCTGAACGAGCAAAACGTGCCCAGCGAGATTCGGCGCGCCTGGGAGGTGGCCAACGCCTGGCTGCGCCAGAACGGGCGGGATATTCATCCGCCGCGCCTGCCGTTGCGCCCGCGCCCCAAATCCACACCCGCGCCGTCCGTGCTTACGTTTTCCGCCGCGTCGCCGTTTCCCATTCCTCCTCGGCAGCCGGCGACGCGCGTGGATTTGTCGCTGCTCGACCTTTCGCAGCGAACCCTCGACCCGGAACAGCTTGCCTGTATCGGGCAGATGACCTGGCTCAAGGAACTCACCCTTGCCCGCTGCGACATCGGCGACGAGGAACTGGCGAAAATGAACCTGCCGCCCTCGCTCGAAGTGCTCGATCTGAGCCGCACGCGCGTCAGCGATGCCGGCATGGTTCACCTGGTGCCGCTGAAAAATCTGGACATCCTCGACCTTGGCAACACTGCCGTCAGCGATGCATCGGTTCCTCGCTTGAAGCATCTGGCTGCGCTGCTTTACGTCGGCGACACACAGGTAACCAAAACCGGCGCCGATGAACTGCGCCGCGCGCTTCCCCACACCGAGATTTGGAAATAGGCCGCGCTATCGGGCGTCAGCGCGCCTGGGTACGGATTGAACCGCACCGACGATCACCGGCAGGAACGGTTTCAGCACGTCGTAATGGTCGGCATTCGGAGCGCGTTTCCACGATTTGCCCGCGCGGGCGACCACGAGGTCGAGCGACGGAACCACCATGATGAAACTGTCATAGAGGCCCCACGACCAAAACGCATCGCGCGGAACTCCCTCCAGCGAACCGTCATCGTTGTTCCACCACAGCAGGCCATAGTGCCTGGAGGCCTGGCCATAGGTTTCGGGCCGCCGCACCTCGAGGCGTTCGTGGCCGGGCACCGTGCGCGGGGCCGTGCGGGCATAGTCACGCGTAAGAATGGCCTGCCCGCGCCATTGCCCCTCGCGCAGCATCAACAAGCCGACTCGCGCGAGAGCATTGACGTTGGCCGAAATGCCCGAGCCAAACTCGCGCCGCACGATGCCCTCGATCTGGGCGGGGCGATAAGAGTTCTTCCGCCACGTCAAATCCTCCGGCGTGATTCCCAGCGGCGTAAATACGCGCTCGAACATCCACTCGGCCAAGTCGCGGCGATAGACCAGCGTGATGCACTCGGCCAGCCAGTTGGGTCCGGAGTCGCTATAGTCCCACATAGTGCCCGGACGGAAGAGCAGCGGGGTATAGCCGCCGGGTTTTTCGAAGCCGGCGGTTTGGGAGGCAAGATGGAGAATCGTGATCTCGTCCAGCCAGCCGGTCCTGGCGTTCTCTTCGGGCGGGATTCCCAGCGTTGGGTGGAACTTCCGGGCCTTGTTTTCGAGACGCATCTTTCCGTCCTTGATGGCCAACCCGAGCGCGATCGAACCAAACGACTTGGTTGTAGACTTGAGGTCGTAGCGCTGGCGCAAATCGCCCCACGACAGAACGAGTCGGCCGCGGCGGACGATCATGCCCGAGCCGCCGCCGGTCAGCGCATAGTCGCGGGCCTGGGCCAGTTTGGCCGCATCCATTCCGACGTCGGCCGGCGAAGCAGCGGGCCATTCGGCATCGGGCCAGACCTGGGCTTCGGACGGCGAGGCCGGCGAGGCCGTTGGGCCGGCGAACGCGAGAAAAGAAAGAGCGAGGCTAAGTGCAATTCGCACATTATTTCGGAGAATACGTGTTGTGGGGTTCATGGGAAATTCCTTTTTTCGACCTCGCGTAGAGCAGAAGAACCACTTTTCCGCGGCCGCTTTACTTTTTCGCAGATTTTGCTTTTACGATAGCTGCGACCCAGTGGCCTTTCGCCGGTGCTGCGACCGCGGCGATGCGGCCGCCCTCCAGTGTCTCCCGCTTGCCCCACTCGCCGGTCTGGATGTCAATCCAGCGCACGTCGTAACGGCCGGGGGCGTCTTTCAAGTCCAGCCCAACCGCTCCGCCGTCGGTGAAATACAGCGCATACGCCTCGCCCGGACGGGCGGCCAGATACGCCTCGTTGACCGCACGGTCGCTCAACCGATGATTGGCCGGCTCGACATCCCACAGCCGAATGAGGCTCTCGAGTTTGCGCGCCGCTTGCAGCGAGCCTTTCGCCAGATCCGACAGACCGAGGCCGGATTCGGGCCGATGGAATCGCGCCGAGGCCGCGCCGCCGATAATGTGCCGCCACCAGCGCTCGAGGCCGTCGCGGTTATTGCCGAACCGGCCGCCGTCGGCCCCGTAGGTTTTCACGGTATTCAGCGGTCGGGGCTGTTTGGCAATATACCGATAGGCCCACTGGAAGTTGTCCCAGTGCGTCTGGCCCTTTTGCTGGTTGTTTTGCGAGACATCGCCGAAATCATAGCGTTCGGGGTGGTCGAGCGTGCGGCGGTGGTGCTCGTGTTTGAGGTCCCAGGCATCCCACATTTCGGTTAAACAGACCTGCTTGCCGGCGCTGCGGGCATGGTCGCGGATGAACTCGGCCCAGTAGGCGCCCCATTCCTCCTCGGCCGACGTTTCGTTGTCCATGCAATAGAGAACATGATTATACTGCAGGGCATAGGAGAGCATCTTTTCCACGAAGCGTTGCTGGTATTTCAGCACCACGGTGTTGTTACGCTGTTTCGGCGTGGTGAAAAAGAACGGCTGTTCATTGCGGCCTGGGTGATTCGGATACTCCTCGCGGAAGCCGCTCTGGGCGTAGGTGTAATTGACGTTGTTGCGGGGATTATACGGGTGCGGTTCCCAGTTCTTCTGCGAATAGTCGAAACGGTCCCAGACCTCGATTTGGACGATGATGTCGCGCTCGGCCGTCCAGCGCAGCATGTTCTCGAAACGCTGCCAGAACTCGTCGTTCCACTGTTCGAGATCGTACTTGCCGTTGGGCAGGCGTTTGAACGGATAGACCTCGAACCCTTTGTCGGGGCGGTCGCTCATGGTATTGCGGATGTAGTTGGCGCCGACAGACGCCATCTCGTCCAGATGTTCCTTGAGGTCCGGAATCTGGAAAAGGTTGTCGTCCTTGCTGCCGCCGAGCAACAGAACGGGTTTGCCCTTGTATTGCCAGTAACGGGGATTTTTCGACCACGGCTGGATGCGATTTGGGTCGTCGTCCCTTTGCGCAGCGGCTGCGAAGGCCTCGGCTGTGAAGAGAAGCAGTGCGGGCAGTAATAACCGTTTCATGGTGCGCTCCTTTCCCGGAGAAATGTGTGGCCCGAATCAGGGCGTTTGCGTGTCCGATGCTGCGGCCGGCGGCCGAGTGCGCCGCGCGCCGGTCTTGAAGTTATAGACGCGGCAGATATAGTGGGTGCCGTCGTCCGAGCGGTCGTTCCCGAGGATTTCGTCCGAATGCAGCCGCCATCACCTTGGCAAATGTTTTGTAGATTGCATAGGGAATACTCTGCCCGCATTTCGCCTACGCCGGCAGAAGCCCAGTGATTACCACTACAGCGGCAATTCCGCATTTCCACGCTGTTCTTTGCATCTCCGTCGTCCCCCGCCATTCGATTCCCCGTCGCGGTGTTTTTTTCTTTTCTGGAAATCCATCGAACGCTGGTTGCGCACGGCCAGCGGCCTAGGACATGCCCTTGGGACTTACCTGTTGCCGACATACCAGTGCCAACACGGGCAGTGCGGCCAGCTGCAGCGCCACCGAAAAAACGACCAGTGCCGTCACCGACAGATCATATAGCCCGCCCATTGCCGCGCTGCCGATAAACCACGCTACGCCGTAGCCGGTATTGAATATTCCATAAGCCGACCCGCGGCGCTCGGGCGGCACCATTTCGCCGATGGCCGCACGCATGACCGATTCCTGCGCCCCCATGCCGATCCCACACAGCACGACGCCTGCCATCAGGAGAGCGAAACTTCCCGAAAAGGCGAGCAGCGCGAACGGCGCCGACAACACTGTCGCCCAAATTAGCACGGAAAGACCTTTCTTGTCATAGAGCCGTCCGAACAGAATTGCCGCCGGTGCATCTACGGCGTTGGCCACGGCATAAGCGATGGCAATCCACTGGTCGGCCCCCAGCCCCATTTTTTTGAAATGATAGCCGATCAACGGGAAATCCGCGTAGCCCGCCGCAATGCAAGCCACTGCGCCAAGATAGGTCCAATACACACGCGGAAACCCCTTGCCCTCCAAAGTGATTTTCTTCGTCTCGAATTCCCTCGAATGAGGATAAAGAGTCGCCGCCCGCGTCAGAAGTCCCAGAGCCCCAAGCGCCGGAAGCAACAGCAGCGCAAAACCCATGCGATAGCCGCCGCCCCCCCACAAGACCAGCGTCACGATCAACGGCCCCGTCACGGCGCCAATTTGATCCAGCGCCTCGTGCAGCCCGAAACCCGCGCCGCGGCCGATTTGCCGCGCGGCGTGCGAAAGCATGGCATCGCGTGCCGGCGCCCGGATCGCCTTGCCCAGCCGCTCGAACATCATTAGAAACGCCGCCACTTCCCAGCGGCCCGCCAGCGCCAGCAGCGGCACAGCCAGCAGATTGACCGCATAGCCCGTGAACGCAATCGTCCAATAGCGCTGCGTGCGGTCGGTCAGGTAGCCCGAGGCGATGCGAAGGCCATAGCCAAGCAATTCGCCGAAACCCGCGACCACACCGACGGCCATTGCGCTGGCTCCCAGCGTCTGCAGGAACGGCCCGGTAATGCTTCGCGCTCCCTCATATGTCATATCCGCGCACAAGCTCACAATGCCCAGCAGGACAACAAATCGAAAAGCGTTGTGCTTGAGATCGGCGGCGGCTTGGGATGGATCAGGCAAGACATTCATCAGGTGTCTCCTTGGACGTTGCAGACAAAATGGATGTTAAGGGAGAGCAAAACAAAAACTCCCGCCGCTATCGTCGGACATGTTTCTGAAAAAAGTCCCAGATCACATCATTGGCATTGAGGGCGTTGCTCGTCTTGCCTACCAGACGCTCGGACAAGATCCGCCGTCCTCCCGGCCACACGTGGCCATGCCCCTTGACTATGTAAAAGACCACTTCGGAGCCTTCGCGTCCCGGACCATAGGCAACGGCAATCACGCCCTCTTCGGTGCGAAGCGCTTTGGCCTGCGGCGGGCAGCCCAGCAGCTCCGCCCATTGCCGCACAATGTCGCCGACACGCGGCCAGGTTTCGACTCGGCCGCCCAGCAGCCGCACCTTTCCGCCGGAAAGCGGCACCAGAGGATCGTCTGCACCCACGATGTACATCATGGAAACCGGTTTTCGCAATTTCGGCCGCTGCGTCCAGAGACATCCCGCCACAGGCGCAATGGCCGCAATCCGCTCGGGCATAGCTAGGGCCAGCTGAAACGCCATCGAGCCGCCCTCGGCAAAACCCGCCGCGTAGATTCGCTTCGGATCGGCGCCGAACATTGCAGTCACTTCGTCGAGCACCGCGGCGAGAAAATCCAAGTCGTCGGCGCTTTCCGACTGCCGGCCCGGGAGCGGCGGCCGGTCGCTCCACATCGGCGGATTGCCAAAAAACTGGGGCGCACGCGTCGGATCAGGCGGCAGGGCCTCGGGAAACACCGCAAGGAACCCCGACGCGTTGGCCTTGCGAGTCCAACCGCTGTTGCGCATAAACGCTGCCGCCGTGTCTGCCCTTCCATGCAACACCAGAACCATTGGCACGGATGTCTTCCCGTCATAGGTGACAGGAATATGGACGTAGTAGCGGCGATCGAAATCGCCGATGCGCAGCGTGAAGCTGTGGGCGCCGGGCGCGGTCGGGCGGCGAACCGGCGCACCTTCTTTGTCCGCGCCGGCTCTTTTCGAGCCGGGTCGAACCGACGGCAACGGTTGCCCCGCCGCATCTGCCATCCGGCCAGACGCGAGCAGGCTTGCAAAGCACAACGCAATGGAAACTGCGAGATACTCCCGCTTCACCTGGCGCGGCTCCTTTGTGACGCCAGCGGACACAGCCGCCTGTGCGACCCAACAACGTATGTGCCGAAGGAAACCATTTTCTTCGTATGGCGGAGATGCAACATGAAAATTCCACAGCGTTCCTGGGGCGGATCTCCCCAAATCGGAGTAGAGTCATTGGAATTCGGACGCAGGGGACGGCGTCCATCCCCGACACCGAAGACGGTGTCCCTCCCTTGGGAAACCTTCTCTGAGGGTTTTGGGAGACACACCTTTCCATTCTCTTGTCGAAAAAATTTCCTGTTGACACCCCGCGGCTTGCTCCATAACTCCTCTCAGTGGTTGTTGTGTATTTACGCCCGCAGCGGTCTGGCAACCTGTCTTTGGGAGGAGAAAACCAAGGTGTTCATTCCGACAAAAATGTTTTTCACGCGCGGCCTCGGAGTGGCCCGTGAAAAGCTCACCAGCTTTGAAGCGGCTTTGCGCAACGCCGGCATCTCACCGTTCAATCTCGTTCAGGTCTCCAGCATTTTCCCGCCCTATTGCCGCGTGATCACACGCGAGCACGGGATTTCGCTTCTTCATCCGGGCGAAATCACGTTCTGTGTGCTGGCGCGCAATGAAACCAACGAGCCCGGCCGCCTCATCGCCGCCGCCACCGGCGTGGCGATTCCCAAAGACCCCAGCAAGTACGGCTACATCTCCGAACATCACAGTTTCGGACAGACGGCCAACGAGGCGGGCGAATACGCGGAAGACCTCGCCGCCAGCATGCTGGCCACGATTCTCGGCGTCCCGTTCGATCCGGACAAGTCCTACGACGAGCGGAAGGAACTGTGGAAGATTTCCCACCACATCGTCCGCACGTCGAACATCGTGCAGGCAGCGCGCGGCGCCCGCAACGGCGATTGGACAACGGTCATCGCTGCTGCCGTCTTTGTAAAGTAGGCTCGCCCACACCCATGCAATGCCCAACACACTTGACCCGGGAAGATCTTGCGGTGCGGCACCGGACGGCTCGCTCCGCAACACAAACCTTATTTCAATTTCAGGAGATAATCAGACTTTCCGCATGAACTCCCTTGCACCCACATCGCCGTTTCTCGATCCGCCCTCGGAGTTTACGGATCCGCAGACCGCCCGCGTCTGCATCGTACCTGTCCCCTACGACGCCACGACCACCTATCAGGCCGGCTCGCGATTCGGCCCCGCTGCCCTGATTGCGGCATCCCATCAAGTCGAACTCTGCGACGAGCACTTGCAGCGCGAAACCTACCGCGTCGGCATCCATACCTGCCCGGCCGTGCCGCCCAATGCTGCCGGCCCCGAAGCCATGATCGAAGATATCCGGCAGGCCTGCGAACCTCTGGCGGCTGCCGGAAAACTGGTCGTGCTTCTCGGCGGCGAACACACCGTCACGCTGGGATTGATCAAAGCGCTCTATCAGAACCGCTCCGGACGCCCCTTCGGCGTCGTTCAGTTTGATGCCCACCGCGATCTTCGGTCGGAATACGAAGGAACCCCCTGGAACCACGCCTGTGTGATGGCCCGCATTTTGGACCTGGGGCTTCCGGTGGTGCAGCTGGGCGTGCGCGCCTGGAGTCCGGAAGAAGTCGCGCGGGCCGCCGCGGCAAAGGTTCCGGCTTTGACTGCGCGCGAGTTGCTGACCGCCCGCAACCCTCTGGCGCTTCTTGACCGCGCACTAAAAACATTGCCCGACGATGTCTATTTGACCTTCGACCTCGACGCCCTCGATCCCTCCATTATGCCCTCGACCGGCACGCCGGAGCCGGGCGGTCTGCTCTATTATCCGACGCTGGATTTGATCGAACGCATCGCCCTGCGAAAGCGCGTGATCGGCCTGGACGTGGTCGAACTGGCCCCGTTGCCTGGTCTGGTCGCGCCCGACCTTCTGGCCGCGCGCTTGCTGTATCGAACTCTGGGATGGGTAACGCAAGCGAAGGCAGAAAAAACTCGGCCGCACCGTCGGCAGGCGCGCTGAGGCGGGGTAAGAGTGCCGCCGTGCGAGGTTTGGCGGCGTTTCTTTTCCTGCTAATTAGATTCTTTCGCCTAAAGATTTAGCCAAAATGCGTGCATCTTTATAGAACATCCCATGTCGGGTGAGAGCTCCGGGTTATGTTGAGCGCGTCGAAACTTGTCAGGCAAAAGCGGCAGCACGGCTGCCGCAGTCCAAAGCGATGCTTTGCCGTATCAGGGCAAAACTTATGGAGTGCGGCAGCCATGCCGCCGCTTTTCTGCAACGGTTCATCGCAAGCCAACCTATTGCCCTGGCTTTTACGGCCGCCCTGGAATTTTTCAATTTTGAGTCTAGCCCTCTGGGGAAAATCTTTTGGGTTGTGGCCGAAGCCCACGTTAATAATCGCTTCGGACAAATTCGCGGATTAGGCGAATGGCGTCTCGAAACAAACTCTCTTTGGCTGCCCGATAGGAACCGAATTTCTCGATCAGCAGATCGATTTCCTGGCCGGTTGGCCGATAGAGCACCCAAAACTCATCATCCGCGACCGCCGCTTTCAATCCAGCGGGGAGGGCAGGGTCATTCGCAATCCGCTCGCGAATCTCGCGGGAGTCGGCCATTTGCGCATACGCGGTGTGTCTCTCTTTTCCGTAAGCGGCGGCCGGTTCTCGGACCGTACTGGACGAAAGGTCAATATACGACTGATATTCCTTGGGCAGCTTGACGCGAATCCACAGCAGGACCGCCTTTTTTTCCGGAATGCCGCAATCGCGGGCTATCTTCAGCCACAGGTCCAAAGAGGGTTTTACATAGCCTTTCTCAAATTTGAAAACCGCCGGCCCGGAAAAACCATACCGGGCGCCAAATTGGTCTTGAGTCAATCCCAGTTTCTCCCGCGCCTCGGCAATTCGCACTCCCAAAATGTTCTCCATGTGCGGATCCACCTCTCCCTGGTGTTTGGTGGAGTTTTGCCGCCATAGAGTGAAAATTAAAATAATAACAGATGGATTGGCGGCGCTATTCCACCAATTTTTACCTAGTACATTCCCGAAATCACTCAAGCGTCAAGACAAAAAACCTCTTTGGATAAGCACCGCTTGGATAATCTTGATTGGATATTGAATATGGATTGATTGAGTAAAAAGGAGTTATTAGTTTTACAAAGTGTTTTCAGAAGTTGATCCGCCGGCAATTCACTTTCTCTTCCAAGCGGCTCTATCTCTGTCTCAGTGATAGAGGCAGGACCCAAATCTCCAGATCCAAATCCTCAGCGTTATGAATATTGTTGACAATTAGTGTTTAAGGGGAAAACCCTTGGCCTCAGGCGCATTTGGCCCGGCACCTGGACAACCAGCAGCAGAGTTGGGATCCTCCTTATTGAGCCAGGGCGGTCGCGAAGGAAATGGCGCAAACGAAGGAGACGAATACCATGCCCTATCCCGTTTTGCTTCTCGCTTTGCTCCTGCTGATCGGATCGGCGGGAACGGTTCTGCCGGCCGACACCTCCGGCAGTCTGCGTGTGTTCTATTTCGGCAACAGCCTGACCGGCGCGACAAACCCGGCGTGGCATGGCGACCTGGGCCGCAGCGCCGGCAAACTCTGGGAGGCGCAATACTGGCTCGGCGCGGGTTGGCAACTCTGGCAACATCGCGAAGAGTTGGAAGGAGGCCGAGACTTGTTCGGCACCGGCCCGAAAGGCGATTTGACCCTTGATCCGGAACTGATTCGGTCGGCCTCGTACAATGCTAAGCGTTTTTATGAAGGACAGTGGGACGCGGTCGTGCTGCAATTGTTCGCTGCCAATCTCACGCATGAAACCGATACGATGTGGTCTAAAAAACTCTCGCGGAAAAAAGACGTGGGCGATTTGCAGGCGGCGGCCGATCTCATTCAACTCGCCTTGGCGAAGAACCCCGACACGCAATGTTTCATTTATCAGGTCTGGCCGCCGATGCCCGCCGGAAAAATCCCCCCCGCCGACCAACTTCCCGAGTGGGCCAGGGGCAAAACTGACTTACGCGCGGCGGAATTCCCGGCCCGCGAGCGGTTCGACTATGCAAAGGCCTGGTTGCAACCGTACGTCAAAAACACTGACAAACCATGGCAGGGAGAATACGGCCCCCTCAATCGTACCCGCGACTTCAGTTATCAGGTCTTCGAGGGACTGAAACAGCGCTATCCTGCCTTGTGGTCGCAGCAGCGCCTGCGCATGATTCCGAGCGGCGACGCCTTTCTGGAATTGGACAAACAAATGCGCATGGGCAAAGTGCCAGGGGTCTCCGACATCCGGGAATTTTACACGGACGTCCAGCACATCCGCAAAGGCTTGCCGCGATACACCGCCGCGGCGATTTTCTTCGCCTGCCTGTTTCGCGAGCATCCCGGAAAACTCGACTGGAGGGTCTATAACGACTCCTCGAAATACGGCCCCGATCCCTATCACGACGCCGGAGAAATGCTCGACATCACCACCGAGCGCGCCAATGCCGTGAATGACATTCTCTGGGATGTATTGACGCATCATCCTTTTACAGGATTGACCGAGTAAGTTCAGATCGGACACAATATGTCCCTGAAGCGTGACATTGTCATGCTTCTTTTGGAAATGTACAGACAGCTTGTGCGAGTTGGTGGGATTTATCTCCCGAAATCGGGAGGCGGTTTCGCGCAAGAAGAGACCCAACTACCCTTGGGCGCTGACACACAACGCAACAATCCACACCCTACCATTAGCCGGTGAAACGGAAGCGGACTGTGCGGGAGTGCCTCCGCCGGGATAGCCGACCGGGGCTCGGAGGTAAAACCGGCAAGGGGACGGGCCAGACCGCCTGTGCTCTTTCCCCAACACCGTTTCCATCCAATCCCTTTATGGCTCGAAAAACTCGACACCCCCATGTGGGGCGTACACAGTAACGCTTCGAGCCAACTGTCCGCTTCCAGATGAACCCAGACGCTGCGTAAGTGCAAGAAAATTACTGGCGCGCCTGGCAGGATTCGAACCTGCGACCTCTTGCTCCGGAGGCAAACGCTCTATCCAGCTGAGCTACAGGCGCGCAAAGAGGGAATCGCAATCAACTGAGAAAACTGTGGTGCGGCGACGGCCGTTTGTCAAGCCGGAAAGCCTTGGGTTCGGCGCCTTCGTTGGAAAATAACTTTTCCTTCCCAGCATGCCGAGGGCAAGTCGCTTTGTGTTCATTGCATTGCAATGGGATGATGGGCAAATGGGCTTCCAACGAAGGACGGCTTTCGATCCTTTTGTTTAAAATCTAGCCCCAATGTATCCATCTTTATGGAGCATCCGATGTTTGGTTGGGGCTGAAGGCCGCGTTCGGTGCGTCGAAACTTGTCAGGCAAAAGCGGCAGCATGGCTGCCGCAAGTCCAAAGCAATAGCATTCTGCTTTGCTGTATCAGGGCAAAAGTTTTTGAGTGCGGCAGCCACGCTCTCGCATTGCAGTATGGGTTCATCGCAAGACAAATGATTTTGCCCTCGCTTTTCGGTCTGCCTTCGAATCTTTTTCTTGAGAGCCAGCCATCTTGCGAAAATCTTTTTGGTCGTGGCCGGAAGCCGCGTTAGGGAAGTTTGGAGGAAAACAGAAGATCAGAAAAGGATTCGCAGAACGAGGAAGTTTCTTTCGGCAATCTTTTGAAAAAACTCATTCACTGCCCCAACGCGCATAATACCCCTTATCCTGAAAATCCTGCGAGGTCTGTCAAAAAACATACCCCGCAACCCTGAATGCTCCCATGGAACCGTCAGATGTCGGTCTCTGCAGTACAGTCTGCACCCCGCCAGACCGGCGGCCACTCAAACCGTGCCGGTGGGGCAAACTATTTCGAGGCAATTCCAAACAGCATGTCGTAGACCATTCCCGCCGGCTTGATTCCCCCAAACCGAAGCAGATCGCCTCGACTGATAGAGCCGTTGGTCGGGTCGTACAGAAGACGTATGGCCTCGGCGGCTCCGGCAGCAGAGTCTACCTGTGAGGCGTTCGACCATGGATACGAAGCTGCGTTCCACGTCCACTGCGTCGGAGGATTGGCGTTGCCAGCCGCGACCGTATCGTCCAGTTTGTCTGGACCGTATCCGGCGATATAGTAGGTATCGCTGGGGAACCCTACGCCGGGATTGTTCGGCGTTCCCGCATTGCCAATTCCTAGTGCGCCGACGCCCAGTTCATAGAGCATGCCCCGAAGCGCATTATCCGCCGGCCGCCGGGCCAGGCCGAAGGGGTCTGAGGGAATGCTGGTGAGGTAGGCCACCGGCGTAGTCAACATCCGCCAGCCTTGCGGGTCATCGGGGTCTGCACCGCCGGCCCGGCGCGTATAGGAATTCCAGTCCACATAATACGCTTCGAGGCCCGTGGCCAATGTCCGCATGTCGCTTCTGCAGCGCGAAACCTTCGACCGCGTCTGCGCCTCCAGAAAGTTGGGCAGCGCGATTGCCGCCAGGATGGCGATGATTGCCACCACAATCAGCAGCTCGATCAGCGTGAATCCTTTTCGCATGATGCATCCTCCTTTCCTTGGTTCTTGATTTCCTTGCTAATTTGGGAAACACATAGCGCAAGCCTTGCCCCCGCTAAGATGGGATATTACGATATCGGGCGCCACTTTTCGCGGACTTTTAACGATCGGACTTCCTTACGCCCCTGTTGCGTTTATACGACGAACGACATCTGACGGCAAGCATTTTTTGCCAGTTTTTCAACTTTCAACAGTGTTCGTTTCAACCAGGCTTCTGATACGCATGAAGTCCAGGCGTTGTATGGGGCGTATATTTCCGACAGCGCGTATGCGACTCTGTCCGGTCAACACGCATTCCCTCAGACTATTTCGCCTGTTTTTCCTTTGGCTTTTTGGTTTCCTCGATGTGGATGAAAGGGATCGGCTTGACGTTGTCGGCCAGGAGCGCGGGCACGAGAGGGTCATTGTGCTCGCCGGCCCATTTGGCCAGAATCTCGCGATGTTCGAGCAAGACCTTGCGATAGTTCGGATCGGTGGCCAGGTCTTTGGTTTCGCCCGGGTCATTGGCCATATCCACCAGCGATTCGCGCTGGTGGCCGCGGCTGTAGATGCAATACTTCCAGCGGTCGGTTCGGACCATGCGTCCTTCGAGCGCCGGGCGGATGTCGCCGACTTTGCCGGCCTGGTCCATGTGGTTTTGGACGACAATGTAGTCGCGCCACTGGGAAAGCGGCTGACCCAACGCCAGCGGACGCAGGCTGCGTCCCGGGAGGTCCCTGGGGATGGACAGACCGGCGAAGTCAAGCATCGTCGGGAGAACGTCAATGCCGATGTTGACCAGCTTGTCGGTCGTGCCTTTCGGGGTTTGGCCCTTGAGGCTGATGATAAGAGGGATGCGGGCGGACTCTTCGTAGAAGACGGTTTTCTGGTTGAAGCGATGGGCGCCGGTGCAATCGCCGTGGTCGCTGGTAAAGATGACCAGCGTGTTGTTTTCGAGGCCGCTGTCGCGCAGCGCGGCCAGGACCTTCCCAATCTCAGCGTCCACTTTTTCGATCATGCGATAGTAGCCCCAGCGCTGGCGGCGCCAGTCGTCGGCGGTGAAGTTGCCGACGGGGAAAAGCGAGCTGGCATGGTAGCCCTTGCGCATCATGGTCATGCTGTCGGGTTCGTTGAGCGGCGGCTCGAGGTTGGCAGGAGCCGGAGGACATTGGTCGGGCGGAGGGGCCTCGCCGATGGGGCCGCAGGGTAGTTCCTGCCCGCGGGCATACTGGCAGATATCGTGCGGATTGACGAAACTGGCCACCAGCAGGAACGGCTTGTCATGTTGTTTCCGAAGGAAGGCCGCCGCCGAGGCAGCCGTGCGGGCATCCCTATCCAGTCCCTTGGCGACAACCGGCGTCATGTTGTCAAAGCCGTGGGTATCCGGGTCGTTTTGATCCCAGCACAGGTGCCATTTGCCATAATAGGCGGTTTCATAGCCGGCGCGGCGGAAGTAAAGGCCCATACTCACGTGCTCGGGCTTCATGTCCACGTAGGCGTTTCGCGTGACCCCTGTTTCGTGGGGATAACGGCCGGTGAAAAGCGACGCGCGCATGGGCATGCACAATGGGTTGGGCGAATAGGCGCGGGTGAAGACCATGCCGGTTTCGGCCAGACTGTCCATGGCGGGCGTATGGATGTAGCGCGTGCCCATGCGGCAGCTCATGGCGTCGCCGAATTGCTGGTCGGTCATGATATAAAGGATGTTGGGGCGCGAGGCAGAAGCGGCCGAGGCAGCGGCCGGCGGCTGCGATGCCCAAACGGCCGTGCCGGCTACCCCGGCGGTTGCGCAAGCGGCTTCGCGGAGAAATTCGCGGCGCGTTTTCCGGGTGATGACTCCCATGATGCTCCTCCCTTATCGTCTTGCTGTGCTACAAGCTGGAGGGTACCATGGCCGGAAGCGGCGCAAAGCGCAAGTCGAATTTGCAGGCCGTGTTTCGGATTGACCGCCCACGTGCTTGCGGCGCTACAGTTGCGCGGTAGGCGCGAACTCTGCGCCCTCGACTGAGGAAAGCGCCCGTTCGGTATGCCATGAATCCACCGCATCGCGATTTGTTGCCCGAGCCTCCGGCCACCCGCCACATCCATCAGCTTCCCGGGTTCTGGCCAGCGGTGATTGCTGCGGCGGGCTTTGCTACCCATCTGTATTACATCATCGAAATGGCGGACCATCCGTTTTTCAACTTCCCGCTGGTGGACAGCGACACCTACCATCGGCAGGCACTGGATATTCTGAAGCACGGCTGGGTGGGAAAAGAGATTTTCTGGCAGGCGCCGCTGTATCCCTATTTTCTGGCAGCATGTTATCATTTCATCACGGTGAAGTTTTTCGACATTCGCATTGTGCAAGCATTGATTGCGGCCGCCAGCGGGGTGCTGCTGTATTGCATCGGGCGGCGTGCCGCGGGGCGCGGCGCGGCCATCGGCGCGGCGGCAGGAGCGGCCTTCTGCGGTCCGCTCATCTACTACGATTGCGAAATGCTGGCACCGGTTCTGATTGTATTCCTTTACCTTTGCCTGGCGCGGGTGATGGATCGCGCGTTGGAAGCGGGCGCGAACGACGCTGCGGCCGATGAAGGGAAGAATACAGGCGGGATGCCTGTGCGGCTTCTGTGGTTTGGCGCCGGCGTGCTGACCGGGCTCGCGGCGCTGTCCCACGGTCTGGCTTTGTTTATCGTACCGCTGGTTTGTCTGCATCTTTTATTGCGCCGCAATGGGTGGAAAAGCAAGGCCTGGCGGCTCGTCCCCCCGGCAATATATTTGGCCGGTGCGACGGCGGCGATCGCGCCGGTGACGCTTCGCAATTATGCGGTCGGCGGCGAGTTCGTTCTAATTTCCCACAACGGCCCGATTAATTTCTACATTGGCAACCACCCCGAATACGACCGTATGGTGGGGCTGCGGCCGGGGCTGGAGTGGGCGACCCTGGCGCGAGACTTTACCGACGCCGAGCGCCAGAGCGTAAGCGGCTCATCGCGGCATTTCACGCGAAAGGCTCTGGCCAACTTTCGCGAGCATCCGGCGGCGGTCGGCCGTGTGTGGCTGAAGAAGCTGTTTCTTTTCTTTCATGCCGACGAGCTGGCACGCGATTACCCGATCTATCCGGTGCGCCACTACTCCCGGATGATGTGGGCGCTAATGTGGAAGTGGCGCGGGCCGGACGGCTGGGTGGGCATAGGCTTTCCGTTTGGAGTGATCATACCGCTTGCAGCTTTGGGTTGGTGGGCGCTAAGGCGTCAAGGCATACGACTTGTCGCACTCGAACTGATTTTGGCCGGGCATTTTGCAGGAAACATGCTGTTCTTTGTATGCTCACGCTATCGCATCCCGATTGTCCCGTTCTTGATTTTGTATGCTGCGGTGGGCGCAAAATGGATTATTGATCAAAAACCATGGCAATTTCGCTTGTTTTTTGGGCAGTGGCGGCCCATTGCCATTGCTGCTGCGATTTTCATTGTCAGCAATTATAACTTGACACCAATGGACCACCCTGCCGAGCGCGCCGAATACCAGATGCACCTGGGTTATGTATGCCAGATGACGCGCAAACCAGCCGAAGCGCTTCGGCATTATCTGGCGGCTTTGGACGACAAACCGGACCTGACCGAGGCGCGATTCTTTCTCGGCATTTTATATCAGGACCATCTCAAGGAGCCAGCCAAGGCGCTCGAGCAGTTCGAGTGGCTTCTGGCCCGCGATCCCGACAATATGACGCTGCTTTTCAACAAGTCGCTGTCGTTGTTCTCACTGGGGCGGATCGAGGAAGCCCGAGCCATTGTCGAAGTACTGGTGGAAAATGATCCGGGAAATCCTAAGTATAAGAATTTTCTGGACCAGCTTTTACGAAAAAAGGCCGTGTCGCCGGCCGGAAAAGCGGCAAATGGAAGCCCCTCTCTCTAACTGCCGCAGGGCGAAAGTTCCTTCGCCTGCGGCGGAGCGCGCTACTTCTCCGATGATTTCACGCCCTTCAAAAGATCCAGCGCGGCACCGACCAGAGCCGGTGCGGCGTTGATCTCCAGATAGCTCGACCGCGCGCGCCACGTTTCATAACCGCCCTGTTCGTGGCCCTCGACCGTCGGAACATAGCCGAAATAGCCGTTGCACAATTCCATGACAAACGTCGTCGGAAACGGACTCTGTTGCTTGATTTCCAGCCCCAGTTCGACAAAGGCCTCGACGGGCAGGGCCGCAATGCCCAGATCGCCGATGCGAAGCGCTTGAACCGGCACCTCCATGATGTCGGGATACTCGGCCATCAGAATGGTCTCGCGGGCATAGACCTCTCGAAGCCCCCGCAGCTCGCGGCCCTTTGCCTGCTCCAGAATTGCGCGGGCTTCGGCCACTTCGCTAGCCGCCGGCTTTCGGACGCGCAACGGGATGCGGCTCATACGCGCGCCAAGCGGCACAGCATCCCGATATTGAACGGTCCGGAGCACACGCAGGGTCTCGTCGGCGACCATCCGCGCCACTTTATCCATCTGATAGTAGGGAGAGAGCGGGCGGGTTTTGGAAGAACTCCCCAGCACATCCACATTATTGATATTGGCCGAGCAGCCGTTGGTCAGCATCGCCACCATCGGCGACTTGTTGACTGTTGCCGGCGCGGCCCACTCCCGCTCGATCACGTCGGCCCACATGCCAAAGTAATCGGCGCTGATATGGCTGGGCCCGACGCCGCCGACATAGTGCAGCGTATAGTTGGCCAGCACCGCAATTGGGTCGCCGTCGCTGTCCCGCACGGCAACCACCGGCAGCGCGGGATCAATGGGGCCGGCGGGCTTGACCACGTTAGGATTGCCCACGCCCGGGTTCATTTTGACTTTGTCGTCGGTCTTTCCCCACGGGTTCTCCGGCATCGTTCCCGGGTTCATAAAATAGCGCCGATTGAACACGGCGCGTGGTTCGCTGCCGACGGCCCAGCCGATTTGCGCCGGCCGGCGGTTGTTCGCCGCGCACCGCACGGCATCGGCAATGCGGATGGAGACCCACCTTTGATAGTCCCGGTCCGCATCGCTTTGAAAGATGGAGACCGTCGGGCCGGCCGAGTGGCTGTGAGTGGCAGCGACCGCAACGCGATCAGAGATAAGGCCGGTTTGTTTCTCGATGATCTGTTTGGCGGCGGCAATGGTTTCGTCATACAGCGCCACGCAATCGCACGTCACGACGGCCACGCTGGTCCTGCCGTCGTCCAGGACGAGCGCGCGGACATAAAGCGGGTCGTGAACGTGCGCCCCCTTGTGGTCGCTCATGTTGCCGGGAACGGAAAGGCCGAGCCTTGGGGTGACATCGAGTTTGGCGGCGCCGGCGCGAAGGCCCTTTGGCGATTGCGCGGGTGCGGCGAAAACATGGGGCGTGAGTCGAAGAAAGAGCGTTTGCGAAAACGCAAGAATCACCATTGCGGCGAACCCTTTGCACACTCTCATCTGGCACATCTCCGTTTGTTTGCTGTGAAGCACAAAAGCCGCCGTGCTTCTTGCCTGAAACTCCCGTACCTTGTTCAAGCGTCAGTTTGCCGTTCGTAGTCCAAACTTCAGTTCGAACCACGAGATTTCATACATCAATCACCTTCACCTTTTCAAGAGCGCTCCCGGCTTTTTTGATGTCGGCAGCGTTCGCCTGAACCTTCCGAATTGCCGCGGCGATCTGGTCCATATCCGCTCGCGATCCGAGCAACATGGGCTGCGTGAACCAGAGCGCCTCGCCCGCGCACAAGCGATCATTTTCCGGGCATTCGTTGTTTTTGAAGTAGTTGTCCACATACTCGCGCGAATAGATTCGCTGAAAGTGCCGCGACCGCAATTCCTGCTCGATGAACGGTGCTTTGTTCAGCGGGCCGTAGCCCGTGCGAATGGGCACGCCTTCGGCCGTCAGAGCGGCGGCGAATTGCGCGCGCGTCAGACCGCCGAAGCCCTCCGGATCGTAGCGCATCATGTAAAGATGATACGCATGGCGCGTGACGCCCTCGTAGGTTTGGGTCGGACGCAGACCGGCAACGTCCTTGATCTGGTCGGAGAGATACGCGGCGTTTTGCTCGCGCGTTTTCATTTGCTGCTCGATCCGCGTCAGGCCGCGCAGAAGGAGCGTTGCCTGAAACTCGGTCATACGAGCGTTGGTGCCGTTGTGCATCGCGGCGAATTCGGGTGTATTCTTGCGCTCGCGGCCGTTGGTGTGAAACGAAAAACAGCGCTCCATCACTCCGTCGTCATTGGTAAGAATGGCGCCGCCGTCGCCGCTGCTGAGGTTTTTGCTGACCTGAAAGCTGAAGCACCCGGTGTCGCCGAGCGAGCCGACTTTCTTGCCGCGCCATTCGGCCAGGTGCGCCTGGCAGGCATCCTCGATCACGGCCAGATTGTGTTTCTTCGCAATCGCGAGGATGGCGTCCATGTTGGCCGGCGCGCCGCCCAGATGCACGGGGATGATCGCGCGTGTCCGTTCGGTGATTCGCGCCTCGATTTTGCGGTGATCCATCTGGAACGTTTCGCGGTCGGTATCTACGAAAACGGGAATTGCGTATTGGAGAAGCACAACGTTGACCGTGGCCACAAAGGTGAACGGCGGGACAAGCACCTCGTCGCCGGGGCCGACGCCCAGTGCCACCAGCGACGTCCAGAGCGCCGTCGTGCCGCCGTTGACTGCCTGACAGTACTTTGCCCCGCAGAGGGCTGCGAACTTTTTCTGAAACTCCGCCACCGCTTTGCCGCGATACCATCCCTTGGCGTGAAAGACCTCCAGCCATGCCGCATCGTCGCCTTCGCCGATCACGGGCCATTCGGGGAATTTGGCCTTGCGCACCGGGACACCGCCGAGTATCGCCGGTTTGCCCGCCTCGGCGGCCGAGGGTGCAAGAATAGTGGGCCCGCTCAGGGTCAGCGCCGAGGCCGCCGCGGCGGTCTTTCCGACAAATCGTCTTCGCGTCAGGTGTTTGCCGCTCATGATCAAGCTCCTTTGTTTTTTGCGGTTTGCGGTTCGACCCAAATCGGGCTCGACCACGCCAGTTGATTGTTGGCCTGAACCACACGCACATAATACCAGTCGGCGCCTTTTCCCCTGTCCGGTCCGTCCACGTCGTCCACTGTAAACTCCGTCCGATAATGCTCCTCGAATACCAGGCGGTGCAGCAGTGCCGACTCCTTTGGGAAGTCACCCGTCCAAAGCATCTCATTGCTTTCGGCAAGATCGCTGAATTTCTGCGTCAGCGAAACGCGTGTGGGCGATTCGAGGCTGATCGTGATGGTGGTTTCGGGGCCGCCGCGAACCCGCAGGACGATCCCCTTGGTCGAGATGTCCTCGATTTGCTGACGCAGCGCCGTGAACGATTTCAGGCGAATGTGGCGGTCGGACCTTTCAAGAATCTTGTCGCGCCGCTCTTCGTCCAGAGGGCCCGGCTGAAAGCAGGTTTGATGGGCCTCGATCCGCCCGCCTTCGATCTGAATGCGGATATCCCAGTCGCACGTGCGGGTCATGTTGAGCGCGGGCCACGGGCCCCAGCCGTATTCGAACCGCACCACCACCGGCCGCTTCCAGCTGGCGGCGGTCGGAACGCGGTCCATTGGAAAATCGCGGTGAATCACCCGGTTGTTTTTGAGCACCTCGACGCGGTCAATCTGATCCCAGCCGGTTGCGGCGACAGCGATCCGGCGCTTGCGCGCGTAAGGAAGCTCGCGGCCCATCCTCTGACCGTTGATCTGGAAGTCGAGCACGATGCGGTCGCCGGTCACCGCGTAGCAGCGGCGGTTGCGCAGGGCATCGAAAATGGCCTCGCGCGTCAATTCTTTGGCCAGGATGGCAGCCAGACCTTCGCGATACCCGCCCGGATAGCCGAGGTGATCGTCGGTGCTGGCAATGACTCCGAAGCGGTGCCCCTGGGCGAGATAATACTGGATCGTATTGCGGGTCCAGCGGCCGGCCTCGGTGTGGCGGACGTAGGGGTAGGGCGCGCGGTCGTGCTCCGCGCACCCCCATTCGGAAAACATCTCGATCACGGGCGAAACTTCGGGATCGCGGTAGGCGATGTTTGCGCCGCGATGGCCTTGGCGGTTGCCCGGATGATGCGGGATCAGGAGCGCGCCGCGCTTTTTGGCCCACTGCTGCAACTCGCGCAAGTCATTGATGCGAACATATTCGGCGACATGGAGGTCAGGGAATAGAATGTGGACATCGCCGAGCGCTCGATGATGCCATTCATAGCCGGCGATCACGGGAAAGACGCCCGGCTGGTCGTATTGGCGCACCATTTCGATGACTTCGGGCCATCGCTCGCGCGTAACCTCGAAGCCTTTGAGCCATTTCTCCTCGATGTTATTTTCGTAGTGCCCAATATCAGGCCACCAGCCGTGGGGCGTGAAAGCGAAAAAGTCCAAATGGTTATGCGCGATGTCGAAAGCGCGCTCCATCGAACCCTGCGCATAACCGACGGCGCTGTGATTGTGCAGATCGCCGAAATAGACAGTGTAGCCGGCGCTGGCGGGGCGTTCGTTGGGGATGGGCCGCTCGGCGGCGGCCGCGGCTGCCCTCGCGGCGCGCGGCGCCATCCACGCGCCCGCCCCAATAGCGGCGGTTTTGCAGAGGTCCCGTCGAGTAAGCGATCCCATATTCTTGCTCCTGTGCCGTTTGCAGTTCTGCACGAATGGCCTTGTGTGTGAGCGGAGTGCGAAGGTGCAGTCTTCCCCCCTCAGCCGTCGGCGCTTATAATCCCGGAAGAAGTTGGGAAAGTCAATAGGGGTCCTTTGATGCTCGCATTTTTGGCGAGACCTTTAAACGAAAGAGTCTGACGTGTGAACTCCGCGCTTAGGGTTCCACGTGGACCCAGACGCGTCCCACCGCCTTATGGCCGAGGGCATTGGCGCGTTCGACCGTGGCGATATAGTCGCCCGGCTTTTTGTAGGCATGGGTAGTGACTGCAAAACCGTCCTTGGCCAGAGGCTTCACATTTCCGTCGGACTTTACCATTACCTTCGGGCTGCCGTCGCCAAAGTCCCATTCCTCTTGATTGTCGGTCGTGCGGAAACTTCGCACCATGAACGTTACCACATCGCCCGGCCTGATTCCCATGGTTGGCGCGCATGCTGCTTGGATCGAGGGCGGAACGGGCTGCGGTCTGACCTTGTCGAGGATCTGCACTACGCCGAAGTCATAGGAGACGTTACCGGCGTCGTCGGTGACTTTGAGAATCTCGCTGTAGGTTCCCGGCGTGGAATACACGCGTTCGACCATCGCGCCTTCTGGTTTCGTTCCGTCACAGAATGTCCATTCGTATTTGGCGATTTTGCCCGATTCGGCCCACGAGCGAGACCCATCCAGCCATACGGTTTCGCCCGTCCAGGCGAGAATGTGTGGCCGCGCCACGGCGACCACCTTGGGTTTGTATTCCCGCAGATAGGCTTCCCACACCAACGGATACGCGGCCTCAATGCCATACGTGCCATTGGGTTGAATACTTGAAATTGCAAAATGCAAATGCGCCCATCCGCCGCTGCTGCCTTCCTTTCCCAGCACGCCGACCTTCTGTCCCTTTTTGACGCGCGCGCCGACTTTCATCGCTGGGTCTATCTCCACCAGATGACTGTAACGATAGAACCACCCCTGATCGTCCACAATGTCCACGCGGTCGTAGCGCGGCTCGATGGGATACTTCTTGAAATCCGGGATCGAATCGGTTCCGGCCATGACCACCACGCCGTCCGCGCATGCGACGCACTCCACCCTGCCTTCGGCGCCGCCGAAATCTTCGCCGGAATGATAGTAGATGCTGCGCGGGCCCGGCAGCTCGCCGCCGTCCACGTAAACGGGCTCGTTAGCCATTTGCGTGCCGCTGGCAAACAGGCGCTGCTTGAGCGGATAGAGAAAGGTGCCGGGCGGCGTCAGCGGGGAGCCAGCGGGCCAAAGCCGCAGCCGCGCGTCTTTCTCCAACCCCCATGGATTGCCGCGCGAGTTGCTCAAATACCCCTTGGTGATGGGACAATCTATCTGCACCCCGCCAACCGTTACGGGCAGACGGTAGTTGGCCGATACAAACGTTGCCTTCTGGCCATTGACCTCGACCGTGACTTCGGCCTTTCGCACTGCGTCGCAAATGGTGTCCCGCGTTTCCTTGAGGTCGAGCAATGTGACCGCGGCGGTTTGCCCGTTGCTCAGTTCCACCTCGGCTGACTCGCCGACGTTGAGCTCGATCACGCGGCGCAGCGGCTTTCGAGTGGGTTCGGGGATTTGCGCCGGCGCTGCTGTTAGCAGCGCTGCATTGATAAAACCGACCACGACCCCTATCCGCACACTCCGTTGCCTTGCCATTGCTCTTTCTCCTTTTTCCAGGAGTTCCTGTTAGTAGGGAATCAGACGTTCTGCGGGCGGTCGAGTTGTGTCTCATGGCCGACCAGTTGCGCCAGAGTGCCAGCCACCAGCAGCGTTGCCGCCAGGAAGAGCAACCCCATCCGGTAAGCGTCCGTCAAGTGCTTCAGCCAGCCCATGACATACGGCCCCGTAAATCCTCCCAGATTGCCAATGGAGTTGATCAGCGCAATGCCGCCGGCCGCCGCCGTCCCCGTCAGAAATGCGGTCGGCAGCGCCCAGAACGGTCCGAGCGCCCCCAGAATGCCCAGTGCGCCGAGCGAAAGTGCGGCCAGGGCCAGCGGAGGCCATTTGAGATAGGCCGCCGCAACAAAGCCTGTCGCCGCAAGCAACGCCGGCACGGTCACATGCCACCGCCGCTCGCCTGTGGCGTCCGAATGGCGGCCCCACAAGACCATTCCGATCGCAGCCACAATGTAGGGAATGGCCGTGAGGATGCCGACCCAGATTTCCCTCAGGCCGGAAAACCGCTGGATAATCTGCGGCAGCCATATCCCCAAACCGTAAAGGTTGATCATCAGGGTGAAATAGAGAACACATAGAAGCCAAACCCTGCCGTTGGCGCACGCCTGCAGGAGCGTGTAGCGGCGCCGGGCCTCCTTCTGTTTCCGCTCTTCGGCCAGCCGCGCTATCAGTGTCTCGCGCTCGTCAGGCGAAAGCCAACGCGCCTGATGCGGACCGTCGGGCAGATAGTATAGAACGGCGACCCCCAGCACGACCGCCGGCAAGCCCTCGATCAGAAAAAGCCATTGCCAGCCCTTGAGGCGAGCGACAAGACCGATCAACCACGCCCAGCCGATTTGCTCGGCCACTTGATCGAGTCGAAGCAGCACGCCGGAGACCGGCCCGCCGACAATGTTCGCAACGGCTATGCCCGTCATAAACAAGGCTACCATTCGCGCCCGCGCATGCGACGGATACCAGTAGGTCAGATACAGAATCATGCCCGGAAAAAAGCCTGCCTCGGCCAGACCGAGCAGAAACCGAAGTGTGTAAAAACTAGACTCGCCCCGCACAAACATCATTGCCGAGGAGATCAATCCCCACGTAATCATGATCCGCGCAATCCACAGCCGCGCGCCGACACGTTCGAGGATGAGGTTGCTGGGAATCTCGAACACAAAATAGCCGATAAAAAACACCCCGCTGCCAAAACCGAACACCACATCGCTGAAACCCAGGTCGTGCTTCATCTGCAAGGCTGCAAAGCCGACGTTGACGCGGTCGAGAAAACATACAATATAGCAAACAAACATGAACGGAATCAGCCGCCAGGTAACCTTGCGCAAAATCCTGCTTTCGTAGATTTCATCCATGAGCCGCGGCCCCTTCGAAACGTGATGATGTTCAGGCGGCATGGTGAGATGCGAATCGGGCGGCAGTCAATGACGAAGTGGCGCGTCGAGGCAAGGTCGGATTCCATCGCGCCCGTATTCGGACGCCGGGGACGGCGTCCCTCCCTCACCATTATGAACGTTGCGTTTCATCCGGAAAGGGCGGCAAGACGGTTTTTCGCTTGATTTTGCCGGCTCCATTTCCCCTTATGACGGCTCTATTTGTTTGGGAGGGCCAAAATCCAGCGATGCCGCTTGAAATTCCGCAATCTCTCCGCCGCGAGTGGACGATCATCCATCGCGGCACCGCCGAGGTGCTGCCCGACGAGGAACTGCTGGCCAAGCTGATCGCGGCGCGCGATCAGGGTCGCCCGTTGCGCGTCAAGTACGGCGCCGACCCGTCCGCGCCGGATTTGCATCTGGGCCACATGGTGCCCATCGGCAAATTGCGGGAACTGCAGGATCTCGGCCACCAGATCGTGTTTATCATCGGCGATTTTACGGCGCAAATCGGCGACCCATCCGGCCAGTCGGCCACGCGGCCCCAACTATCGCCCGAGCAGGTGGCCGAGAACGCCAAGACGTATCTCGACCAGATCTATCGCGTCCTCGATCGAGAAAAAACGGAGGTGGTGTACAATTCCGCGTGGCTGAGCAAACTGACCGCGCGCGACACCATCGAACTGGCCGCCAAATACACAGTCGCGCGGATGCTCGAACGCGATGACTTTCACAAACGTTTTGTGGAAGAGCGGCCCATTTTCATCCACGAGCTGCTCTACCCGCTCTATCAGGGCTATGACTCGATAGTCGTGCGGGCGGACATCGAAGTCGGCGGCACCGATCAAAAATTCAATTTTGTCGTGGCGCGCGAGCTCCAACGCGCCTGGGGACAAGAGCCGCAAATTGTGCTCACCACGCCCCTGCTGGTTGGGCTCGACGGCGTGAAAAAAATGAGCAAGTCGCTGGGCAACTACATCGGCATCACCGAGCCGCCGCGGGAGATGTTTGGCAAAACCATGAGTCTGGCCGACTCGGTCATGCTCGATTATTTTGCGCTTGTGCTGCAATACGACGAGGCGCAGGTGGCCGAGCTGCGCACAGCCCTGGAGTCCGGCGCGCTGCATCCGCGCGATGCCAAAGCGCGCCTCGCGCGCGAAATTGTCGCCCGGTTTTACAATGCACCGGCTGCCGATGCCGCCGCTGCCGAGTTTGATCGAGTGTTTCGCGAGCGGCAGGCGCCGGATGAGGTGCCGATCGCGCACCTTCGCAGCGAAACCGGCGCCGCCTTGCCCATTCTCGATGTTCTTCTGGCCGCCGGTCTGGCTGAGTCGCGCCGCGAGGCCAAACGCCTGATCGCTGCAGGCGGCGTGGACATTGACGGCTTGCGGTGCGATCATCTTCGCACGACGGTCGAACCGGGGGAGCACCTGCTCAAGGTCGGCAAGCACCGGTTCTGCAGGGTTGTGGTTACGGCGGATTGACGTTGACCGGCCGCCGGCTCTGGGCCAATCATCCAGGTTTTGGCGCTTCCCGCAGAGAATACCGCGGCGAATTGAATGACCAGGGGAGCAGTCATCGGCTGAGGCCTTGCCTCTCCCGGGAGGCAGACGACCAAACAAGGGAAAGGTGTTATGCTGAAACAACTTCGTTCTCGACGGATGATGAAAGGGATCATGTTCTGGACGCTGGTCCTGGTGATCCCTTCGTTTGTATTTTTCTACGGATGGCAGCGTTCCGAGCAGCAGCGAGAGGCCGAGCGCCTGAGCCTGCTTTTTGTCAAAGACCGGTGGTGGGGATTGCGGTGGCGGCCGCTGACCGAAATAGACCCTGCAATCGTCCAACAGGAACTCGCGCGGCAATACGAGGGCATTCTTCAGGGACAGGGGATCGAGGCTACGCGCGAGGACTTCTCCAACCTCATCACCAGCCGCGAAGTGGCCCGCCAGATGCAGGAAGCCTACTACTTGCAGCGCCTGGCGGAGCAAGAGGGCCTGGCCGTTACGGAGCCGGAACTGCGCGCCATGTTGGCGCAAGCATTCGCGGGACAAACCAGCGATGCCATCCGGCGCCAATTGGCCCAAATGGGCATGACGGAGGAGCAACTCGCCAATGATTTAATCTATCGGGAAACTCTGGCCAAGGCCCGCAATTATATTTTCGCCCGCGCCAAAGCCTCGCTGTTTGAACTGTGGCAGGAATACCTGATCGGACAGGAAAAAATCCAAATCCAATATGTGCGAATCCCCACCGATGATTTTGCCGGCAAGGTCACAGTGACCACCGACGCCCTTCGCGCTTACTACGACACGCACAGCAGTGCGTATCGCGTGGGCGACCGCGCCCAGTTCCGCTATGTGGCCATTCGGCTCGAAGACATTACGCGGGAAATGCATCCGACCACCGAGGCCCTGACCGCCTATTACGAGAAACACAAGAAGGATCTGTTTGCTATTCCCCGCACGGCCGAGGTCCGCCACATTATGCTAAAGCTGCCGACGGATGCCGCTACAACGGCCGTCGAGGCGGCCACGAAAAAGATCAACGACCTGGCGGCGAAGATCAAGGGGGGCGCCGATTTTGCCCAACTCGCCGACGAGTTCAGCGAGGACCCGCTCAACAGTGCAGATGCCAGCGATCCGTCCAGGAAGCGCGGCGGCCAAATTCTCTCGCCTGTTCGCGAAAACGCTCCCGTGGTGCCCTATGGCGACGAATTCAAGCGCGTCGCCCTGGCACTCCAACCCGATCAGGTCAGCTCGCCGGTTCGCACCGCCATGGGGTTGCATCTGATCAAATGCGACAAGGCGACCTCCGCCGGCATTCGCCCGTTCGAGGAGGTCAAGGACGAAGTGGCCGACCTGGTGCGAAGTGAAATGGCAGAAAAGGAATTCAACGAGCGCGGAAGAGCCCTAAAGGAGTTGCTGGCCGGACGATCCTTCTCCAATCTGGATTCGTTCGCCGAAGCCGCCAAGTTGCCCGTGGAGGAATCCCCGCTGGTGGACCTGGACGCCGCCCGAATCCCCGGTCTGGGGTCTTTCATTGACGACTTGGAGCTGGTCAAAGACCTCATGGAAGGCGAATTCACCGAGGGCGTGTTGCGCAACCGCGAGGCCTATTTTGTGCTCGAATTGAAGAAGAAAGAACCGGCCCACATCCCGCCGTTCGAAAAAGTCATCGAATCCGTCCGCGAAGACTACGTCACATCGCAGGCGGCGCAGCTGGCCCATGCCGAAGCCCGCGACCTGCTCCGCCAGTCCAAAACGCTGGACGACCTGAAGAAGTTCGCGGAAGCCAAAGGTTATACCCTCGTGCAAAGCGAGCCGTTCACGCGCGAGCAGGCCGACCGGGTGCTGCCCGGCCTCGACCCCCTGTTTCGTCATCTGACGCTGGGCTACACGGTCGGGACGCTGCATCTGACCACGCAAGGCGACCCGCGGAGTCCCATTGCCTATGTGGTCTGGTATTTCGAAAAACGCGAGGAGCCTTCGCGCGAGCAATTCCGCAAGGAACTGGCGCAGGTGCGCGCCGAATACCTCATGTATGTCCAGCAGGCCCTGTTGAAGGAATGGCTTCACGATATGCGCCGCATCATTCCCACCCGAATGAACCCGGCGATTGCGCGCGAAGAAGGTGAAGCAGTTCCCGCGGAAGACTCGCTATAAGCGCATTTTGTCCGATTCCATCGCGCCGGATCTGCTCCGAGCGGCCGGGCAGGATTTGCGATCGCCCCGCTCCCGCCTGCAGCTGCAACCCCGTGCTTTCTTGTCAAGGAGTGCACCCGTCCGCTGTTTTTCTTTTCTTAGAAGCGCGCGGCCAGAGCGGCCTCGATCTTTTCCCGCATTGCGCGTGCAATGGCGTCCCACGCGGCGGCGCGCGAGCGGGCGGCATCGGCAAGACGCGGGTCGGGGCGGGGGCGGACCAGTTCGCGCGCGCACAATTCCACAAAGGCCTCGGGGGTTTCAGCCACAGATACGACATCGCCCCATGTGCGCGCTACATCGGGAATGCAAGTCGAGACTACCGGCCGGCCGCCGGCCAAATACTCCGGGGTCTTGGTCGGGCTGATCGAGGCGGTCAGCGCTGTGGTTGCAAACGGCAGCAGGCAGACATCGAACGCGGCCAGATAGTCGGGCAACACCGCGTAGTCTTTCCCGCCGAGATAGTGGCAGTTTGGAACCGCGAGCGGTGGGCGGTCCATTCCGACCAACGGCCCGACCAGCACCACCGATCCGTGCGGAAACCGGCGGCAAAGCGCTTCGAGCAGATCAAAATCTATCCGCTCGTCTACGGCGCCCCAGTAGCCGAACACCGGACGGGGCAGGCGGGCGACATCGGCGGCGGGCCGGGCGCGGCCGTCGAGCGCGCGGCCGAAATGGTCGAGGTCCACGCCGCTGGGGAAACAGTAGGTGCGCGGATTGAGGCCTTCCTTGGCCGCCTGCAGCGAAAGGCCGCCGGTGAAAACCACGTCGGCGCGGCGCAGAAGATCCCGCTCGTGCCGCATGATGCGTTCCTTGATTCGCTCGGCGCGGAAAGCCGCAAACGGGTCCATGCAGTCATAGACGAGGACTTTGTGCGGGATGTGTTGGAGCATTTGGACGGCGGCAGGATGATAGACCCACAACAGAAGCGGGCAGCGGCAATGGCGGGCGACCAGCGCACGCGTAGCCATGCCGAACAACCGAAAATTAAGACGCTCGAACACCGGCCAACGGTGAACGCCGGGCAGATAGGGCAGGTTGCGCCAGAGCAGCTGGCGGCCGGAGCGCCCCCGCAGTTCGTCCCAACGGGCGGAACGCCAGGCCCTGATCCATTTGCGCGTGGACCACTGGCTGATATAGAAAACCCGGATGCCCATGGCGTCGAACTGCGACATTAGTTGCTGCGGGCGCTGAAACAGCGTGGTTTCCCAGC
>JADFCW010000005.1 GCA_017161705.1 Candidatus Sumerlaeota bacterium | reverse complement strand
AAATGCGAAAGGCAGAGGATTTCGTAGTCGGCAAGCGAGAGGGTCATTCCCAGGTCCAGAGCCGAAAGCAGCGCCGCGTGTTCCAACGCCGCGCGCCTTCCATTTTTCCAGCCATGTGGCCCAGTTCTTTGAATACCACCAATTTCCACAGGTGCTTCGTAGCCGCATTGCGCGCAGCCGCCCAATGCAGCAAGGCCTTCCAGAAATGCCGATACAGAATTGGCCGAATCCAGAGATGCTTCGACAGGTCGCGGCGACTGAAGCGATGAGCATGTTTCAAATACAGCCTCGCCTCGCTCAGGCCATAGCGGTAAAATTGCGCATGAATGTCCTCGGCCCGTTCGCGTTGCCGATGGGCTATGAGCGCGTGCGGAGCAAAAGCCATCGAGGCGCCTGCGTCCGAAAGCCGCCATCCGAGGTCTACGTCCTCTGCAGCGGCATCGGCGAAATCCTCGTCAAATCCGCCGACAGCCTCCAGCGCGTCGCGGCGGAACAGCGCATTGGCGGTAATGATAAACGGAAAGGGCAACAGCCGGCCTGCGACAGCTGCCTCTTGATCGAGGACAGCTTCGCGCGCGCAAAACTCGCGCACAACCGGATCGCGGCAGATGGACAAAATGCGTCCGCCGACCGCCGCACACCTCTCCCGCAGTCCCGCCGCTACCAAATGTTTCAGCCACAGCGGATGGACCACGCAGTCGGCATCGGTCATGGCAATCCACTCGAAGCGGGCGGCGACAATGGCGGCGTTTCGGGCAGCAGCGGCGCCGCGCTTGGGCTGCTGGACCACCCGCGCGCCGAAGCGGCGGGCAATCTCGATGCTGTGGTCGGTCGAGCCGTTGTCGGCAACAATGAGGTCCATGCGGTCGCGCGGATAATCGAGGGTGTGAAGCGATTCGAGACACTGCCCAAGAACCGCTTCGCCGTTGAGCACGGGAATGACAATGGCAACGGCCGGCCATTCCGGCGGGTCGGCGAGTGCCGGGCAGTCGGGCGGAAACGGCAGCGGTGCGCCGGTCTCTGCCGCTGCGGCCTCGGCGCGATTGCGGTGCCGGTGCACAAAGCCGACACTCCAGCGCGCAGCCAGCAAGTAGACGGGAACAAGAATGGGACGCGTGGCGGCGTCGAGCAAAGCGATAAGAAGATCTCGCAAACTCATGAACATTCCCGCCGTTTCGGATCGTGCCCCTCGTTTCCGACAGCCGCGCGCGGCCATATCGGCGGACGGACTCCCCAGCAAGGATCCACCGGACCAATGCCGCTCCCGATTGCCAGGCTGTGCTGAATCGCTTGATTCACGAAAGCAATAGCCCGCTCGACGGCCTCGGCCGGCTCGCGCCCCAAAGCGAGGAAGGCAGTAATGGCGGCCGACAGCACGCAACCCGTGCCGTGTGTGTGGGGCGAGCGATTGCGCGGCGAAACGAATTCCCGGAAGGTTTTTGTGTGCGAATCGAACAGACAATCGGTCACGTGACCGCTGTCCGGCAGATGCCCGCCCTTGACAAGGACGTAGCGCGGCCCCATGCGGGCGATCGCCTCGGCGGCACGGCGCTGCGACTGCCCGTCGGCGACATCGAAGCCGGCCAGACGCGCCGCTTCGGGCGCATTGGGCGTGACAATCAGGGCACGCGGCAAAAGGGCCGTACGATATGCACCGAGCGCATCGTCGGCCAGAAGCGGCGCGCCGTGTTTGGACAGAAGAACCGGGTCCACGACCAGCCGCTCGATGCGGTGGCGCTCGACGGCACGGGCCACGGCGAGCACAATCTCGCGATTGGCCAGCATTCCGGTTTTTGCGGCATCGGCGCCGAGGTCCGACATGACCGCGGCAATTTGCAGCTCGACGAAATCAGCAGGAACGGCATGAACGCCAGCCACGCCCTGTGTGTTTTGAGCAGTGAGAGCCGTAATAGCCGAAACCCCAAAGACGCCAAGGGCGGCGAAGGTCTTGAGGTCGGCCTGAATGCCGGCCCCGCCGCCGGAATCGCTGCCGGCGATGGTGAGCGCGCGAGCGATAGTTTTTTTAAACATGACGACGGCTCCCTGACTGGATAAGGAAACCCGGCATGATCTAGAAATCAATGACAGACTGGGCGGAGGAAAAATCTTTGCAAAAAGCGCTTTTTGTCCTTGACGCGCCGGAGCGCAGCCGCAGTAAACTTCCCCCTGTGTGACAGGCGGCAGTCTGCGCTGAGCACGCAGACGATCTTGTTGCCGTCCGGGTCATACTTCTCCCCCACGGCCGCGAATGCCGTGGAAGGCTGTCGAGTCGCCCTGATCCTGTTCGTGAAGACGCTGTAGAGCGGAACCGGTCGGACGCAAGCCGGTTGACAATGTTGAGGCGCCGGTAGAAGACCTGAACCATGGCAATCGAATGGGGCCGTTTGCCTTACGGTAATCCTTCCGTTCCCGACGACGAGCGCTTTGATCTGGGACGCCGACAGGCTGCGCTGGTGCTTTTCCTGCGCGAGGCTGCGCAAGGGAAAACCGGCGGCGGGCTGATCGGCGGCATGCGCGGCTGCGGCAAGAGCGAACTGATTCGCTCAGCGCTGGCCGGTCCGTTGCGCGACGATCCGTCGGCCGTTTTCTTCTCTTATTGCCTTCAGCCCTATCAGCTGGATCTGTTCGATCTGGCCCGCAGCTGTTTCAACACGTGGCTTGGCCAATACCATCTGGCGGACGAGGGCACGGAAGCCGACGTGCAGGAATGTGTGGACGCCTGGCACAGCAACGCGCCCCAGTGCGCGCAGTGCCGCCGCGCCGCCCTGCGCCAAGTCTGCGAGGCGTTCGGGCGCGCATGGAAACGCCGCGACGCCATCGAGACTCTGACGCTTCTGGTTCATTTTCCCGACTACATGACGGAAATCCTCGACGACCGCCGCTGTGTGATGATTCTCGATAATGCGCGCTATTTGGCATCCGTTCATTTTGAAAACCGCCCAGTCCCCCTGCTTCGACATCTGGTTGCACGGCTGGAGTCGCCGACCGCACCCGTCTTTCTGTGCGACTCGCCTGTTGCGCTGCGATACCTGCTCGGCCCCCAGTCGGCCTCCGAGCATCTGGCCGTGCACGAGATTCCGCCTTTGGATTCGCACGAGGCACTGGCCGCCTTCCAGCACCTGTGCGATCAGGTGGGCGTGGCCATGAACGTAGGGCCTGTCGAGCGAAGTCTTCCGCAGTTGGCCGGTCTGCCGCTGTATCTGCATAATGTGGCACGGCGGGCCAGTCTCAGCGAAACAGCGCTCGACTCGACCGCCCGCTTCGGCGAGGTCTATGCGCAGGAAATCCGCGAAGGCGCGATCCACTGGTATTGGCGCGCGCAATTCTCCGTTCAGTTTCCGGAACCGGCCGAGCGGCAAAAGGCCGTCGAGTTGTGCGCTCTCCTGGCAGAGGCCTATCCCCAGCGGATTGAATACGAGGCGCTCCAAAGGAAAAGCGGGCTCGATCCCCGGCAGCTGCAAAAGACGATCTGTGCGTTGCAGCTGCTTGGGGCAGTTGAACAATCGTTTGGAACATTCGGGCTGACCGACGATCCCGTGCTCCGCGATGTCGCCGCCGTGCTGGCATGGGGCGACTGTGCTGCCGTGTCGAATGCCGAATTGTTACGCCGTCTGGCCGCCCGCCGCGTGCAAAGCGCAACCACACCCCCGCTCGAGGGCGTAGTTTCCGGATTCCTGGCCCGCTTGCAACCTTTGCTTGAAGCCTTTCGCGGCCAGTACGTCCCCGCCGAATGGTTTCACTATCACGAAGACTATGCACCGCCTGCGGCCAATGGGCCGCGCAACGGATTGAGCGCGTCGGCCACGATGGTGCGGCTCCCGTTTATCACCGCCATTGCCCGCGTCCAACTGGAGTTGCCCGGAGGCAAGGAAACTATCGGCAAACCGATAATCTTTTCCGCACGAGGGTTTCGCGACCGGCAGATGACGCCGGGAAATGAAACGCAATGGATGGTTCTCGTTTGGCCGACACCCGACACACTGGGCGTGGACGAGGTCGCGGCGTCGCTCGAATTGCGCAGCCGCCTCGAAGCGCGAAGCGGCCAGCCCGTGCGCCGCGTGTGGCTGATTGCGCGCGAACGATTCTCCCGCGCCGCACGCCAGATGTGCGCCCAACTGCACCTGTTCAGCGGGAACCTGGATATGGTTCAGTTCCTTGCCACACAGGTTCTGTCGGCCGATTCTCCCTGGCGCGAGGCGACAGAAGGATCGCCCGCATTGCCCGACAGAATAGTGGTCAATGCAAACGGCGGCGATAGCGCGCCGCTCCGTGCGGAGCTGACGCTGACAGTCGGAGGCGCACCTGAGCACGCAGCCGCCGAGGCTATTGGCGAGGTAGCACGCACCGCCGGTTGCCCGCCCATGCAGACCGCTCGGATGAAGCTGGCTGTCCGCCAGGCCGTGCTCTACGTGGCGGAAGCATTGGGGGATACGGCAGACAAGATTCGCTTTCGTTGTGCCGCCGCGCCGGACGGCATCGAGGTGGTGATTGGAGGCCGGCGGGGCGAGGCCGCCCCAGGCGAGTCTCACATCGGATTCCCCCTTGCCCAACAACGCCTAAAGAGCCTGAGCCAGTTTTCCGATGCCGTAAACATTCGTTCGATGCAAAGCGAAACAGAAATTGTTTTGTTTTACCGGCGCGAAGATACCGGAGACATGGAACAAGCAGCCGGACCTGCGTAGGAGATTCTCGGAAGACCCGTCCTGCCCGCATGTCGGCAGGTGCATAGGTGCATACAGGGAGGTATCCCGCCGGTGGTCATTCAGCCTGCACATACAGAAGAATCCTGTCAGGCCTCGGCATCGGTCGAGGCAGTCCGAATGTTTGGCCGGTCGGATGTGCGCGAGATGCATCGCATTTTACTCTACTTCCAGTCGCTGGCCGATCTCAGCCGGGAAATGAACCCGGCGACCCAGATTCGGCGAACCCTGGACTCTGCTGTTGCGGCGATGGTCGAGGCCTTCGGGCTAAACCGCGCAGTGCTTTTGGCCGTCCACGACAGCGGCGAGTCGCTGCTGGCCGCGGCCGGTCGCGGCGTTTCGCTTGACGACCTGCCGCCGCTGATGCTGGCGGCTTCCGCCCGCCAGGAGCTGGTTCGAAAACCGCGCCCAATCCCCTTTCGCCTGCTGCCGGTTGACTGCACGGCCCTGCTGGAGGATGTGGCTGGCTCGCCGGCCGCGGACCGCCGCATGGCCATTCCTCTGGTTACTGGCGGCGAACTGGTGGGACTGTTTCTTTTCGACAGCGCGTGCGATCGCAACGCTCGCGCGTCCGCATCAAACGACCTGCTCTGCGGCATGTGCCAGAACCTGGCGGTCTATCTTTACAATCAAGTCGTGCTGAGCCGCCTGACCGAACAACGCCGCGAGCTCGACCAACTGGCCGGCGCTATCAAGGAACTCTACCGCCAGGCGGTCATGGCCTTTCTTGCGGCCATAGATATCAAGGACGGTTATACGAAGGAGCACTCGCTACGCGTGGCTCAAATGGCTGCCGTGTTGGCGCAGGAAATGCGTTTCACGCCCCATGAAGTCGAAGGGATGTATTTCGCCGGTTTGCTCCACGACATTGGCAAGATCCTTGTAGACCGCGAGATCCTCACCAAGTCCGGCGCGCTCGATCTGACCGAATACGCCGCCATGAGCGCCCATACCCGGTTCGGCGCCGAAATCCTCTCCCATATTCAATTCCCGTGGGAACACCTCGCTTATACCATCCTGCACCACCACGACCGACCGGCGTATGACGAGTTTTCACCCCGTCAACCCCGCCGCAACCTCGACCTCTCTCACAAGATCATCGGCCTGGTGGACGCCTTCGACGCTATGTCTTCCAACCGGCCCTACCGCCGGGCCCTGCCGTTCAAGGCTTGCCTCGACGAACTGGTCAACGGCCTGAGCGTCCAGTTTGATCCCGAAATGACACGCGAGTTCCTGCGCGCCATGCTGCGCGACCTTGAGCGTCCGCCCATTCAGCGCCGGCTTCTAACCGATCGTTTCGTGCGGGGCGATGAAAAGATCGTCCGCCAGCAGATCACCGACGCGCTGTTGCGCGTTGAACAGTACATGGGGATCATTACCGCGTATTGACCCGCGCCGGCGCGCGCTGGATTTGTTATCGCTCTCCATGGGGTCCGTTACTGACGTTGGACTGCCGGCGGTTCAACGTAAGCAAAATCTTCTACTTTTTCGCCACCGGTCGGCGCAAAAACGACACCTGCGAGGCGATGCCGGACAGCTTTTGCTTTTCCTGCTGCACCCACCGATAATAATCGGCGTGCTCGAGTTTCGAGGCGGCAGCCTCGTCGAGCACCACATAGACGCGCGGATGCAACTGGAGCGCACTGGCCGTAACTCTTGCGGTCACCGGGCCTTCAATAAATTCGGCGCATACAGCCGCTTTCTTTTCTCCGTTGGCAATCAGAAGAATCTCGCGTGCTTCGAGAATCGTTCCCACACCCATCGTGATGGCAAACCGGGGCACGTCGTTCTCGCGGGCAAAAAACCGCGCATTGTCCTTGATGGTGGACTCGGCCAGCGTTTTTAGCCGCGTCCGCGAACCGAGCGACGAGCCCGGCTCGTTGAACGCGATATGGCCGTCGCTGCCGATGCCCAGAAGCTGCAGATCAATGCCGCCGGCCTTGCGAATTTCGTTCTCATACCACGTGCAATATCCGTCAATGTCCTCGGCCATGCCATTGGGAACGTGGACATTAGCCGGATTGATGTTGATGTGTTTGAACAGGTTTTCCTGCATGAAGTAGTTGTAGCTTTGGTCGTGCGAGGGCGGCAGGCCGAGATACTCGTCCAGATTGAACGTCGTGACCTTGGAGAAATCCAATCCTTCCTCGCGGTGCATGCGAATGAGCTCCTTGTAGGTGCCCAGAGGCGTCCCGCCGGTCGCCAGTCCCAGAACGGAATTGGGTTTGCGGATGATTTGGCGGCGGATGATCCGGGCAGCCACTACGCTCATTTCGTCATAGTCGGATGTGATGATAACTTCCATGCGTGGCCTCCTCCTTTGGGATGCGGAATATGATGGGGCTCCAACAAATCCGAACGGTCGGCAGCCTATCGAGCCGATCCCGAGCGTCAATAGGGAATCGCAGGGCAACCGGTACAGAGCGGAAAAGGGATTTCCGCAGATGCGCCCATTGCAGGCCCCCTCCAGAAAGTAAGGTTGACAGACCGCCGGACATGGGCATGGTGAATGGGTTGTCTGGATACACCAGAAAGCGGCAGGCGGAAATGGCGGCAGATTCCCCAACCAAAGCAACCGGGGCAACCGGGTCTTGGCGCGACTACTGGGTGTTGGCCACCAACCGCGACTTTGTCCTGCTGTGGCTGGGCCAGCTGGCCTTTTATGTTGGGGTCGGTCTGTCGGGTCTGAGTTTTCTGTTCTTTGCCAGCGGGGAATTCTCCTCCTTCCTCCGCCTCTTTGCTCCGATTGCCGCAGGGCTTCTTCTGCCCATCATTGTATTTGCCCCTGTGGCGGGAGTTGTCGCCGATCGCATCTCCCGAAAAGCGGCGGCAATTGCGGCGGCACTGGTATTGCTGATGGTGTGCCTGACCATGTCGTTGCTGGGGGACCGGATGCTGCAGGAGGGGTTTCCGGCGGCAACGTGGTGTTACGCCGGATTGGTTGTGCTGGCGGTTTCGGCGGCCGTGTTTCATTCGGCGAAGACGGCATTGATTCCGCAAATAGTTCCCAAGGTGCAGTGGACGGCGGCCAACTCGCTGTGCTGTTTTGCCGCGCCGCTGGCGGCGGCCGTGGTGCCGTTCTTGTCCGCCAGGTTGAACGGCGCAGAGCCGATGTCGCTGCCGGTGTATTTTCGATATTGTTCGCTGGCCGCGCTTCTCTGCGCCGCCTTTGTTGCTTGGGTGGAGCCGCAATCGTCTAGGTCGCGCGGAACCCAACGCACGGAACGACTGGCTCTGGCCGCGGCCGTGCGCGAGGGCATTCGCTACATCCACGAGCATCGAAGAGTCGTGCAGCTGGTGGTACTGTCGGCGACCGTCTATTTTGCCGCCGGTCTGGTAGTGGCCACCGTGCTCTCGGTCGTGCGGCTGGTGCGCAATATGGGAGATTGGGGGGAGAATCCCCTTCTGTCCGCTCTTGTTCTCAGCCTCAGCATGACAGCGGGCGCCATCATCACCACGCTCACGCAGCAGTGGATCCGCTCGGCCGACCGCGTGGTTGCGCGCTGCTTCTTTTTCATGGCTCTTGCCATTTTGCCGTTTGGCCTGTGGCGGCGGATGCTGGCCGAAGAGGCCGCCGGCCCGCGCATCTATTGGGAGGTCGTGGCCCCGCTTCTCATGGTCATCGGCGCGTTCGGCGGCGCGCTGGTTGTCCTGGTGGTCACGTTGCTCCAGCGCTCGACGCCGCAGCGCCTGCACGGGCGGATTTTCGCCCTCAACGGCCTTGGCGACGCAACGGCCATTCTCCTGGCCATGATCATCTCCGCCTGGCTTCTGCCGCGCGGCCTGACCGGCCTAATTGTCCTCATTGCCTGCATCGCGCTGTTTGCCGCCTCGACGGGCATCCGGTTCAGCGACGAATTTGCCCGCCATACCATCATCCGCTGGATCACCCGCGTTGTGCTCCGGCTCTACTGTCGCGTCGAGCACGAGGGCCGCGAGCACGTCCCCTTGACCGGGTCGCTGATCGTGGCGGCCAACCATAGCAGTTGGATTGACACCTTCCTGCTCGGCGCCGCAGTCCCCCGTCTCATCCACTATTTGGCCGCCCGCGAATACTATGACCGCTGGTACATGCGGTGGTTCATGCGCATGTTCGGCACGATCCCGATCGAACGCGGAAAAGGCCACCGCGAGCCGCTCAACCGCGCGCTCTGGGCGCTGCGGCGCGGACGCTGCATCGGCATTTTCCCCGAAGGGCATATGACCAAAACCGGCCAGTTGCAAAAGTTTCAGGGCGGCGTCGCACTGATGGCCGAAGAGACCGGCGCCCCGATTCTTCCGGCCGCCATTATCGGCGCGTTCGAGTGCTGGGGACCCCGGATGCGCTTTCCCCGCCCGCGCAAAGTGCGCGTGCGGCTGGGGCGGCCCATAGACCCGCGCGGTCTATCGCGCGAGGAGATTCTGGCCCGCCTCGAAGCGGCCATCCGTGCCCTGCTGGAGAAAAAAGGTTCAGAATGCCCTTGACGAGAGCGGTTTGGCATGAGGGGATTTACTCGCTTTTTTCATGGGGATGGAGTCCCCCGGAAACCGCCTTGAAAACGGCTGATGACTCCTACCAGCGCACCAAGTCTGGCAGGGGTCGCGAATGTACAAGCCCGCCTCCGACGTATCCCTCATCATAAACGGCAGCCCCAGCGAATGCACTGCGAGCAGGCCCGGTTCATGTGCGCGCTCTTCTGCGCGTTATAGTGATATAGCGTTGATGGCGGAAAAAGGGAAAGAAGTGCTTGCGCGCCTGGGCAGCGAATTTGCAGCCGATTGCCAAAGGTTCGAGACGCTTTGCGCGCGGTTCGCCGAAGACCGGTTCCATCTGGCCGTCCTCGGCCAGTTCAAACGGGGCAAGAGTACTCTTCTCAACGCTCTGCTGGGCGAGGCCGTCCTGCCCAGTTCTGTCGTGCCGCTGACCGCAATTCCCACCTTTATCCGGCATGGGCCGCACCGCAAGGTTCGCGTCGTTCATCGGGATAAGCGCGACGGCGAAGAGTTCGCCAGCGAGCGAGCCGCCGAACTGGCTGCATTTCTGACCCGGTTTGTGGCGGAAAGCGCAAATCCACACAATGTCAAGGAAGTTGCCCGCGTCGAAGTGTTCCACCCCGCACCGCTTCTGCAGGGCGGGGTGGTGTTGATCGACATGCCCGGGATTGGTTCCACGTTCGCCCATAATACGGCAACCGCGCTGAACTTTCTGGCCGAATGCGATGCCGCGCTGTTCGTGACTTCGGCCGACCCGCCGCTGACGGAAAATGAAGTGGAGTTTTTGAAAAAAGTGCAGGCCAATGCGGTGCGCGTGTTTTTCATTTTCAACAAGGCCGATTATCTCGCCGAGTCAGAGTTGCATACCGCCGTCGAGTTTTTTCGCCAGTTGCTTGTTCGCAATCTCGGCCTGCCGCGCCAGACTCCAATCTTTGTCACATCGGCTTTGCGGGCGTTGAAGGCCAGGGAGAGCAGCGACACAGCCTTGTGGAGTCAAAGCGGAGTGCCCGAACTCGAAAAGCACCTCCAGGATTTCCTGGCGAACGAAAAGAGCCATGCATTCCAAACGGCAGTCTGCCGAAAAGCCTGCGAGATTCTTGCCAATGCCTTGCTGCGGGTGCAACTGACCCGTCGCGCCCTCCAAATGCCCCTGGCCGATCTTCAGAACCGTCTGCACGTGTTCGAACAGAAACTCCGCGAGGTTGAACGCCAGCGCATGGCCGCCGGCGATTTGATCGAGGGCGACCGAAAACGCCTTCGGGCGCGGCTGGAATCGGAGGCCGATCATCTGCGCACGGAGTTGCGGGCGCTGCTGCAGGGAGTTGTGCAGAAGTGCGTCTCGCGCGAGGCGGAGGATTGCGATCCTGCGCAGGTCGAACGCGCCCTCGAACAAGCCGTTCCCGAATACCTCGAATCAAAACAGGCCGAGGTGTTTCGAGGATTTTCTCTCCACATTCTCCAGGCGTTCGAGCCCTATCGGGCGCGCATGAATGATCTGGCACACAGTCTGCGCGAGGCCGCATCCGGCATCTTCGACATTCCTCTGCCCGCCCGGCAACCCGCGCCGGCTTTGGCAGCCAGCCGCCAGCCCCACTGGATCACCCATGAATGGTTCACGGCTTTAGGGGCGATCCCGCCGGATGTTTGGGAGCGGCTGTTGCCGCGCAAATGGCGGCAGTCGCGCCGTCGAAAACGACTCATGGCCCAGGTGGAATTGCTTGCGGTGCGCAATGTGGAAAACCTACGTTGGTCTCTTCTGCAGGACCTGGATGATCTGTTTCGCCGTTTCCGCAGCGAGTTGGATGCGGGTTTCGAGGATACCCGGTCGGCGATTCTGGGCGCGATCGAGGCGGCCAAACGCCGGCGCGCCGAACACCATAACACCGTTGTCCGGCAGATGGAAGTGTTGCTGTCCGCGGAACAAGAACTGCAAAGCATTGCAGCCCGTTTCCAGGAACAGTTCGCCCCCGAAACGCAAAAAGGAGATTGGAACCTCTGATGGAGTCCTTGTGGATACAATCGTCGCTGTGGCTCGGACTGGCCCTTCTGGCCTCGCTGATCTCCATCCGTATGGGGATCTCGGTGGCTTTGATCGAGATATTCGTCGGGATGCTTGCGGGCAACTGGATCGGCCTGCCCATCGAGGCGTGGGTGAACTATCTGGCCGGGGTCGGAGCGATCTTGTTAACGTTTCTAGCCGGCGCGGAGATAGACCCAGCGGTCGTGCGGAAACATTTCGCGGCAAGCGTGGGCATCGGAGCGGGCAGCTTCCTCGCCCCTTTTCTAGGCTGTCTTTTGTGGACCCGCTATCTCTGCCACTGGTCGGGGCCGCAGGCCATGATCGCGGGCATCGCGCTCTCGACAACCTCCGTGGCGGTGACCTACTCCGTAATGGTCGAGACCGGATATAACCAGACAGAAATGGGCAAAATCATTCTTGCCGCTTGCTTTGTCACCGACCTGGGAACGGTGCTGGCGCTCGGCATTCTGTTTGCCAATTACAATGGTTGGCTGGCGTGTTTTGCCATCGCCACGGCAGCGGCGATGTGGTACTTGCCCCGTTGGGTTCCGAAGTTTTTCCAGCGGGCCGGCAGTCGAATCAGCGAACCAGAAACGAAATTTCTCCTGCTGGTTCTCTTCCTATTGGGCGGATTGGCCAACATGGCCAAGACCGAAGCGGTTCTGCCGGCCTATTTAATCGGGATGGTGCTGGCGCCCTACTTCTTGCAGGAACGGGTTCTGGCGCATCGGATGCGCGTGATGAGTTTTACTTTCTTGACGCCTTTCTACTTTCTCAAGGCCGGCTCTCTGGTCCGATTCCAGACAATTCTTGCATCGCTAGGGCTGATCGCGCTCTTGCTGGCGCTCAAGATGGCGACCAAGTTCATCGGAGTCTGGCCGCTAACCCGAAAATTCGATTTCCGACCTCTCGAGGGCATCTATACCACACTCATGATGTCCACCGGGTTGACCTTTGGCACGATCTCGGCCCTATACGGATTGAATAACGGCATCATCAATGCGGAACAATACACAATTTTGGTCGCGGTCGTAATTGGCAGCGCGGTGGTTCCCACGCTGATTGCGCAACGCTGGTTCCAGCCTGCCGCGGTGCCGGTCGAAGAGGAGATCGCTGACCGCAGGCACGGCAAGGCTACCGCAACCCCGCTGGCGGTTCCATCTCAGACAAAGGAGCGCTGACATGCCTAACAAAATTCTGCACGGTTTGGACGGTTCCGAGGGGTCGTTCAAAGCCCTGCTGGCGGCCATTGAAATGGCACGCCTGTCAGGAGCGGAATTGCACACGATCTCCGTGGAGGAAATCCCGCGACTGGCCGAAACGATCGGGGAGGTGGTCGAAGAAAAAGAGGTGTCGAATCATCGCTTTCGTGCCGCGGTTTTCAAAGCCCGCGAAATGGCCGCTCAGGCAGGGGTCGAGATCCGCTGCCATATTGTCGTGGGCCATGAAATCAAGAGTATCATCGAGTTTGTCAAAGCCCATGGCTTTGACCTTCTGGTTATCGGGTTCATGGGGCATTCTGCCCTCTACGACCGGGTGATGGGAAGCACCTGCCAAAGCCTGGTGCGATTGGTTCCCTGTTCGGTGCTGGTCGTGAAATAAGCCTCTCGGAATTGCTGCAAAACGCGGGAGCGAGCGGATGTGTGCTGTTCGACATTTCAGGCTATTGGAGAGCCGGATTCCTCCCCGCCCATGCCGGATAGCGCCTGTTCGTAAAAGGACTTGTGCTTGCTCGATTGCGAGCGCGGCGAGCCCGATTCTCTTGTCAGAGCTGTCACACAGGCAGAAGGAATAGAGCAGGCCGCGCACGGCCGCGGAACTCCACCATGTCCGATTCCGAACATACGCCGGTCCCTTTGGACGAAAACCACCGTCGCGCCGTCTCCAGCACGCTTGCCGCACTGGATCGGGCGCTCTGTCTGTTCCAACGCTGGGCGGAAGGCAGAGAAACAGAGGCGGTGATGTATCAAGAAATAAACACTCTCCACACCCGACAGCGGAGTGCTATTCTCGAAGCCATTCGACCTATTCGGGAGTTACTGGGGGAAATCTGTGCCGACCTTGCTTTACACCAGGTAAGCGTGGACACAGCCCAGGCGATTCGCGGACACTGTGCCGTGCTGTGGGAAGCCCTTGAAGGCATTCACAGCCAAGCCCTTTGTTCCTATGGCAAGCCGTCGCCGCAGCTCAGCGCTTATCTGGACCCGCGGGTGGAGCGGCTGATTTCCCAGGTGCGGCGACTGATGGAAATCGCATCCGCATCCCGGAATTCAGACGAATAGTCTCGGGCCTTTTTGATCCGAGAATCCCATTGGCCGGCGTGCGGTTTGCAGGGAGCGGCCGGCGCTCTCACGGCTCGATGACGATCGGCCCCGCCGTTGCGGTGTTATCCCATTCGTGCACTTCGTTCACTTCGTCGCGCGCGTCCACCGTGCAGCCGACGTAAAGCCGCCCGACCTGAATCTCCGGCCGCAGTGTGCGCGGATAGGCCGCCAAGTCCACCAGCGCGTCGGGGGCCAGCGACTCGATGACGATCGGATCGCAAAGGGCTATGCGCGAAGCGGGGCGGTCGGGTTCAGGCGCGGCCCAGAATTCGATCACAAAGCGCCCCGCGGCCGCCTTGCCGTTGTTGGAAACCAATCCCTGAAACTCCAGGGTGCGGCCCCGCTGCGCGCGAGCGCCTGCGACTTTGAACTGGTCCACGAACAGATTGATCCGGCTTTCCCGCGCCACAACCAGCAAGTCCATACCCTCCGCTTCCAGCCGGTTGTTCTCCTCGTCCGATTCGGCGACCTCGCGGATGCGGTCAGCGACCGCAGTCACCGTATAGAGGCCGTCGGCCAGCGGGTGAAGCGAGCGGCTGAGGGATGGTTCGAAAACCTCCCCCGCTTTCAACTCGGGGACGGGAAGCGACTCGCAGAGAAACACCGTCGGGCCGGAGAGATCCTTCGGCGCGGCCATGAATTCGACCCAAAACGGACCGGTCGGTGTGGTGCCGCGGTTTTCCAGCCGCAGGGTCAGACGCAGCGGAGCGCCCGGTGTGGCGGGAACCGGTGACGCCGGATCAAATGTCAATGCCGTGACCGCAATGTCGGGCAGACCCTGCCGGCGCGGCGGGACTGAATAGAGTTTGAACGCAAGGTCGTCCGCGCGCGGCTGCCCGTCCAGCGTCAACCCGCCGCCTGAATAGAGATCGCAGCCTGCGCTCCAGGCGCGGCATAGCGCGCCGGTAGTTGGAGAATCGGCGCGGAGGGCAAGGGTCAGCACGTCGCCGCGCTTGGCAAGCAGGGGCGGAAACGCCGCGTCCGTCCATTCGCGTTTGCCGGTCGGTGCGGCTACGGTTTGCGAGGCGAGCACGCGGCCATTCCTGTCGAGGATTTCAAACCGCATCGGTTGTGCGGCCGGAACGCTTGTTCCCTCGCCGCTGCCCAGCAGAATCGCTGCCGCAGCCAACGTGGTGGCCTCGTTCAGCGCAACGGTCTGGCGAATGTCGGCGGCGACCAAAGCAACGCGGCCCAACGATTGTTCGACAACCGGATAGACGCCGCTTCCCTTGCGATGCGTGACGCCTTTCAGGCGGAAGCAGAGTGTGCGCGAGGTGGGCGCGCCGCCGTACAGCGTTTCGCCAAGGGTCTCCAGATTCGGCCGCGGGGCCGACCACACCTGGAGCGCTTCGGGCGTTGCCGCATCGCGCGAACGAAGGCGAAAAAAGTAACGGCGGCCAGGTTTGAGAATTCCAGCGCGCGCCAGCGAGAAACTCCGCCAGTAGGTGCGGTCGGTCAGGCCGGGATAATAGCGCACCTCGGCGGCGGGAAAAGTCTCGCGGACCAGGATGCGCTGGTCGCCGCTCGAACCGATATAGCCGAACTCAAACTCAACGGTCGAGTCGGCGCGCCGCAGGGCCGAGATCAGCACCTCGAGCCGAGCGCTGGTCACACGCTCGTCGAACGCAAGAAACTGCGTGGCAGCGACAGGCCCGAAAACCGCCAGGGGCAGGGTATTCCGTTCCGGCACCTCGATGACCGGCGCGCGGCGGACTTGCTCATAACGGCCAAGCAATTCGTGGAACGAGGCATTGCGCGCGTAGAGAGTCGGCACAGTCGCGCTCAGGGGTTGATAGTTGCGCCGTATGGCGTCGCGAATATCCTCGGCAATATTGCGGAAGGCAAAAATGCCGCCGGGCGGTCCCCACCAATTGATGACGACCAATGCGGCCTTTTGCTCTTCAAAAGCGCGAATCATTTCGCGGCGCAGCGGCCCCACGCGATCCTGCCAGTAGTAGTAGGAAAACGACGGAACGGCGGGCTGGCGATTGGCCTCGCGGTAAATGTCGGGCGCAACGGGAAAAACCGCAATACGGTCGGCCGGCGCGGTCAACTCCGCACACAGCCGCGCCGTCTCGCGTTCGGCAGGTTCGGGCGGCGGGGCCGGTTTGATCTCAGCGATAAACGGCTGGGCCAGAAGCACCGTCAGCAACACGGCGGCGGCGGTTTGCAGAACGATGGAATAGGTAACGGGCGTCGGCGCCGTGCGGCTGCGCACCGACCGCCACGCCGCGGCGGCCTTTTCGCCAACCGGCCGCAGGAGCCATGCCGCCGCCCAGAACGTGTGCACCAGATAGGGCGCGCCGTATTGCTCATACATGCGCAGCATCAGCGTGAGCACATAAACAAAGTAGAACAGCGCCATGAGCAAACGGCCTGTCCGCACCAGCACGGCGACAACAAACACATGCACCCAGCCCCAGGCCGCATCCAGCGCACCGTAGCCAAACAACAGCGTGCTGGCAATATACAAAAACTTCCGATAGAGGTTGATGAACAGGAAAAACAGCGGCGACAGCGACGGCGCCAGGTGCGAGTAGCCCGTGTCGGTCCGATAGTAATGAATGCTGCCGAGAATGACCTGATCCCAGAACTCGCGCACCGACCCCGTCAGCCACAAGTAGAACCCCCCCGCCGCAAACGGCAACCCCGCCAGACCCGCAGCCCATGCCAGCCGGACAAATCGCCGGCCGTACTCCTCGAACCGAAAGTGCTTGACCAGCAGCCCCGCGGCCAGGAGCGCCAGCGGATAAGCCGCCAGAAGCGTAGAGCCGATGGCGACGAATGCAGCCGCGCCGATCACCAGCCAGTCGCCTACCGTCAGGCCGTGCTCCGCATCGTATCGCCAGAAGTGATAAAACACCGCCAGGAGCGCGAATGCCGAAAACATGTCGGCCAGAAACAGGTGACCCCAGTAAAGCGGGTGGCCGAGCGTCAGGAATAGAATCAGCAGGCCGAAACTGAACGGCTCGGCCGACCGCCGGTTGGCCCGAAACAGCACCGCCAGCGCCGCCGCATAAAACACCAAGAGCGCCCAATGGAACGTCGCCGCGCTGCCGCCGAACAGCCGCGCCGCCACCCCGCCATACCAGAACGGAAACGGCGGGTGATGGCAGAACAGGTCGCGATAGACATGCCAGCCGTTGGCCACCAGCCATGCGCCGGTCATGTTGTTCCCCTCATGGCCGTGGGTTATGCGCTCGTGCGGCGCGAGGTGGCCCAGCACCAGAAGGATCATTAGGAGAAGAAAAGCGAAGAAGCGCGATTTCATGAACAAAGACTAAGCAGGAAAAGGTGTGTTTTTTTCTTCACCCGCTCGAAGAGCCAGCGATGCCGTCGTTCAAGCGAAGACTGGCGCAAATTATTTGCACACCGCGGCAGACTGGCAACAACTAATCGCGCGCGGCGCCATGACCCGCTTGCCGGGGTGTCCATTTGCAACGCCAGGGCGCAACGGTTTGCTCTTGAAAAGCCAGACTGCATCGCAATCCTAGCCACGCATGAGAATCGTTTGAAGGGGGTTCCCGATGCCGAATCCAAACCGAAGACAGTTCGCCCGACGCCTCGTGCTCGCCGGCCTTGGCGGCGCTGCATGCGCTTCTTATGGCCTCGGTCTCGCACGCGGTGCGGAATCTTCCGCCGCGAGCGCGGAAGCCGCACCATCCATTCCGAAGGAAGAACCTTTTCTTCTGACGCCCAAGCCGCCTGCCGAGCCGCGGATCAACGGGCCGAAAGTTGCGGGCGTTCGCCCCGGGCATGAGTTCATCTTCCGCATTCCGTGCACAGGCGAGCGACCCATGCAGTTTGCCGCCGACAATTTGCCCAAGAGCATTGCGCTCGATCCGATCCAAGGCATCCTTCGTGGGCCTGCTCCGCAACAGCGCGGTGAATATGTTGTAACCCTGCGCGCGGCCAACCGCCGCGGCAAGACCTCCCGCAATCTTAAAATCGTCGTTGGCGACATGCTGGCCCTTACGCCGCCCATGGGCTGGAACGACTGGTACTGCTGGTACGACAAGATCACCGAGCAGCTGATGCGACAGGCCGCCGATGCCATGGTCAAGTCGGGCATGGCCGACTTCGGCTATCAATACGTCAACATAGACGACTGCTGGATGGTCAAGCCGGGCGACCCCGACCCGATGATCGGCGGCGAACCGCGCGACGCCCAAGGCCGCATCCTGCCGAACAAGCGTTTTCCTGATATCAAAGGCATGGTGGATTACATTCACAGCCTCGGACTGCGCGCGGGCCTTTACACGTCCCCCGGACCGCTGACCTGCGCCAGATTCGAAGGTTCCTACAAGCACGAGGAACAGGACGCCAGGCAGTTCGCCGAGTGGGGCTTCGACTTTCTGAAATACGACTGGTGCTCCTATCAACAAGTGGCCGGCGGCAGCGATCTCGAATCGCTTCAGCTGCCCTACAAGAGGATGAGCAATATTCTGCAAAAGCTCGACCGCGATTTCGTGTTCAATCTCTGCCAGTATGGGCGCGGCGACGTATGGAAATGGGGCGCGGAGGTCGGCGGCCATTGCTGGCGGACCACCGGCGACGTCGGTTTGGAAAAGGACGCGCGGTTGCCGGGATTCTACTCGGTGGGGATGAAAAACGCCGAGCATTGGGAATATGCGCGCCCCGGCGCCTGGAATGATCCCGACTATATCCTGATCGGCATCGTCGGGCCCACGCGCAGCAAGGACCGAACACCGCGGCCGACGCCCCTGACGCCCCATGAGCAATACAGCTATATGGCGATGTGGAGCCTGATGGCGGCGCCCCTGTTTTTCTCCGGCGATATGAATCGCCTCGACGAGTTCACGCTGAATGTCCTGTGCAACGCCGAGGTCATCGAGGTCAATCAAGACCCGCTAGGCAAACAAGCGCGGATCGTCCGCAAGACCGACGACGACTTTGTGCTGGCCAAACCGCTGGAAGACGGCTCGCTGGCCGTGGGACTGTTCAACCTCGCCGAAACGGCGCGCCAGATGACTGTGTCGTGGAACGAACTGGGCCTGAGCGGCCGGCAGCGCGTCCGCGACCTCTGGCGGCAGAAGGACCTGGATGCCGCTGCAGATCAATTCAGCGCCAAGGTGAATCGCCACGGCGTGGCGATGGTGCGGCTCTGGCGCGCTCCGTAAATGCGTCCGGGCAGCGACGCAAGTGTCCTTACCTGCAACTGATTTCTGTTTGACCCGGATCGAATAAGCGTGAAACTATTTCGCCAGTAGAATGCAATAGGTGGTTTTCACATCCCCGATCAGGATGCAGACTCTCAGCTTTTTCCCTTGCAGCCTTTTATCGAAAACCTCAATTTCATGGTGACGATCAAAATCTAGTTTTACAAATCATAACATCAACGGAGGACATCATGAACCGACGACGTTTTCTCGAGACCACCGGGCTTGGTGCGGCCGGACTTTTGGCCGGCGCCGCGCAGGCCGCCAACGCTCCAAAGCGTCCCAATGTGCTGTTCATCGCCATTGACGACCTCAATCACTGGGTGGGCTATCTGGGCCGCAATCCTCAAACCAAAACCCCCAACATAGACAAGTTGGCCTCGCGTGGGGTCTGGTTCACGCACAGCTACTGCGCCGCCCCGTCCTGTAATCCTTCGCGCGCGGCGCTGATGTCAGGCATGCGGCCCTCGACCACCGGTGTCTACGATAACAATAACGACTGGCGGCGTGCTATTCCCGAAGACAAGCCGATCACCACGACATTCCGCAAAGCCGGCTACACGGTCTGCGGCGCAGGGAAAATCTACCACGGCTCGTACGAGCGCCGCAGCGAATGGGACGACTATCTCGAAAACGCCGGAAAGGACCCGGAGCCGACCGGCGACCGCGGCGTCGGCGGCATCATGTTCGCGCCGCTCGACTGCAACGACGAGGACTTGCGCGAGTGGAAAATTGCCCAGTACGGTATTGATTTTCTTCAGAAAAAACACGATAAGCCATTCTTCCTAGCCATCGGCATGCACAAGCCCCACATGCCCTGGAACGTGCCGCGGAAGTATTACGACCTGTTCCCAGTCAATGACGTCAATCTCCCGCCCTACAAGGAAGACGACCTTCTCGATCTTCCCGCCACAGGCCTCAAAATGGCCCGGCCCGAAGGCGATCATGCCGCCATGCTCAAGTCCGGCCGCTGGAAAGAAGCCATCCAGGCTTATCTGGCCGCCATCGCCTATTCCGACGCGATGGTCGGGCGGCTTCTCGACGCTTTCGACAAATCGCCCTACCGCGACAATACGATCATCTGCTTCTGGAGCGACCACGGCTGGCATCTCGGCGAAAAACACCACTGGCGCAAATTCACCCTGTGGGAAGAAGCTACGCGCGCCCCGCACATCTGGGTTGTCCCGGGTCTGACGAAGGCCAACCAGCGCTGCGATCGCACGGTGGATTTCATGAGCATCTATCCCACGCTGTGCGACCTGTGCGGCATTCCTATTCCGCCTCATGTCGAAGGCAAGAGTATCCGCCCGCTGCTGGAAAATCCCTCGGCGCCGTGGGAACTGCCCGCCCTGACCACCTATAGATTCAAGAACCACGCCGTCCGCACCGAACGCTTGCGCTATATCCGCTACGCCGACGGCGGCGAGGAACTCTACGATGAGGCCAAAGACCCCTACGAATGGACCAATTTGGCCGACAACACCGAGTATGCCCCCAGGAAGGCCGAACTGGCCAAGTGGCTGCCTAAGACCGACGCACCCGACATCGGCGGGGCGGCCGGCGCCGGAAAGGAAGAGGGCATGCCGATCAACAAAGCCCTGCGCCAAACCAAAAAGGCCAAGCGCGAAGGGACCCGGAAGGCGGCCAAGTGACCCGGTGCGCCGCGGAAAACAAACCGAGGTGCCTAATGCTTGTCCGCTGGATACTCGGGGCTGTTCTTGTCGTTTTTCTTCTCAACCCATCGGGCGGCCGGTGCGTTGCCGGTGAAGGTGTGTCCCTCGGCGACGGCTCGGCAAGGATTGTTTTCGCCGCCGAGGCCCTCGGACCGGCCCGCAAGCTGCAGCAGTATCTTCAAAAGATAACGGGTGCGCAATTCCCGATCGAGCCGCCCCGACAAGAACAGCCCGGTATCTATGTCGGAAGGATGGCCGAATTCCACTGGCGGACATTCGACCGCTCCGACGAACTTGGACCCGAAGGCTTTATCATCATCGGCGACGGAACGACGATTTACATTGCAGCCAACGAATTGCCGGGCGTTCAGCACGCCGTCGCGACTTTCCTCCACTCGCTCGGCTGCCGCTGGTTCTTCCCCGGACCTGTCTGGGAGATTCTTCCCGAAAAAGCGGAACTCAACCGCCCGTGGAATATTCGCCAGAAGCCCAGCTTCCCCAGCCAGCGCCGCATCTGGTACGGCTATGGCGCATATCCGGAAAATGCGCTAGACAAGGAAGCATGGGACCGCCACAACCGCATGGGCGGTCCTTTGGTGTTGAACATCGGGCACAACTGGCACGGGCTGAATCCCGACAAGGATTTTGCCGCTCACCCCGACTGGTTCGCCCTGACCGAAGGCCGTCGCCAGCCGACCAAGCCCTGCTACAGCCATCCCGAGGTCATTCGCCGCGCCATCGAGACAGCGCTAGCCCAGGCGGCCAAAGGGCAGAAGGTCATTTCGATGAGCCCGCCCGACGGCCTCGGTTACTGCGAATGCGAACGCTGCCTGTCAGTGTTCCAGGGGGCAACTCCGGTGCGCGAGAACGGAACACTGTTTGCCAAACGGCCGGACGGCGTGCTGGTTTGCATAGTCTCCGAAACCTTTTTCCGCGTGGTCAACGAAGTCGCCCGCGCCGTCGCGGCCAAATATCCCGACGTCGTGGTCGGCACGTATGCCTACAGCGCCTACTCGCACCCGCCGTCGTTCGATCTGCTTCCCAACGTGTTCGTTCAGACCACGACGGCCTACCGGCGGACCTCGCTGTCGCGTGAGGATCAGATTGCAGCGTTCGGCAAACGAGCGCGGCAGGTCGGAATCCGCGACTACTACAGCGTGTATCAGTGGGACTGGGACGGACCGTTTGTCAGAGACGGCGCGCTGTCGCTGCCGCGGCTGGTCGAGGACCTTCGGTTCTTCCACCGGTGCGGTCTGACCGCCATCAACGCCGAGGCGTCCAACAACTGGGGGCCGCGCGGGCTGGGTTACTATCTGGCGGCCCAGCTGATGTGGGACGTGAACAGCGATCCGAAAGCACTGCTGCGCGACTTTTACGAGAAGGCGTTTGGCCCCGCCGCCCGGCCCATCGAGCGCTATTATGCCCGCTGGTACGGCCCGTATGTCCGGGTCGCCGGCGCGAAGGAAGCAAGCGCCGCTTCCGCGCAGCGCGCGGCTGCTGATACGGCACCGGCCGACGAGCTAGGCGATCTCCAACTCGGCGAAAAGGCCCGCCTGACGAGGCCGATTTTGCAGGCCGCTTTTCGCGATTTGGACGAAGCCGCCCAACGGGTTGCCAATACTGCCGGCTGCCGCGAGCGGGTGGATCATCTCCGCATGTATCTCCATTACCTCGTTCTTCGCTTGCGGCTGGAAGAAACCGCCCGCACCGACGACCGCGAAAGCATCGTTCGCGCTGTCCGCGACGAAACCGTATTTGGCGCGCGGCTCATGAACACCAACATGATTCACTCGCGCCCCTTGATCGGGAAGGCATTTCCCCGCCGCTTCCGCGATTATATGAAGTATTTGGAGGGCTTGCCCGAAGTCGCCGAGGGTGCCAACAAGGGATTTCGCCAGGTCCGCGAAGACGTGCCCACCCGCAGCGAACTTGAGCAACTCTGGAGCGACGACAGGCGCTATCTTGGCCTGGAAGCCCGGCCATAAAGCCGAAAGATCCTCTTTTGGGCATCGCAGCAAGAAGGGAACTGCGCAGGTTGTGTTTCTCTTCGCAACAAGGACCCTGCGGCTTGCTCCAAACGCCCCTTTGCATGGATCTCCTTCATCTTTGCCTGGAATGGCGAAAGAAAAAAGGGCGGACCTTTTTGGCCGCCCTTTAGAAAAACCTGGCGCTCAGCGTCTTTTTCTCTTTTCGTCTTACGCCCACCACATCGCGCCGGGCTTCTCGGTCAAAATGAGACTCTGCAGGAAGCGAACAGCCTTCATGAAGCCCTCATTGATGGACATCAGACCGTCCTCGTGCTCGATACTGAGATACTCATCGTAGCCAAAGGCCCGCAGCGTCGAGATGAAGTTGCTCCAGAACTCCGCACCGTGGCCGTAGCCGACCGTCCGGAAGACCCACGACCGCTTCTGGACATCGCTATAGTGTTTGGTGTCCAGCACGCCCGTGAAGGCCGTGTTGATCGGGTCAATCTTTGTGTCCTTCATGTGGATGTGGAAGATGGCCTTGGCCTTGCCCAGTTCGCGCACGGCGACGATGGGGTCAATCCCCTGCCAGAACAGATGGCTCGGGTCGAGGTTGGCGCCGATGTTCTTGCCGCAGGCGTCGCGGATTCGCAGCAGCGTCTCGGGACTGTACACGATGAAGCCCGGATGCATCTCGAAGGCGATCCGCACGCCGTTGTCGGCGGCATATTTGGCCATGTCTTTCCAGAAGGGGATGGCCACCTTGTCCCACTGC
>JADFCW010000074.1 GCA_017161705.1 Candidatus Sumerlaeota bacterium | reverse complement strand
CAACTGTGGCATCAGAAACTCGTCCGCCTCCACCAAAAACCGCCTTCACCCCCGGGACGGTCTTCCTCCAAGAAACTGCAAACCACTCGGTCTGCCTCGTCAAGAAAAAGCATGGAGCGGTTGGAGGCTGGCAATGTGCAATGCGCCGACCTTGCCTTCGCACGGCTTCGGACCTTGCGGCATCGCCGCAGCGGCCATAGCAGGATTCTAACTTGACCGGCAAGCCGGAGACACATAGGCTTCTGGTACGGTAGAGTCAAGGTATAGAGAAAGTTTTCGAGGTCGGTTCAAGAGAGTCGCTGAATGCCACTCGGTCTTTTCCGGCAGGGGAAAAATCTATGCGTGTTTTGGCCATGATTCTGGCGGGGGGTAAGGGTCAACGGCTTTTCCCGCTGACGCGCCATCGCACCAAACCCGCCGTGCCATTTGGCGGCAACTACCGGATCGTGGACTTCGCCCTCAGTAACCTCGTCAACTCCGGCATTCACGCCATTTATGTTCTCGTGCAATACCGTTCCCAATCGCTGATCGAGCATCTGCGCACCGGATGGCTCGGCCGCGGTATCGGTATTGACGCCTTTATCACGGTGGTCCCGCCTCAAATGCGGCATGGCGAGCTCTGGTATCGGGGCAGCGCCGACGCCGTGGCGCAAAACCTGAACCTCGTGCAGACGTTTCAACCCGACGCCGTGGCCATTTTTGCCGGCGACCTCGTGTTTCGCATGGATGTCAGCCAGATGCTGGCGCGCCATCGCGAATGGGGAGCCGAGGTCACGCTGGCCTGCTCGCCGGTTCCTTTGGCTCAAGCACGCAAGCGGTTGGGTGTCGCCAAAGCCGATGCGGAGGGGCGCATCGAGGAGTTCGTCGAAAAGCCCGACAATCCGCAGCCGATGCGCGAGCGGCCGGACTGCGCTTTTGCCTCGATGGGTTGCTACTTGTTTCAACCGGAGGTGCTGGTCGAAGTTTTGCTGCGGCGTGCGGGCCAGAGTACTAGCCCGACCGATCTGTCGCGCGATGTCTTTCCGCAGCTGGTGGCGCGGGGACGAGCCTGGGCGTATAACTTCGAGGAGAACGAAATTCCCGGTCGAAAACCCTATGAACAGCATGGCTATTGGTGCGACGTCGGCACGATCGGTTCCTATTGGGCGGCCCATATGGATTTGCTCGGCCCCCAACCGCTCTTTGATTTGCGCAACATGAAGTGGCCGATCTATCCGGCGCGGGCAACCATGCCGCCGACCGGCTTTCTTTCCGCGGTGATCGAGGATTCGCTGGTCGGCGAAGGCGGCCGGGTCGAACGCGCCACGATCCGCCGGTCGGTCGTTGGCCGCGGCGTAGTCATCGAACCGGGGGCCGTGATTGAAGAATCCATCATCATGGAGCACACCCATATCGGCGCGGGCGCGGTCATCCGGCGGGCTATTCTGGACCGCTTCAACGAAATTCCGCCGGGCGCGCACATTTCTCCCGAAACCGCCGCCGGCGATTCGCGCTGTCATCTCGATCGCGCGGCCAACATTGTGGTGCTGCCGCGCGGCGGCATCGCTGCGCCCCCCGAGGATTTGCCCATACTGGCCGCGGAAAGCGACGGCTTGGGCGCTTTTTAGGCGCTGTTGTCGCAGGCTCCAACTGGATGAGTTCGATATGAAACCATGGATCGCTTTGGCGGGGTTTGTGGCTGTTTGCTTCGTGCCCGCCGCACTAGGTGCTCTTTTTACCAGCGCGTCGGTCGCCACGTGGTATCCCGCGCTGCGAAAACCCGTGTGGACCCCGCCAGGCTGGCTGTTTGGACCCGTCTGGACCGTTTTGTATCTGGCAATGGCCGTTGCGGCGTGGATCGTGTGGCGCGAGCGCGGTCTGTCGGAAGCCAAAACGGCGATGGTCTTCTTCGTTCTCCAGCTGGCGCTCAATGCCGCATGGTCGCCGCTGTTTTTTGGTCTCAGAAATCCTGCCGCCGCATTCGCAGACATTTTGATGCTTTGGCTTGCCATTGCCGCGACAATCATCGCTTTCTGGCAAATCAAACCGTGGGCCGCAATCCTTCTCCTGCCTTATTGGTTGTGGGTTAGCTTTGCAACCGGATTGAATTATGCGATTTGGCGAATGAATTGAGGACTTGCTCGAGCCGTATGCCGACACCGTCCCTGCGGAGAAAGCGGAGGAATCGGCCAGGAGCCAGCAGTACGGTCTGAGACCGAACGTGTTCCACTGTTGGCAGAGGATTCTTTAGAAACGGAGCGGCGGTGTTTCTGCAGAACGGCCGCGACAGCACCACCGAGAAGTTGGAGCGGAGCAATCCTATTCACAGGAGCAGCTTTTTGAGGGGTCGGTGAAGCCCGGTGGGGTAAAAGAAGTCCCATTTATTGCACAAAAAAAAGGCAACACCGGTTTCTGCATATAATCTGGCTATGTTGCAAGTTTAAGTGATTGTGTTCTAACTACCATAATCACAATGATATAATAAAAACTGCGTTGCGCCTAGCTTTTGGGCACAGGAAATGCTTCTGGTTACAACAACAAATAGAATGCGAGGTATGCGGCATGAGGAACACAGGTCAAAAAGAAGCAAATGGGAAACGCCGAAAACAATCCGGCTTTTCCCTTCTTGAAATCATGATAGCTTTGCCGATTCTTGCGTTGGTGAGTATGGCTTTGGTTTCGGGAACTATTTTTGCCAGCCGGCTTTCCCGCATTGTATGCAACCAAATTGCGGCCAAGAACATCGCACAAAGTTACTTTGAGAAAATGGCGATTGATGATTTTGAAGATGTTACCGCTGCAAACTACCCCTCTGTGACTTTGGCTAGCAGCCCGCCTTTATACCTTGACAGCGTGCGAAACACCCGTTGCGCAGTGGATATTGTTATTACAGGCTACGGAAGGGCAGAATCCGGCACCGCGTCATCGCTGACCGATACGGATGCCTCATGGGAAACCAACGAATGGACGGGCAATACCGTCCTGTTGATTGGCGGACGCGGGCGGGGGCAGCGAGCCCAAATCACCGGAAATAACAACAACACGCTGACGCTAAACGCCACGTTGAATCCGGTGCCTGATGCAACAACATGGTATGCCATAAACGGGGGCAAAACGGTTCGGATTACCACGCGATGGAGTTATTTGGGCAAAGAATATCGCGCCCGAATTGAATCACTCGTCATTAATTGGGGGCCTAGACGATGAGGAGCCGTTGGACAATGAAAGCATTGAGTTCATCCTGGAGAAGGCCGTATGGGCCTGGACATTGCGTCCCGCGTAATCGCCGTCGGGCCATGACACTGATGGAGACCATTGTGGCCGCATCGCTTGGAGTCATTCTAACCGCGGCGCTGATCGCTTTTGCCTTCTTCATGGCGCGGTTGAATAAGTCTTCCTTTTCCCAAGTCAAATTCGCCCACTATACCAAGCAATGCATCGAGGATATTGCTCGAGTGATTCGCTATTCAAAACGGATTACCGTATCGAGCACAGGGACACGGGTGGAGTGCACGAATGAATTTGATATCACCAGTGCCATCTACTATAGCGACGACGATAGCGATCCGAATACATTGTCCAACAACCGAATCTACTACAAAGAAAATATTAATGATCCCAACACTCGTGCGAAGGTAATCGGCCGTTTTATTTCTCCATTTCCCGGACGCCCGATTTTTGCCTACCTAGACCGCACGAGTGCAGTCGAAATTAATTTTCGAGTCGGTGATCCGAGCGGCCGTACCTCCGCCGTGTATCAGCGCGAAACAGGGCCTGGACCACAGGGCATGGATGTCCGTACGGCCTTTGGTCCCCGTAACAGTTACCTGGAATAGCAACGGGAGGATACTCCAATGAAAAAACGATCCGCATCTCACCGGGGCAGCATTTTGGCGGTCACTATGATTATTCTGGCCATTGCAGCTATGGTCGCCGTAGGGCTGGCTTCCTTGGCAGTGTTTCAATTTTCCGACGTGGCGCGCTATGAAATTTACAAGAATGAATTTGAAGTAGCCGAAGCGGTCTTGGCCAAAGTATTTGCCGAAATCACTTTTTTGGTGGAATATGCCCATCCGAATCTCGACACAGAGATTGCTAACATCCAGCCCCCTGTTGTGTCGGGCTACACCGTACGGAATCTATCGGTGGTCAAGCTGTCCGAGGGCATGGAGACTATCTCGGACCCCGATAGCATTTGGCGCGGGCTTGCCTTGCACAGCAAACGCTACCGAATTACGGCACGAGTGCATCAGGATAGCCGCACGTCCGGGCGCTTCAAGCATCCGGGTGTGGAACTCACCCAGGACCTCGAACTGCGATATATCCCTCTTTACCTGTTCGCCATTTTTTATAATGCCAACTGTGAAATTCATCCTGGTGCCACCATGACCATCAACGGCCGCGTCCACAGCAATGCCATGCTGTATCAGGGATCCGACGGATCCACACTGCGGTTTCGCGACTATGTCACCGCTGTAAAGGAGATTGTCCACGGCCGGGATCCAAACAGCGGGCTTGGTTTGTCCAGGGGAAACGATTCTTTCTGGAACGGTTCAACGGACGTGAGTATGTGGAGCGGCAGCGCTTGGATTGATCACAACTATCCGAACTGGGCCAGTGTGTCGCAGTCCCGGTGGGACAAGCACGTTTTCGACTCGGCTCACGAGGTGGAGGTGCTCAGCCCCCCTATTCCCAAGATCGAAAATGCGCAGGGCAACTTGGATGCGCATCAGCTGATCGAACGAGCCGATCCCAGCTCGCCGGATGAACAGCCCGGAAGCAGCCTCCGGCAGGAAAAGTTTGAATACAAGGCAGACCTCAAGATTGTGAAGAACCCATCCACCGGCGCGGTGGAAGGATACGACTCGAACGGCAACATTGTTCCCCTTTCGTATCCTGACCCTGCCAACCCAAAGACCACGAAAGACATCGTGACCCAAACCACATTCTGGGACGCGCGGGAACGTAAAACCGTTAGCACGATAGATGTTAACATCGCCAATTTGATTGAAAGCGGACGGGCGCCGGAAAACGGTATTCTCTATGTCTCCAATGAGGGGGCGAATGGAGTGGTTCGGCTGACCAATGCCTCCCGGCTGCCCAGTAATGTGGTCAATGGTTTTACGGTCGCCAGCGATGACCCGCTATATATCAAGGGCGATTACAACACCGTGGACAAAAAATACTCTCTCCTGGCCTCGGATGCCATCACGGTTCTTTCCAACGCCTGGAACGACGCCAATAGTACCGACGCCAGATGGTCCTATCGAAATGCCAATAACACCACTGTAAATGCCGTTGTATTCCAGGGAATTGTTCCTACCCAGCTTTCCGGGGGAACAACGCACTATAGCGGCGGTGTGGAAAACTTTTTCCGCTTTTTGGAAAACTGGTCGGGAAGAACCTTTACCTTCAATGGGTCCCTTGTGTGTTTGTGGAATAGTCAAAAAGGCACCGGATGGTGGCGGTATGGCAACCCCGTCTATACAGCTCCTACCCGCACGTGGGCATGGGACCCGATTTATGGCGGTCTCAACGGCCCGCCCGGCACGCCCCGCGTGTATAACATCTTGCGGAGAAACTGGAACATCCGGAGTCTTTAGGCCCTTGGGCCAAAACATTGACAAAAAATTGTCCTTACAGGGAAACGACCGTTGTGTGCTTCGATCCCTGGGAGGGCCTTCGTTTCGGGGCGGAGTCCCGAAGGGGGCGCGGTTTCTTTTGTTTAAAGACCTAGCCAAAATGCGTGCATCTGTATAGAACATCTCAGGCTTGATTATGCCCACAGGTCGCGTGGGCGCGTCGTAAGTTGTCGAGCAAAAGTGGTAACACGCCTACCGCGGTAGTCCAAACCAAAAGCATTCCGCTTTGCCGTACCAGACGTCTGCAAAGCAAAAATTTAAAGTGCGGCAGCCATGCTGCCGCTTTCCCGCATCGGTTCATCGCACGGCTAACAATTGCCCCGGCCTTTACGGCCGCCGGATAGATTTTCATCCTGCCCCCATTTTGCGAAGATCTTTTTGGTTGTGGCAGGAATCCGCGTTGCCTTAAGAGCGGCGGCTGGACGTAAAAGGTTGGAAGTGGGAACGCGGAAGATCGAAGCCAATCCAACAAGGTCTTGACCGATTTAGCCATTCGGTAACCGTCAAAACAGGCAAACCGCCTGCCGGAGTCGTTGCATTCCTATTCTCCTACTTCTCCCATTCAAGAATAAACTTCTCTTTCTGTCGTTGGCAGAGGATTCTCAAAAACAAAGCGGCGGCGGTTCCGCATAACGGCCGCGATAGCACGGCCGAGAAGTGGGAGCGGGAGAACGAGCCGCTGGTCGGCATGCTGGCCTACAGCGCAGCTTGCGACAGTCTCGCCGGCCGTCAAAAAGTCTCTTTGCCGAGCGCGATCACAAATTTGCCGAGGGCCGAGAGCGCCGACGGGTAAAATACCTCGAACGCTCCGGAAAAAAGGGATCGAACTACGCTTTTCTGTTGACGCCCAAGAGAGCAATGGCAAAGATGTATTGGCTGGTAAAACGGAAGCGGGCTCTGAGGGAGCGCAAACCGCCAGGGATAGCCGGCGGGGACGGTAAGGAGGCAAGTAAGATGAAAGCAAAGAAAGGGTTCACGCTGATCGAATTGCTGATTGTGGTAGCCATCATAGCGATTCTCGCGGCGATCGCGATTCCCAACTTTCTGGAGGCGCAGACCCGGGCCAAGGTTTCACGGGTCAAGACGGACCTGCGCACTATCTCCGTTGGGATGGAGGCCTATTTCTCGGATTGGAATTCCTATATACTCGGTCAGGCGGGAACGGAGCTGGCTGGCATGATTCAACTGACCACGCCGGTTGCATATTTGACGAATATTCCACCGGAGGTTTTTGCCGGGCTGGTGTATCAGCAGGCAGGTGGCCAGTTTCGGGGGATTGTCTATGAATTGGGCACAGGCGACGCGAGCACGAGGGAAGCGGCGGGCAGGTCTTTCAGCAATCCGGGTCCGGGCTTTCCCAGCAATGTCTTTATGCTCGAAAGCAATGGGCCCGACCGCTATGACGATACGCGCGACACGTTTTTGACGGGTTCCTTTCCATGGAAATGGGATCCCAATGATCCCAACATCGTGTCCGGGGCAAATGCTCTGCATTATGATCCTACAAACGGGACGGTCAGCAACGGAGAGATTTTGCGGTTTGGAGGTCAGAAACCGAGCGGCGCGGCCTATGACGTGCTGTGGAGTGGATCTTCACGATAGGGTGTTTATTCAAGTTCGCGGAAAGTGTAAGCGCGTTCGGGCGATGGGGGAGAAGATGGGCGGCATGGAAGCCGCCCATTTACTCAACGCGGCGCGGGAGGCGGGACCTGCTCGACTTTGATCAAACTGCGCAGCAGCTCCTGCGCCTGATCGAGCCGTTCCCATTTGGGATAGTTTGTAATGAGACGCTCGAGCGTTGCGATGGCCTGATCGGTGCGATCAAGTTTCTGCTCGCACAGGGCCATTTTGATCAGGGCTTCCGGAACGCGCGGGCTGGTGAGGTATTGTTGTTCGACCTCGCGAAATGCAGCGAGAGCGTCGACCCATTTTTCTTCGCGATAATAGCTTTCAGCGATCCACATTTGGGCGTCGGCGCGGCGCTGGCTCGTGGGGAATTGTTTGAGGAATTCTTGGAAACACAGGCGCGCCGCGTCAAAGTCTTTGCGTTGCAGCGCCTTGTGTCCCTCCAGAAACAGCTGTTCGCCCTCGAGCACCACCGTCGTAGTCGTCTCGCCGCGGCCAACCCGCAGCGGCACGCGGTCCGGGCTTTCGCCCAGGGTGCGGTAGCGCATCTCTTCGACCTGGGAGCGAATGGCGTCGAGCGACTCTTGAAGGGCGGCAATCCGCTGCTCGATGCCGGCGAGGTTGTTGAGGAGCAGTTCGGAATCGGTCTTCTGCTTGACCTCCATAGCTTTGATGCGGGAGTCCACAACCTTTTGTGTTTCGAGATTGAGTTGAAAAATGCGGTCAATGTTGGCCGCGGTTTTCGCCATGTCGCGTTCCAGCGTCCCCGTGCCGATTAACGGGGTGCAGGCCGCGGTCAGACACAGGGAGAACACGGTCCCGAAGCATCGTGTTGCAGGGGAAAGCGACCGTTTCATATGGCCCTCCCTAGCACAGATCAACACAATCCTGCGGCGCCTTGTTCCGGCCGCAGCGCCGGCGTTCGGTCGGATTGCCGCGTGAATTAGTAGCGGGAGAATTGAGCACGACGGTTCTTGGCCCAGGCTGTTTCGTTATGACCCGGGTCCACCGGCCGCGCTTTTCCGTAGCTGATGGTGAACAAGCGCGATTCCTCGATTCCGCTCTTGATCAGATACTGTTTGACGGCATCGGCGCGACGCTGCCCCAGGGCCAGGTTGTATTCCTCGGTTCCCCGTTCGTCGCAGTGGCCCTCGATCTGGATGCGAACACCGGGGTTGGCTTTGAGCCACGCCACATTTTGATCGAGAGTTCGGCGGGCATCCTCCCGAAGTACGGAGCTATCGTAGTCGAAATAGACGGTCTTGAGAGCTTCTTCGACCTGAGGCGGCTGTGTCGGGCGTTCGGCGACCTCGCTGACTTTTTTCTCCTGAACCACCGGCCCCGGCGTTTGCAGTGGAGTTGCTACGACGGGCGGCTGGGGCACTTCGCTTTCGACTGTGGGCACGGCCCGCCCGACCAGACCCAGCCGTTCGCCCAACGTACGACACGACTGACAACCGCTCAGCCCGAGGCTGAGAACGATCATCAGCAAAGCACTACGCACTCCAGAGGCTGTTTTCCTGTTGCTTGCCATGTGATTTATCTCCTCCTTTTGCACTGGCAAAATGGTTTGTTGCCGCAACGGAAAAAGAATCCTGCTCGATCGGCAACGATCTTCAAGAGAAATCCGAAACACCCTTACGCTTTCATGGGCGCAATCCTGCCTTCCCGCACGAGACACGAGGTTAGAAAACTTGGAATTGCGCGCGACGGTTCTTCGCCCATGCTGTCTCGTTGTGGCCTGGATCCACCGGACGCTCCTCGCCATAGCTGATCGTTTGCAATCGGTCGGGCGACACTCCTTTGGCCACAAGGTATTCCCGGACGGCGTCGGCGCGGCGTTGGCCGAGGTGTAAATTATACTCGGTGCTGCCACGCTCGTCGCAGTGCCCCTCGATCAGGACCTTAATGTCCGGATTGGCCAGCAGGAATTCGGCGTTTTGGTCGAGAATGCGCCGCGCTTCGGGTTTGATGTCGAACCGGTCAAAGTCAAAATACACCGTCTGCAGCTGCGTAACCATACCACGCGGCGGAACGCGAAGCGGCTTGGTCTCGGGCAGCGTACCGGCGATGTCCACCGGCGTTTTGACCGGTTCGACCGGAATGGTTTCCGTGCCGGGAATGGCAGCGGCTCCGATGGGAGGCGGTGCGGGCGGCTCCGTGATATCTT
>JADFCW010000073.1 GCA_017161705.1 Candidatus Sumerlaeota bacterium | reverse complement strand
TGCGGGTAGAAAATGTTTCGCTCAGGGTTCTTGGGTTTCCAGAATTCCCACCAATGCTGGCGCGGCGTCTGGCGCATGCGCTGGAGCCACGAGCAATTGGTCGTCACCCCGCCGACCAACAGCAGCAGGACGAGCAATTTCACAAACAGTTTGCAACGGGACAGCATGTTTCTCCTCCTTACAATGGGTTTCGCTCCAGTATGAATACCTGTTTCAGAGATTGGTCGGCGCAGACGTTGATGGAGGGTCTCAATGGGTATTGCGCCGTTCCGATACTGACAGTATTGCTCTTGCAGCTTCCTCCACAGTCAAGCGCCGAATCCCGCCTTCTGGCAACCCCCGCAGAATCTCACACTCCAAAATGAGGCCTGCATGATTTTTTCAATAGGTATGAAACTCGGCGCGACGGTTCAGCCTCCATGCATCCTCGTTGTGCCCCAGCACAGCCGGACGTTCTTTTCCGTAGCTGATCGTATGAATTCGATTCGGGGCTATGCCCAACGCAACCAGGAACGCCTTGACTGCGTCGGCGCGGCGCTGGCCCAGGTTAAAGTTGTATTCGACCGTCCCCCGCTCGTCGCAGTGGCCTTGCACTTGCACCTCGACCTGCGGATGCTCTTGCAGCCAGCGGGCGTTTTCCCGCAGCGTTTCCTTGGCATCCTCGCGCAGTTGCGCGCTGTCGTAATCGAAGTAAACGGTTCGCAAGGCCGGCTGGACGACGGACGCGGGCGAGCGTTTGGTCTCGGTTGGCTCCACCACATCTGCACCGGCTTTGGGCGGCGGGATTTCCTTCAGCGGCGTACTGGGCATCACCACCTCGGGCGGCGCAGGGATTTCGACCGCGAATGGTTTGGACGGCGACCGGTCCCAGAACTTCCACCACGGACTGCCCGATGGATTCGAGCACGCCGATACCGCCAGCGCCAATACGCTCCAGATGAAAAGGAATCTGATTGTTGTCATCGCAATAAAAAGCCTTGCCCCTAAAATGGGTTTTGCCCTTCGAACCAATAAACTCGGTTATGGCGGGATGGCATGGTTTGTCAATAAAAATAGAAAAATCCGCCATCCTTCCCCTTCATCGGGATGCGCCCCTGTATCCATCACATTCCAGCCGTAAATTCGACCCTTTTCTAGTGCAAAAGGTTTGGCGCAATCCATCATTTTTTTACCAGTTGCGGCGACCATGCGGGCGAGGTGTTATATCCTTTCCCTGTCAGGCGGCGCTGATTAGTTCCGTCGGCGCACATGACGTAAATTTGCATGCTGCCGGTGCGGTCGGAGGAAAAAGCCAGCATTTGGCCGTTGGGCGCCCAGGACGGGTCTTCGTTGTTGCCCTGGCCGCGCGTCAGCCGCACTGGGTTGCTGCCGTTGATCTCACAGACAAAAATGTCAAATTGACCATCCACGCGGGCGGCAAACGCTATTTTGTCCCCTTTGGGCGACCAAACGGCTGAGTCGCAATAGCTGGAGCCGACAAAGCTGATGCGCTGGGGGGTGTTGAGGCCGTCGGCATCCATGACATAGATCTGCGGACTGCCCGTCCGGTCGGAGGTGAAGACCAAATCGGTGCCGGCAGGCGACCAGTGGGGCGAGGAGTCAATGGCGCGGTCCATGGTCAGGCGTTTGAGATTTTTCCCGTCCCGATCCATGGTATAAATTTCCGAGTTGCCGTCCTTGCCCAGCGTCAAAGCAATCCGCTGCTTGGGTTCCGACCACGCGGGCGAGACATTCAGTCCGGGAAAGCGCGAGATGCTCCACGGAGCGCCGCCTTTGAGATAGATGCCGAAGAGGTCGGGATTGTAGTCCTTGTAAGAGGTGTAATAAATCTCGGTGCCATTGGCGCCCCAGCAGGGGGTGGCGACCAGCGAGTTGTCATTGGTCAGCTGGCGGGGGTTGGCGCCGTCGGCATCCATGACCCAGACATCGCGCGACTGGCGCGTGGGGTCCGTCGTCGAGACATAGCAGATTTTTGTATTCGCCACGCCCTCCTGCGAGGCGGCATAGCGCATGATTTCGTCGCTGATCATGTGGGCCAGAAACCGCTGCTGATCGAGTGTGTTGGTAAAGCGCTTGCCGAAAATGCGCTTGCCCGATGCAACGGTGTAAAGAATGGCGGTGACTTCCAGTTGGTCGCCGGAAATTTGATACTTGCCCTCGAGCAGGAAATCAGCGCCGATCCGCCGCCATTCGGCAAAATCCGTTTGCCCTTTTCTCAGATCGCTCTGGTGGGTTTCTTCGACGAACGCTTGATTCTTCGCCCGCTGGAAGTAGCCCGTCATCTCCAGGTCGTTGTAAATAATCTCGTGAAAATTGTTTTCCTTGAGAATCACAGGCGAGCCGTCGGAGTCAAATGTCGGCAGGGCAATCGAAGCGGCCTGGTAGGTACTGCCGCGAATCTGGATCTCGCCGCCGGAGGCTCCGGCGCCGACATTCTGTGGGTGTAGGCAGAGAAATACTGCAGCCAGCGCAGCCAGTGGAAAACGAAACAGAGGGTTGTTGAAAAGACCCGTCGCTGGCTGCGCCCAAATCGCAGCACTCAAGAGGGGGGAAGTGAACGCACGGACCATGAGCAGTTTCCTCCGAACGCGGCCTCTGGCCCCTAGCCGAAGAGGTCAGAGGCGAGAGGTTAGAGGTCAAAAAAAGACCTTCGGGAATTGGATAAAGTCCGAAACGAAACAGTCTGAGATCATCATGGACCCGCAGGCGGCGCGAAATGCTCCCGCGTCTGGATTCAGAAAGCAGGCTGAATCTGAACCCGCGGTCCGGCAACTGTCAATCCAAAGCGACACTTGCCGCCCCGGAATCACGAACACCGCTTGAGTAAATGTTGACAGTCCGGGCGTTTCGACATTGGAATAAAAACATGCCGGTGAATGGTCGGATGGAATTTCCTCGATGGAATATCGTCGGAATACGCTTCTGGAAATTATTGCTTGGGCGATTGTTATCGCCGGCCTTTACGTGGCCCAGTTATATCGGTATATTCTTTTCCACAGCCTGGTAGAGATTTTCAGCATTGTTGTGGCCACGAGCATCTTCATTGTGGCGTGGAATTGCCGGCGCTTTCTGGAAAACAAATACCTCGTGTTTCTCGGCGTTGCTTTTCTTTTTGTCGCCTTCATGGACGCGATCCACATGCTCGCCTATCGCGGGATGGGGGTTTTCACCGGCTATGGAACCAACTTGTCCATACAATTGTGGGTGCAGGCGCGGCTGATTCACGCCGCCGGGCTGCTTCTGGCACCGTTGTTCATTCGACGAAACCTTCGTATGCTGTATGGCTTCGCCGGTTTTTTTGCGGCAACGACGCTTCTTCTCCTTTCTGTTTTCGCGTGGGACGTTTTTCCGGTGTGTTATGTGGACGACAAAGGATTGACTCCTTTCAAGATTGCCAGCGAGTATGTCATTTGCCTCATTCTGGCCGGCGGGGGCGGGCTTCTGCTTCGGTATCGCGACGCCTTTGAACCGCGCGTCCTGCGCCTGCTCTTGGCCTCCATTGCCCTGACCATCGTCTCGGAACTGGCCTTTACTACCTACGTCAGCGTGTATGGTTTTTCCAATATGGTCGGGCACTACTTGAAGCTGCTCGCCTATTACCTGATTTACAAGGCCCTGATCGAGACCGGTTTGATGCGTCCGTTCGATCTGCTGTTTCGCGATCTCAAACAAAGCGAGGAGACCTTGAGGCAGGCGCGCGACGAACTGGAAATCCGCGTGTCCGAACGCACGGCGGAACTGGCGCGTGCCAACGAGGAGCTGCGGCGCGAAATTGCCGATCGCCTGCGCGCCGAGGCCGAAATTCACCGCCTGAATGAAGAACTCGAAGAGCGCGTTCGACTCCGCACGGCCGAACTCGAATCGGCTAACAAAGAACTCGAAGCCTTCGCCTATTCGGTTTCCCACGACTTGCGCGGACCGCTGACCAATATCAGCGGCTATTGCCGCCTGCTCGACGAGGACTATGGGAAGCAGTTCGACGACGTGTTTCGCGACTATCTGCAGCGGATCGAGAGCTCGGCCGAGCGCATGGCCCAAATCATCGAGGACTTGCTCAAACTCTCGCGTGTCACCCGCTCGCAGATGAAACGCGAACCGGTGAATTTGAGCGAGCTGGTGCGCGAAATCGCCGGCGAGTTGAAGATGCGCGAGCCCCAGAGGAACGTCGAGTTCACCATCGCCGAGGACGTGGTTGTCCAAGGCGACAAGCGGCTGCTGCGCGTGGCCCTCGAAAACCTTCTCGGCAACGCCTGGAAATTTACCCGTGCGGTGCCCAACGCGCATATCACATTTGGCGTATTCCCCCGCGACGGTAAGTCGGTGTATTTTATTCGAGACAACGGCGCGGGGTTCGATATGAAATATGCCCACAACCTTTTTGTCCCTTTCCAACGCCTTCATTCCGCAAGCGAGTTCCCCGGCAGCGGGATTGGACTGGCTACGGTCCGCCGCATCATTGACCGCCATGGCGGCAACGTATGGGCCGAGGCCGAAGTGGGCAAAGGCGCCACATTTTATTTTACCCTATGAAGTCCAGCGAGCGCCGAATCTGCATTCGAAATGCCCGTAGGGTCTCGCGTCGTAATTGCTTGAGTGCACATGCGTTTCAAATTTCACTTTGACGAATGTCTTCTTCGCTTGAGCGGGGCCTTGACTTGCGGAGGATGGAAAAATTGCCTTGCTGAAGCGAGGAAATACAAGCAACCAAAGTTTGAACTCGCTGCCGCGTGCCGTGGAAACAAAATTCCGATCAAGTTCGAGGCTATTCATTCGGCAAACAAGTTTCTTGACTTTGCGCGTGCGGCAATGGCGAAAGAGAGCCGTAGAAATCCTGCGCCGGAGAGAGGCGCGCCTGCCGGTCAGCCGCCGGTTGGGGGCGGAAAGGCAGAATGAATCATCGTAAGGAGCTTTGCAAAATGTCGCCGGTTCATCCTGTCAAACAGTGGCATGTCGAATCCCTGGAAGTTCGCGTGTATGCCGACAAACGCGTGTTGGCCGAGGCTGCGGCCGACGAGGTGGCGGATGTCCTGAAGCGTGCGGTCAAGTTGCGAGGCCGCGCAGTAGCCGTTTTTGCCACCGGTGTTTCGCAGCTGGAGTTTCTTGCGGCTTTACGCACACGCCGCGGCATTGATTGGGAACAAGTTGTGGCGTTTCACCTCGACGAATACATCGGTTTGTTGCCGGATCATCCGGCCAGTCTGCGGCGGTTTTTGCGGGAGAAGCTGTTTGCGGCAGTGCGTCCGGGCGCGATCCACTACATGGCGGGCGAAGCACCCGATCCGCAGGCCGAATGCCGCCGCTACGCCAAACTTCTCACCGATTTGGGGCCAGCCGATATTGCCTGCATAGGAATCGGCGAGAACGGCCATATTGCGTTCAACGATCCGCATACGGCGGACTTCAACGAATCGGCGCTCGTAAAGATGGTGGAGCTGGACGAGGTCTGCCGCCGCCAGCAAGTGGGCGAAGGATGGTTCAGCCGCATCGAGGATGTTCCGCAGCGGGCGCTGACCATGACCGTGCCGGCCATTCTCTCGGCCAAAATCATCAGTTGTGTCACGCCGGAGGCGCGGAAAGCCGAGGCGGTGCGGCGTGCCCTGGAAGGGCCCATCACGCCCGCCTGTCCGGCTTCAGTGCTGCGGAACCACCGGCACGCCATTTTGTATCTGGATCGGGAGTCCTCGTCGCTGCTGCAACAACGGGAATGAGAAGGGAAGGGGTCTTGAACGTGGACCTGGAGCTGGGGATTCGGGCGGGAGCAGCGGTGACGCCGACGCGGGTGCTGGAAGATGTTTTCATCGGCATTCGCGGCGGGCGGATCCGGTGCATCGAGCCGTTTCGGAAATCGCACCGCACGGCTGCGCAACGGTTCCTGGACTGCCGAAATGACGATATTGTGGCGCCCGGATTCATAGACCTGCAGGTCAACGGGGGACTGGGGCGCAATGTGATGCGGGGCGACACGGCGCAGCGCGAGGCGATCTACCGTTTTTTTCTGCGCCGCGGGACCACTGCGCTCTTGCCGACCGTTGTAACCGCGTCGGTCGAGGAACTGGCGGCAGCGCTTGGGCGGCTGGCCGACGACGTCGGCGACCGTCCCGACTTGCCGGCGATTCCGGGCATTCACCTCGAAGGGCCGCTGTTGAATCCTGAGCGGCGCGGCGCGCATCCGCTGGCTTATTTGCAGCAGCCGAGCCTGCGGCTGGTGCAACGGCTGTTCGCTGCATCGAAACAGCGGATCAGAATTGTGACGCTGGCGCCCGAACTCAAGGGAGCGGAGCGCGTGATTCGTTGGCTGGCGGGCAAGGGTGTGGTGGTATCGGCCGGGCATACAACCGCCTCTTGCGAAACGCTGCTTCGGGCGTGCGAGGCAGGGCTTTCGCTGCTGACCCATCTGGGCAACGTGAGCGACTGGCCGTATCGCCGAAAGAACAAGGACGGAATTTTGGCCGTGGAGCCAGGAGCAGTGGGAACGTTCATGATCAGCGAGCGGCTGCGGGCGACAGTCATTTTGGACGGCTATCATTTCGACGCGCGGCTGGCGGCGGCTTTGGCGCGGCTGCGCGGGCCGCAAAACGTCGCGATCATCTCCGATGCCAGCTACGCTGCGGGCTGTCCGCCGGGATGCTATGACGACGGGCTGATCCGGACGACCGTTCATCCGAAGGGTTTTGCGTATGCGACCGACGGCGGCGGCTATCTGGCCGGCAGTGTAATCGCCCTGCAGGATGCGGTTCGGGTGGCCGTGCGGAAAGGCGGAATTACGCTGCGCGACGCCGTCGAGATGGCTACGCTGACGCCGGCAAGAATTCTGGGAGTGGAGAAACGGAAAGGTAGAATTGCTGTCGGCTGCGATGCCGACCTTGTGGTGATGAATCGCGATCTGAAAGTCCGACAAGTCATTCGGGTAGGGCGTCTGGTGGAATTTGCGGAAAACCGCAAATAAGCGCGCTCTGTCCACAATCAAAGGAGGAGAAAACATGGCACACACATCGTTGGAACGTCGGGGGTTTCTTCAAGCCGGAGCGCTGGCCACAGGCGGTCTGTTTCTGGCGGCCGCGAAGAAGAAGTCGGCGCCAGCCACAGCGGAGGCGAGCCCATCGCCGGCCACACTGGCCGAAGAGGTGCAGCGTGCGCCCATTTTCAGCGAGTATCGCTACGGCCATCTGGTGCAGGAGTATTATGTCAAGCGGGTGCGGGAGATTGCAGCGCGGCGGGCGCGGGAACGCGCCCGAATTCGCACGCCCGAGGCTGTGATGAAACTGCGCGAGGAAGTCCGCCGCAAACTCAAGGAATGCTACGGCCCGTGGCCCGAGCGCACGCCGCTCAACGTTCGCGTGACCGGCAAGGTCGAGCGCGAGCATTACACCATCGAAAAGATTCTGTATGAGAGCCTGCCGAATTATCTAGTCACCGCCAATCTATATCTTCCGAAAAACGTTTCCGGCAAACGTCCGGCGGTCGTCGCTCCCTGCGGCCATTCCGCCAACGGCAAAGCGGCATCTCCTTATCAGGAGTTCAGCCGCAACCTCGCACGCCAGGGCTACATCGTCTTGATTTATGATCCGCCCGCTCAGGGGGAACGCATCGAGTATCCCGATCGCGAGGGCGAGCCCCACATTCGCTACGGGACGCATTCGCACAACCTGGCCGGCAACCAGATGACGCTGATCGGCCGCCACTTTTCTCTGTGGGAAGCATGGGACGGCATCCGCGCCCTCGACTATTTGCTGTCGCGGCCCGATGTGGACCCGGCCCGGGTGGGCGTGACGGGAAATTCGGGCGGCGGCACCATGACCACCCATCTGAATGCGCTCGACGACCGCTTCACGATGGCCGCGCCCAACTGCTTTGTGACGCGGTTCCTCTATAATCTCGAAAACGAAGAACAGACCGACGCCGAACAGATCGCCCCGGGCATTCTGGCCGCCGAGTTGGACATGGCCGATTTCTTCATCGCCCAGCTGCCGCGGCCGACCCATTTCGGCGGCGAGGTCAACGACTTCTTCGACGTGCGCGGCCTGCGCGAGACCTACGAGGAAGTGCGGCGCCTGTATGCACTGGTCGGCGCCGAGCAGAACGTCGAACTGTTTATCGGCGAACGCACGCACGGCTACAATGCCGAAGCGCGCGTTGCCATGTATCGCTTTTTTAACAAACACGCGGGCGTCGAGGCCTCTCCCGTCGAACCGAAGGTGCCCGTCGAATCCGACCAGACGCTGCAAGTCACCCCGAAGGGGCAGGTGTATTGGATGGGTTCGGCCCGCACGTTCGACTTTACGCGCGATGCCGCCAACACGCTGGCCAAGAGCCGCAAGGCCGTCGGCGGCGAAGAACTGGCGGGGCTGATCGTCAAACATCTGGCGTTGCCTAAACGCTCGGGCATTCCGCATTACCGTGTGCTGCGGGCGCGCACTGTTTGGGATAACCCGCGCCTTGTGCAGCACGGATTCCTGCTCGAAACCGAACCGCCCGCCATGGCGCTGCTCCATGCTGTCGGGACCAATAGCACCGTCTATCATTTCCCAAGAGGCGAACGCGCCACGCTCTACGTCGCCCACCGCTCATCGCTCAAGGAAATCATTCTGGGACAGGCGCCCGAAACCGCCGACCAGCCGGTGCGCTGGGCGCTCGATGTGCGCGGCATCGGAGAGATGACCGCGCGAACCCAGCGCGACAGCGGCGACGATTTCTTCCACAACTATCGCAGCGATTATATGTATGCGGATCATGGACTGATGCTCAACGAGCCCTATAGCGGCCGGCGCGTCCACGACGTTTTGCGCGCCCTCGACCTGTTCCAATGGCACGGCTATCGCGACATCCATCTGGTCGGGCGCGGACTGGGCGCGGTGTGGGCCGCGTTTGCGGCGGTGATTCATCCCGTCGTCGGCCGGGTCACCCTTCACAACGCCCTGCTGTCCTATCACGAACTCACGCAGGACGACCGCTATGCGTGGCCGTTGTCGGCGATGGTTTTCGGCATTCTGCGCCATTTCGATCTGAGCGATTGTCTGCGCGAGCTGGCGGCGACCCGGCAGCTAACGCTGGTAAATCCTTGGAACAGCCGAATGGAAGTATGGGACAAGGGGAAACTCGGGAGCCATCTCAAGACTCTGGGGTTGGAAAAAGTGGAGGTTCGCTGGGCGGAAGTCTAAGGCGGCCTGCGGCGGCAACCAATGGCAAACTAAAGTTTGAACTACGAACGGCAAACTAAAGTTTGAACTACGAACGGCAAACTAAAGTTTGAACTACGAACGCAAACTAAAGTTTGAACTACGAACGCAAACTAAAGTTTGAACTACGAACGCAAACTAAAGTTTGTACTTACGATGTCATGCTTCTTCTGGAAATGGAGAGATAGGTTAAGCGAGTCAGTGGAAAATGAGGCCCCGGCGAGCGGGGTCGAGCCAAGACCAAACGGAGGCAAAACATGAATCGTACGACCCATCACCATGCGCTATGTGGATGCGGCTGCTCGAGGCGCGGTTTTCTGGCGGCAGCCGCCGGCGCACCGGCGCTCAGCCCCTCGCTCCTTGGCGCATTGCGCGGCAAGAAGAAACCGGCCGAAACGCGGCGCATCGAGCCTTGCGGGCCGGCGTCAAAATACACGCCCACGGTTCATCTGGCCTTTGTCCGCCGAAAGGGCGATTACGGCATACGATGGCCGGGGGCTGTCTATGACGGCGCGGCGGCGTTGAAGACCTATCGCGCCGGACTGGAAAAGGCGGCCGCCGACCTCGGCGTCAAACTTGCCGTCCGGCCGGAGCCGATTTACTCCGCGGACGAGGCCTCGCAATGGACGGCGCAGGCGAAGGCGGCCGGGCCCGACGGCCTCTATGTGGTTCTGCTCGACCGCCAGGAGCACAGCTGGCCGACCGCCGCCCAAGCGGCGGCAACCGGCATTCCTACCGTGGTGTTCGCGCCAATCGGCGCAGCCTTCACGACCAACACCGCTGCATTTGCCAGGAAGACGGGCGCTTTCGTCGCCTCGACCGACGATTTCAGTCAGGCCGTCTATGGACTGAAAATGCTCAAGGCGGGCGCCAAACTCCGCGAAACCCGTTTTATTGTCCTCCGGGGCAAGGAGCGTCGGGATACAGAGATTCCCCACCTCGGCACAAAGTTGCGCTATATTCCCGAACCGTCGTTTTTGGAAGAATACAATAAGCTGCCGGTCAACGACGAGGTTCTGGCCATCGCCGCTGAGTATATTCGGGGCGCGCGCAAAATGGCCCTCGGCGCCACCGAGCAGGATGTCATCAATGGCGTAAAGAGCTACATTGTTGCGCGCAATATTCTCGAACGCGAGCAGGGCGATGCCATCACGATGAACTGCCTCGGGGCACTGGGCAAAACGACCGTCAGTCTGCCGTGCATCGCGTGGTCGCGCATGCTTGACCACGGCATTCCCGCGGCCTGCGAAGCCGACCTCGGCGCGTCGGTCACTCATGCGCTGGTTCAATACTTGTTCGACCGGCCGGGTTTTCAGCAAGACCCGGTGGCCGACACCTCGAAGGAAGCACTGGTCGGCGCGCATTGCACGTGCCCCACGCGGCTGAACGGTTTCGACCAGAAACCCGAGCCGTATTATCTTACGCACCATCACGGGATGCGCGACGCCGTGCCGCGGCCGATCTGGAAAGTCGGACAGCGGGCAACGGTTGCCATTATCGGCGGGCTGAACAATCCCAAACTACCGCCGCATATGATCATCTCCGCCGGAACGGTGCTCGATAACGTGGCCGTCCCCCCGTCGGGCGGTTGTGTGGTTTCCGTTACTCTGAAACTTGACGGCGTTGAATCCTATCTGGACTATCCGGGGTTCCACCAAATCTTTTTCTACGGCGATTACAAGAGGCATCTGCGGGAATACTGCCAGCTGTTCGGCCTCGAAGCGCGGGTGGTATGACAGCCGTGGAATAGGAGACAATCGCCGGCAGAGGAGAGAAGCGCCGCAGGCAGGCAGCCTGCGGCGCTTCCATTTGGCGCGGCCGCCCAGCTTATTTGGCTGCAGGCTTGCGCGTATGGCTGAGAAACCAGCTGTAGAGTTCCGGGTTGTTATAAGTTTCTGTCCAGGAGTCGTGGCCGGCGTTGGGATATACGGTGAATTTGACTTCCTTCGCGCCGGCTTTTTTCAGGGCGTTGACCATATCTTCGGAATCCTTGATCGGCACTACATTGTCCTTCGCTCCGTGAAAAACCCATACCGGCAAATGCCGGATTCGCGCGGCCTGATAAGGCCGGCCGCGTCCGCAAATGGGCGCAATGGCCGCAAAGCGGTTGGGATAGGACAAGGCCAGTTCCCATGTGCCAAAGCCGCCCATGCTGAGGCCGGTGCAATAGACGCGGTCGGGATCCACGCGATAGGCGGCCGCGATTTCGTCGAGGAGCGTGGTCAGCGTGTCGATCATCTTGGGGCTGGTCCACCAGTCTTCGGCGGGACATTGCGGCGAGACGATGATGAACGGGAAGTCTTTTCCGGCAGCAGCCAAGTTGGGCGGACCGTGTTTTTTCAGCACATCCAGGTTGTCGCCGCGTTCGCCCGCGCCGTGGAGGAAAAGCATCAGCGGCCATTTCTTGCGAGCGTCTTTTCCGTAGTCCGCGGGAAGGTAGAGCAGATAGTTGATGGAGACGGTCTTGGTGATCTTCTTCTTCAGCGTCTGCGGATGCTGGCCGGGTTTCGGAGCGGCAGAGCGAAGCGGGGCGAAGGCGCAGCCGCAGGCCAGTCCCGTCAAAGTTGCCAAGAATAAAACTCGCGCAATCATCATGCAGAGAACCCCCCTTTGGGACGAATGGTTACAGCGCCGGCAGTTGCCATGGCGCGCGATAGGTGTAATGAACCATTTTCGCCTGGTCGGGATCGCCGACGATTTCCTCCTTCGCCGGGTCCCACGTCACCTTGCGGCCCGAACGAATGGCAATGTTTCCGAGGTGGCAAACGGTCGCCGAGCGATGGCCGATCTCGACGTCGCAGATCGGCAGTTTGCGCGTTTTGATACACTCGAGCCAATTGCCGTGGTGGCTTTTGCTGACGTAAAGACGCACGTCGCTCTCTTTCAACGGTTCTTTGATAATGTCTTCGGGCTTGGATTCGAGCCGGCCGCGATTGACGTAAATCACACCCTTCTCGCCCTCGAAGGTGGTGCCGCCGCGTTCGCTCTGGCCGCAGATCATCGTGATGCCGTTGGCGTATTTGTAGGTTACCTCGCACCATTCGGGAACTTCATACCAGTTGTCCTTGTGAAACCGGGCCTTGGCTTCGGCGCTGACGGGGCCGCTGTCGTCCATGCCCAGTCCCCACTGCGCGATGTCGAGATGATGCGCGCCCCAGTTGGTCATCTGGCCGCCGGAGTAATCCCAGAAGAAGCGGAAATTGTAGTGGACGCGCAGTTTGTTGTACGGGCGCTGCGGCGCAGGGCCGAGCCACAGGTCATAATCGAGCTCCGGCGGCGGATCGCTGTCGGGAACGGGCGGTCCGCTGAAATTGACCTTTGCGATACCCACGCGGACAGTGTGGATTTTGCCGAGCCGGCCCGAACGGACGAGTTCGCAGGCGAGACGGAAGTTGTCCGCGGACCGCTGCTGGCTGCCCGTCTGGACAATGCGGTTGTATTTGCGCGCGGCTTTGACCATCTCGCGCCCCTCGCGAATGGTGAGTGTCAGCGGCTTTTCGCAATAGACGTCCTTGCCGGCCATGCAGGCATGGATTGTAATCAGGGCGTGCCAGTGATCGGGCGTGGTGACGATGACGGCGTCCACGTCCTTGTTTTCGAGAAGTTTACGGTAGTCGCCGTAGGCGGCACAGGTCCGGCCGGTGGCTTTTTCGACCGTTGCCTTGGCTTCGGCCAGCCGCTGGCTGTCCACTTCGCAGACGGCGATGACGTTTTGAATGTGCTGGCGCATGTTGCCGCGGCCCTGATTGCCGACGCCGATGGCGCCGATCAGAATCCGCTCGCTGGCCGGCGGAATGCCCTGGGCCGGTGCACCGAGCGCGGTGCCGGTGAGGATAGTCGGCAGCGCAAGAGCCGCGCCGCCGCTGCGCCGCAAAAACTCGCGGCGGTTGAAATTGTATTTCACGTCCATTCCGTTCCTGTCCTCCTTCACCCGATATCTGCGATTGTCTGTCGGCGCTCAGGACTATCAAAGCGGCACGTGAGGCTTGCCTCGCTGAGAGCCGTTCAGGATGAGTCTGCTCCGCTGCTTTGCACTGTGTCAATCCATGGGTTTGCGGGTTGCGTTTCATTCCCTGCCCGCTTTCAGGACGGCATGGGCATGGGCAGCGAAGTGCCCGCGCAGGTCTTTTTCGTATTCCTGTAAGATTTTCTTTCCCAGACCGTCCTTGTCGCCACAGCGATAGAGAGCGCGCGCCAGCATGATTTCCCGCAGAGAATTGCGGCGCGTCTCCAGCGAGTTCAGCCCCTCGGTCGAACCCGTCGTTTCCCACTCTTTGGCTTTTTCGAGCGACGTCATGGCCCAGCCGCTCATACCGGGCCGCTGCAGGACTTCTGCTATCGGACCGGCGGCCGCCGGATCGGCGAGCGCTTCGAGGGCGAGCGCGATGGCGCGGTGATGCGAGAAGTCCTGTTTTGGATCGAGCAGCATCAACTTTTTGATAATCGCAGGGGTGGCCGAGCGGTCGCGCGTTCGGCCCGCGGCCAGAATGAGATTATCCAGCGGACTCATGTTTGCGCCAAACTGTCCCATGCCGCGATAGTTCCAGCCGCGATCGAGCGTCTTTGACGACTCGATGGCCTCGATCAGAGTCTTGACGCCGCTCGGATCGCCAAGGAAGCCCAGGATTTTGGCGTAGATCAATTTGCTCTGGCCCGCCGGCGCGGCTTCATACGCCTTGCGCAGAAGCGGAAGCGCCTTGTCCGGATGAGCAAGGATCACAGCGGCTTCCACGTGATAGTCTTTGGCGGCAGGGTCTTTGACCTTTTCAACCGCTTTGGCCACGCGCGCATCGGGCAGAGGGAACGAGTCTTCGTCGGTCAGAACGCTTGCGGGCAGGCAGTTGGTTTCGACCAAATGCTTTTGCAGTTCGCGGATGTTGATCGGGCGCGTCCCGTGGTCGCCTCTGGCGCACATGGCCGCCGCTAC
>JADFCW010000072.1 GCA_017161705.1 Candidatus Sumerlaeota bacterium | reverse complement strand
GGAAGGACCGAGTCCGACCGCCTACGCGGAGAAGCCCCTTTTGCCGGGCTGGTTGTCTTTTTCCAAGGGCGGTCCGCTGATTCGCCAGTCCATCGAAGCGTATGGCGGCAGCAAAGCGGCGGCCGCACTGCGCGAGGGGCTTGAGATCGAGGCCGTGTGGAAAACGCCCGAGGGCGACCGGGTGGCGGAAGACCCCGCGCTCATCCAGATGGTTGTCGGATCGCCTATGCGGATTCGCATCCACTTTACGAAGGTGGATCAGGTGTTTTCCGTGGGCGATCAGGGGCCGTGGGTGATGATGGGCGGGAAAGGCGACAAGAGTCCGGAGTTTGTCGGCCGTGCGCAATTCACCGCCACGATGATGGCGTTTTTTCTTTCCTTGCCGTTCAATCTCAAAGACCGCGGCATAATCATCCGCGACGTGACGCCGCGAACGTACGCCGGCGATACGTTCGACATAGCCACCGTCATCTTTCACGGCGGCCACTATCCCTATCCCGACGACGTGATGATGTTGTGGTTCAAGCGCCCGACCTATCTGCTGGATCGCTGCTTCTGGGTTTCGACGGCGCCGCATTCGTCCTTTGGCCCGCCGCCGAACTATGTGTGGATTTTCTGGCAGAATCACGGCCGCGTGCGCGATGTCATGGTCGCGCGGCGCTGGTCGTTTGTCCGCGCAGAAGCCAGCGGCGCCCTGCGCGACAAGATGTTCGACATTGAAATCAATGACGCCGTCTCCAATCGTGCGTTCCTGCCCGTCCTCTTCCGCCAGCCGATCATCGAACCGGTCGTTCAGCGCGTCACGGTCGGCAAGGAAAGGATCACCATCCCGCAGTCGAAGGCGGCCAAACCGTAAAGGGGAATTATCGAACGGGATGCAGCACGGGTGCGACGGATGCTGGTCTTGTTGTGGAGTGCCTTGCAGGAACGGCTATCAAGAGCAGAACGGTGCGGTTTGACTGCGATCTCCATGAGCGGCTGCGCCGAGAGGTGCAAAAGGGCATCCTTACGGTCCGAGGAAAAGTTTATGGGAAAGAAGATCTGGCTGCCTGGTGGAAAGGCAAGAGTATATCTGCGAAAGTTTCCGCCCAGCGAAAAGGATCCCACCATGATTCGCAGCGCTCTTTTCGAACGCATCGGCCTCTGTGTCGCTTTTATCCTTTTGAATTTCCTCGCCTCCGCTCAACTCAACAAGCAGCACATCCAGCGGATCGAAGCCGCGCTGCCGGAAAAAGCCCGCGCCGCTCCCCAAAAACCTCGCCGCCTTCTGCTCTGGAACACCCCCTTCATGGAAAAGTCGCCCCACAAGGGCTATACGATTCCGCAGGCCGAGTATGCATTCACAGCCATGGGCAACAAAACCGGCGCCTATGAGACCACGTCGAGCGACGACATCGCCCTCCTGGCTCCCGATAAAATCCGGCAGTTCGACGCCATTCTACTCAACAACGCCAACGGCCCGTGGATTTGCCCGACCGAAAAGGACCTCGAACGAATGCGGCCCTATGGCGCCACGGCCGAGGCAGTGGAAAGCGTCCTGCGCAAGAGCTTTCTTGACTTCGTGCGCGACGGCGGCGGACTGTTTGCCTATCACCATGCCCTCGGCGGCAACACCCACTGGCCGGAATTCCTCGAACTGATCGGCGCGAAGTTCGACGGCCATCCCTGGAATGAAGAGGTGGGCATTCGGAACGAAGAACCCGATCATCCGTTGCTGGCCGCATTCGGCGGCAGGGATTTTCGGATTGCCGACGAAATTTTCCAATTTGCCGCGCCGTACGACCGCACAAAACTCCGCGTGCTGCTGTCTCTCGATACCCAAACCACCAACATGACCGTGAAGTGGATCAACCGAAAGGACAACGATTTTGCGCAGGCTTGGGTGAAAACCTACGGCAAAGGACGCGTCTTCTACTGCGGCATCGGACATCGCACCGAGATTTGGTGGAATCCGACCATTCTGCGCTTCTACCTCGATGCCCTGCAATTTGTCCTCGGCGATCTCGATGCCCCCGCCTCGCCGCGATAACCTTGGTGGCCCCGTGTCGGAAATGGCTTGCGTGCGCCATCGCCGCCGTCTATCTCAGCGCGGTGTATGGTTTGCCGCCGCAGGCGGAAAAAACGAAACGTCCCGAAAGGATTTTACGATGAGCCAACGTCTTGCCGCCGTCCTTTTCATTTTCCTTGCCGCAACCTTCCCACTCCACGCCGGCGACTACCGCGTATCTGTGCGCGGCAATCGAATCCTGCTCAATGATACGCCTGTTAAAATCATCGGCTTGCGCTGCTCGAATGCCTTGATCTCGGACGCCAAAACCCAGATGCTCCTCGACAATCTGGACGTGTTCAAATCCTACGGCGTCAACACGGTCAGCGTGTATTTTATGGGTTCGCGCTTCGGCGACGTAAAAGGCTATCGCCCGGACGCCTCGCTCGACCCTGTTTATGCCGCCCGCATGGCGCGCATCATCGAGGCGGCCGACCGCCGGGGCATGATCGTTCTCGTCGGCTGTCTTTACTGGAGCGATTCGCGCGCAAAAGAGGACCTTGACCGCCTTTGGACGCAGGCTGACGCCAACCGCGCTGTCGCCAACACTGTCCGCTGGCTCCGCGACCATGAGTTCCGCAACGTCATCGTGGACCCGGACAACGAGGGCATGGCCGTACAGGCCAAGAAGTGGAGCACCGCCGAAATGCTTGACGCCGGTCATGCGGCCGATCCCCGCTGTGTGATCGGCAATAACTGCACGGGGCCGATTCCGGCCAACGCCGATGTTCTCATGCACCACAGCGCCAAGGATGGCGTTCGGCCATGGTTTGAAAGCGAAGGCTCGCCGCCGAAAACACCGCAAGGCTACTGGGGCGCTTACAGCAAGGAGCCGGGTTACTATAACTACATCCGCATCGGCCGCTATACGCCCGAGATGAAGGCCTCGCAAATCGAAGCGACGCGAAGCGCCATTGCTCGCGACAACGGCTATATGCTCGCCTCGACCTGGCTGCAATGCGGGCAGGGCGAAGGCATCGGCGGACCGTTCATGGTCCCGGGGGGACGTGCAGAAAACTCAAATGTGGATGAGGACGTCAAGACGCTCCGCCCCGACGCCGGGGTTCTGTGGTGGCTGGAGTTTGTCAAACAGGAGTACGGGCCGTGGAATCCCCCGCCGCCCGCCCGCAAATAACATCGTCTGCCCGCACGGAGGACTAATCATGCCGAACATGCAGCGCCGCGATTTTCTTGCCGCCTCGGCTGTGTTGCCGTGGACCGCCGGTTTCGAGGCGCAACTGACGCTGCGCCTAGCCGCAGCCGGCGTTCCGGCGCACAAACTAAACCTGCTGGTCATTCACACCGACGAACACAACTTCCGTACGCTCGGATGCTATCGCGCGCTGCTGCCGCCCGAAGCCGCCCGGGTTTGGGGCAAAGAGGCTGTCCTGGAAACGCCGCACATTGACTCTCTGGCGAAAGACGGCGCGTTATGCACGCGCTTTTACGCTGCGTCGCCCGTCTGCACGCCCTCGCGCGCATCGTTTGTCACCGGCCGCTATCCGCAAAACACCGGGGCCGTTGTCAACGACCGTCCTATGCTCGACGACATGGTTACTTTTGCCGAAGTCCTGCGCCGCCAGGGCTACGCCACCGGGTATGCAGGCAAGTGGCACCTGGACGGCGAGGCCAAGCCTGGTTGGTCGCCTCGCCGCAAGTTTGGCTTCGACGATAACCGCTACATGTTCAATCGCGGCCACTGGAAGATGCTCGAAGACACACCGGAAGGGCCGCGCGTCAAGGCCGTGGACAAACAGGGGCAGCCGACTTATGCTGTCGAGGGCGCCGACGCCCAGTCCTTTACGACCGATTTCCTGGCGGATAAAACCATCGAGTTCATCCGCGCCCACCGCAACGAACCGTTCTGCTTCATGTTGAGCATTCCCGACCCGCACGGTCCCAACACCGTGCGGCCGCCTTACGACACGATGTTCGCGGACATTCCATTTCAGCAGCCGGCCTCGGCCGCAGAGAAGGGACACGACCTGCCCTCCTGGGCACTGCCTGCAGGCCAGCCGCAAATGGAAAACATGCCGCGCTACTTCGGCATGGTGAAATGCATAGACGACAACGTGGGGAAAATTCTCGCCGCGCTGCGCGAGGCCGGCCTCTGGGAGCGCACCATCGTGGTCTTTACGTCCGACCACGGCGATCTGTGCGGCGAGCACGGCCGTATCAACAAGGGCAATCCGCTCCAGACATCGGCCTGCGTGCCTTTTCTCATCCGCTGCCCGGGACTCATTGCGCCGGCGACCGTTGTGCACGAGGCGCTCACCACCGCCGACTTCAAGCCGACGATTCTCGGTCTGATGGGCGCGGCCGGCGATGCCGCCGACGAAGGGCGCGATGCCTCGTGTCTTCTACGCACCGGCAAAGCCCCCTCCGATTGGCAAGACGCGGCGTTCAGCTATCAGGCCGCCGGCTTGTGGCTCATGGCGGTCTCGCGCCGCTGGAAACTGGTCTTTTCCGTGGCCGACGATCCGTGTCTTTTCGATCTCGACAACGACCCGCTGGAGATGACCAACTGTTTCCGCGACCCGCAGCATCGCGAAGAGGTTCGCCGTCTGGCCGTACAGCTGCTCGACTACGCCCGACGTTTTAATAACCCAGCCATTGCCAACGCCTCGCTCCACGCCGATCTGGTATGGGCGGCAGAGGGCGCCGGTCCTTATGTTGCCCCGAAGCGGCCCAGAGCTTCGTCGGCGGAGCCGGAAAGCGGCGTGGAAGTCGAACCCAAAACAAAAGTGCCGGCCAAACGGGCCGCCCGCAAGCGAAAGGCCAAATAAGCGCGGCGGGCTTTCGATAGAGTTCGCTTTTCACGGAATCGGGATGCGTCCCCCGTGCTCGCGCAGCACGGTTTCCAACACCGGACGCAGAGCGCGAATGGCTTTTCCCCGGTGGCTGAGGCGGTTTTTTTCCTCGTCGGTCAGAGAGGCCATTGTCTTGTTTTGTTCGGGAAGGAAGAACAAAGGATCGTAGCCGAAGCCGCCGGCGCCCGAGGGCTCGAAGGCGATCCGGCCCTCGCAGATCCCCGTGCGCACCACGGCATGGCCATGGGGGTCGGCCAAAGCGGCGGCGCAGACAAAGCGGGCCGTGCGAAGAGGTGCCGCCACATTTTTCAGTTCTTCGAGCAGTTTGGCGTTGCGCTCGGCCGTCGTGGGGGCATAGCGGCTGGAGTAAATGCCCGGCCGGCCGTCCAGGGCATCCACTTCTAGGCCGGAGTCGTCGGCCAGCGTCAATTCGCCCGTAGCCAGCGCGACAGCGACGGCTTTTTTGACAGCGTTTTCCGCAAACGTCCGGCCGTCCTCCTCGATTTCGCCGATTTCTGGATAGTTTCCCAGCGTGCGAAATGTCACGCCGAGTCCGGACAACAGATTGCGGAATTCAGCGATTTTGCCGGCGTTGCGTGTGGCGAGAACAAGGATCGGAGGCATAGGGAACAAGGGCGAAAATTGTTGGGCCTGCAAACGTTTCTTTACGACCATTTATGGATTGCGCAGATTTCGTGGATTGCTGACAAGGGGTTCTTTGAAACGAACAGAATCCCGATCCACTGAATACATCCTCTGCTCTGTTCATCGTTCATCCTGCATCATCCCGCTTACAGCTTTCCGGCTACAGCATGAACGGTATCCCGCGCAATCATCATCTCTTCGTCGGTCGGAACAATATAGACACCGACCTTGCCATCGTCGGGCGATATGCGGCCTTCGCTTCCGTTGAGTTTTTCATTTCGTTCGGGATCTATTTGGATGCCGATACAATCGAGGCCCGCGCACGAAAGGCTGCGAATAAGCGGCGAGTTTTCGCCGATCCCGCCCGTGAAGGCCAGAGCGTCGGCGCCGTTCAGCACGCCATAATAGGCAGCGATGTATTTTTTCAGCCGGTAGCAGAACAGGTCTATGGCCAGTCGGGCAGCCTTGTTGCCTTTTTGCGACTCCTTGACCAGTTCCCGCATGTCGTTTGAAACGCCCGACACGCCGATCAGGCCGCTGTGCTTATTTAGCATCGTATTGGCCTCGTGCAGTGTCAGTTCCTCTTTGGCCATGATATGCAGAACCACCGCCGGATCGAGGTCGCCCGACCGTGTCCCCATGATCAGCCCTTCGAGCGGCGTGAAGCCCATCGAGGTGTCCACCGACTTCCCCCGCTCGACCGCCGTGATGCTGCATCCGTTGCCCAGATGGCAGGTAATCAGGTTGAACTCCGAGGCCGGTTTGTTGAGCAGCTTCTGCATCCGCCACGTCAAGTAGCGGTGCGAGGTTCCATGGAATCCATAGCGGCGGATCCCGTGCCGCCGGTACACCACCATCGGCAGGCCGTAAATATAAGCGTACTCGGGCATGGTCTGGTGAAACGCGGTGTCGAACACCGCCACATGCGGCACGTCGGGCAGGAGCTCGTGGGCGATTTCATAGCCGCGGACGTTGTGCGGGTTGTGCAGCGGCGCCAGCTCGCAGCACTCGACAATCTGGCGATAGACTTCCTCGGTGATCACCTGCGATTTCGAGAATTTCTCGCCGCCGTGGACCACGCGATGGCCGACGGCGCCGATCTCGTTGCGGCTTTTCAAAATCCCTACCTGCGGATCGGTCAGCAGCGTCAGCACGCGCTCGATCGCCACGCGGTGTTCGAGAATGACCGGTGTTTCCTTGACCGGCGGTTTCCCCTCGGCCTGGAAGGACACGATGGCCGTGGTCATTCCGATCTTTTCGATGTTGCCTCGGGCCAGTTTCTTTTCGGTTCCCGCTTCAATGGCTTCGGGAGAGGTCTGAATCAATTGAAACTTCACCGAAGAGCTCCCGCAGTTCAGCACAAGGACAAGCATGATGCGAAGACTCCGTTTCGATTAGTCGGGGCAGCCGGCGACGCGAACCGGATGAACCGCATGGACGAGACAAGCGGTGCGGCTCTGGGTGCCGTCGGGTCGCCCGCCGCTTACGATTCCTTCTTTTTCTTGCCCCGTTCGTCGTAGGCAAAAAATCCGCGCCCCGTTTTCACGCCCAAGTGGCCAGCCCGCACCATCTTGCGCAATAGCGGACATGGCCGGTATTTCAAATCGCCCAACTCGCGGAACAATTGCTCCATCCACAACAGCACTTCGTCCAGCCCGATCCGGTCGGCCAGCTCCAGCGGCCCCGTTGGAAAATTATAACCCAGGGTCATCGCCGTGTCCACATCGGCCGCGCTGGCCACGCCTTCCATTACCACATGCATGGCCTCGTTGAGAAGCGGGAGAATCAGGCGCGTGGTCACAAAGCCCGGATATTCGAACACCTCGATAGCCGTCTTGTTGATGTCGGCGGCAAATTCCTTGGCCCGCCGCACCGTTTCATCCGACGTATGCAGCCCGCGCACTACCTCGACCAGCGGCCGCTTCGGAACCGGCAGCAGAAAGTGCATGCCGACCACGCGGTCAGGCCGGTGGGTTTGCGCGGCCAGCTGCGTGATCGAAAGCGACGAGGTGTTCGTTACGAGGATGGCTTCCGGCGGCAGGACGCGGTCCAGCGCGGTGAACACCTTGCTCTTCAGCGCCCAGTCGTCGTGCACCGCTTCGATGACCATCGGCGCGCTCTTCAGGTCCTCGAAACTGGTCACCCCGCGGATGCGCGACAGGATCACTGTCTTTTCCGTCTTGGTCAATCCCCAGCGCTCGATCTCATGGTCGAGCACCGCGGTAATAGCGGCGATGGCCTCGGCCACGCGTTCCTCGGATGTTTCGCAAAAAACGACATTGATGCCGGCGCCGGCTGCACTTTGCACGATGCCGCGCCCGGTCTCGCCGGCACCCACTACACCGACCTCCCGGATCATTCCGCCAAACCTGCCTCTCCGCGCGAAAAAAGAGGGTCTTTTCTCCCCCTACTCCGCCGGATTTTGGATTGATTATCGCGTCGGTATCTGTTTTTGATAGAACAGACACTTTTTGAGGCTTGAAACACCCCAAACAGTCGGGCTTCTAGCCCTGCAGGCCAGTCCTGTCAAACAAAATTCCTTCGTTTTGCGCGAGCCAAGTGCAGAAAAAACTGCTTGCTATAGGCCCGAAGCGCGAATAAGCATAACCTTTCATACATTGGGAAGGCAGGTGAAATAAAAACTCTTATGCGTGGTGCTCAAATCGTCGTAGATGCGTTGGAACGGGAGGGCGTCGAGGTGGTCTTCGGCTATCCGGGCGGAGCCGTGCTCGATATCTTCGACCAGATCAACCGAAGCAAGAAGATTCGGTTCATCCTCACCCGCCACGAACAGGGCGCAACCCACATGGCCGACGGCTATGCCCGAACGACCGGCAAACCCGGCGTCGTGCTGGTGACATCCGGCCCCGGAGCCACCAACACGATCACCGGCTTGGCTACGGCCTATATGGACTCGGTTCCCCTCGTGTGCATTTGCGGCCAGGTGCCTACGGCCGTTATCGGCAACGACGCGTTTCAGGAGGCCGATACGTCGGGAATCAGCCGACCGGTGACCAAGCACAATTATCTGGTCAAGACGGTGGCGGAATTGCCGCGCGTGCTCAAAGAGGCCTTTTACATTGCCAACACCGGACGGCCCGGCCCCGTGCTGATTGACCTTCCGAAGGACGTTCAGCAGGCGACGCTCAAGGATTATTCTTATCCGAAGAAAATCGAGATGGTGACCTACAGGCCGACTTACGAGGGCAATCCGCGCCAGATCAAGCGGGCGGCCGAAGTCATCGAGAAGGCCACCCGGCCTTTGCTGTATTGCGGCGGCGGCGTGGTGCGATCCCTGGCCCACGAGGAAGTGCTGGCCCTGGCTGAGCGCTGCGAAATCCCGGTCACCACCACGCTCCTGGGGCTGGGCAGCTTCCCCGAAACCCATCCTCTCGCGCTTCACATGCTCGGCATGCACGGCACGCAGTATGCCAACCACGCCATGCACGAATGCGACTGCCTGATTGCAGTCGGGGCGCGGTTCGACGACCGCGTCACGGGGAAGCTGGCGGAGTTTGCGCCGAACTGCCGTTCAAGCATAATCCACATTGACATTGATCCGACCTCGATCTCGAAGAATGTGCCGGTCACCGTTCCGATTGTCGGCGACTGCAAGCGGGTGCTGACGCAATTGCTGGAAATCATCAAACCGAAGAAACACCCGGAGTGGCTGGCGCAGGTGGCCGAGTGGAAAAAGCAATATCCGCTGCGGTATAAACAGGACGACGAGCTGCGGCCGCAGTTCGTGGTCGAAAAAATTTACGAGGTAACCAGAGGCGAAGCAATCATCACCACGGAGGTCGGCCAGAACCAGATGTGGGCGGCGCACTATTATCTGTACACCCGGCCGCGCACGTTTGTCTCGTCGGGCGGTTTGGGAACCATGGGCTATGGGTTCCCGGCGGCCATCGGCGCGCAGGTGGCCCACCCCGACAAAATTGTCATAGACATTGCCGGAGACGGCAGCATTCAGATGAATATCCAGGAGACCGCCACGGCGGTCCTCAACAACCTGCCGGTCATTGTCTGCATCCTGAACAACCGCTATCTGGGAATGGTGCGGCAATGGCAGGAGATGTTTTACGGGCGCAACTACTCGGCGGTAGACTTGGGACGGCCGATGGACGAAAAGGGCCGGCCGACGGACGGCCTTCCCGACGACGTGCCGCTTTATGTGCCGGACTTTGTCAAGCTGGCCGAGGCGTATGGCGCTCTGGGTCGCCGCATCACCAGGAAGGACGACGTCGCGCCGGCCATCGAGTGGGCGATCAAGGCGCGGCGGCCGGTGTTCCTCGAATTTCTTGTCACGCGCGAGGAAAACGTCTTTCCGATGATTCCGGCGGGTGCCAGCGTCAAGCAAATGATCGGAGGTCTGGCCTGAGATGGAGCATGTCATCTCGTGTCTGGTAGAAAACAAATCCGGCGTGCTGTCGCGCGTGGCCGGTCTGTTCAGCGGCCGGGGCTACAACATTGACACGCTATGTGTGGCGCCGACGCAGGATGCCAACGTTTCGCGGATGACCATCGTCTGCCGCGGCGATGATCGCATCATCGAGCAGATCATCAAACAGTTGAACAAACTGATTGACGTCATCAAAGTCACAGATATGACCGCTGAAGAGCACGTCGAGCGCGAACTGGTATTGATCAAGGTAGCGTGCACGGCGGCGACGCGAGCAGACATCATTCAACTGGTCAACGTGTTCCGCGCGCGCATCATTGACGTGGACCTCAAGACGCTGACGGTCGAGGTGGTCGGCGATTCGCGCAAGGTCGAGGCGCTGATCGAATTGATGCGCTCGTTCGGCATCCGCGAACTGGTGCGCACGGGCCGGGTGGCAATTCTGCGGGGTTGAAATCGTAAAGACATCGGATGCGTCGGATTCGTCGGAAATGTCCGACCCGCTCGACGCGTCCAGCCAGTCATAGAGGTCCGATCTACTCGTGAAAGGAGTCTCGGTTATGCCAGCGAAAGTGTATTACGATCAGAACGCCGATCTGTCGGTGTTGAAAAACCGCACCGTGGCCATTGTGGGCTTCGGCAGCCAGGGCCATGCGCAGGCGCAAAACATGCGCGACAGCGGCATCAAGGTCATCGTCGCCGAACTGCCCGGAACGCCCAACTACGAGGCGGCCCGGCAGGCCAAATTCGAGCCGATGTCGGCGGCCGCCGCGGCCGAACAGGCCGACATTATCCAGATTCTCGTCCCCGACGAGCTGCAGCCGCGTGTCTATAAGAGCGAAATCGAACGCTTCATGAGCAAGGGCAAGGCGCTGGTCTTCTCGCACGGCTTCAACATCCACTTCGGCCAGATCGTTCCACCCGCCGATGTAGACGTGTATATGGTGGCCCCCAAAGGCCCGGGCCGGCTGGTGCGGCGCGTCTTCACCGAGGGCGGCGGTGTGCCCGCTCTGATCGCTGTTTACCAGGATGCCACCGAGCAGGCCAAGCAGCTGGCTCTCGCTCACGCCAAAGCGATCGGTGCCACGCGCGCCGGCGTCATCGAGACGACCTTTCGCGAAGAGACCGAAACGGATCTTTTCGGCGAGCAGTGCGTGTTGTGCGGGGGCGTGACCGAACTGGTTGTCGCCGGATTCGAGACTCTGGTCAACGCCGGCTATCAGCCCGAAATTGCCTACTTCGAGTGCATGCACGAACTGAAACTGATCGTGGACCTGATGATCGAAGGCGGGCTGTCGGGCATGCGGGCGTCGGTCAGCAACACCGCTGAATACGGCGACTTGACGCGCGGCCCGCGCCTGATCAACGAGCAAGTCCGCGCCGAAATGAAGCGGATTCTCGAAGAAATCCAGACCGGCCGTTTTGCCCGCGAATGGATTTTGGAAAACCAGGCCGGAACGCCTGTTTTCAAAGCCCTGCGTCGTCGCGCCGCCGAGCACAAAATCGAGCAGGTCGGCAAAGAACTACGCAAGATGATGTCGTGGCTGAAAAAATAAACCCCGCGGAATGAAACAAAGCACTGCGCAAAGTAAACCGAAGGATTGAACCGTGGCGACGTGGACGGATCGGTCGGGTTCGACCGATCCGTCCAACCGCAAGCAAAGAGACTAAAGAACAACGGCCCTCGCTGCATCCAGGGGATGTAGGTCAAACAGAACGTAGTTCAAACTTCAGTTTGCCGTATTTTCTCCATTTCCATAAGCAGTATTCACTTCCGGCATAATCGCCCCCCGCTAAAGCGGGAATGAAAACAGCAAACTAAAGTTTGAACTACGAACGGCAAACTAAAGTTTGCACTACATACAAAAGTTTGTAGTTCACGCTTTAGCGTGCTCTGTTTTTTCCAAAAATAGCAACCTAAAGATTGAACTCCATACAACAAGCCAAAGGTTGAACTCCATACGGCAACCTAAAGGTTGAGCTGCATGCGGTTCGCATCAAAATAATAATTGAAAAACACTAGATCGAAAATCCCTTCGCCCAAATAATATTCGGCAACAGTCGGATTTCTTCGATAAGCGTCTGCGGCGCGGCCGTGTCGAGGTTGATGACGGTCAGCGCTTCGCCGCCGGGGCGGGTTCGACCCCAGGCGATTTGGGCGATGTTGATGTTGCGCTTGCCGATCAGCGTGGTCACCGCTCCCACGGTTCCGGGCAGGTCCTTGTTCTCGATCACAATCATGTTGCCCGAAGGCAGCGCGTCCACGTCCTTCTCATTGACGATGACAATGCGCGGCAACTCGGGCGTGAACAGCGTCCCGGCAACGGTCCACGTGCGGCCGCATTCCGTGGTCGCCTCGACGGTGATGAGGTTGGTGTAGCTGAACGTCTTGCTGCTTCGGGTGTCGGTGAGTTCGATTCCCATTTGCTTGAGCCGCCGCAGCGCGTTGACGTAGTTGATGGGAGGGTCGGCGCGCATTTCGAGAAAGCCTTTGGCCACGGCGGTCGTCAGGGCCACCATCGGATACTCCAGCACTTCGCCGCCGTAAAGAATGTGCAGTTTGACCACGCGGCCTTCGGGAAAGACCGACTGGAACTTGCCTAGTTGCTCAGCCAGCCGCAGATATGGCCGCATTTCGTTGAGGATGGCCGGGTCAATCGAAGGAGCATTGACGGCGTTGCGGATGAGTCCGTGCTGCAGATAGTCCACGAACTGGTGAGCCAGTTCGATCGCGACGTTTTCCTGGGCCTCGGCGGTCGAGGCACCCAGATGCGGGGTGAGAATGACATTGTCGAGGCTGCGCAAAGGATGATCGGCAGCCAACGGTTCGACGGAGAAGACATCCAGGGCGGCGCCGGCGATACGTTTGGCCTTGAGCGCTTCGACCAGTGCGGCTTCGTCAATGATGCCGCCGCGGGCGCAGTTGATCACGCGGGCGGTCTTCTTCATCATTTCGAATTGTTTGGCGCCGATCAGGCCTTTGGTCTCCGGGGTCAGCGGCGAATGAACGGTGATAAAATCGGCTTCCATGACAATTTGATCCACCGTGGCCCGTTCGATTTTTTCGTGCGCGAGAACCTCGTCGGAGACATAGGGATCGAACCCCAGCAATCTCATTTTGAACGCATAGGCGCGCCGGGCCACTTCGAGACCGATGCGGCCGAGACCGATAATGCCGAGAGTTTTGCCTTTGAGCTCGACGCCGGTGAACAGTTTTTTTTCCCACTCGCCGCGGTGCATCGAGGCGTCCGCGCGCGTGGTATTGCGCGCAAGGGCGAGCATGAGAGCCATTGTCTGCTCGGCCGCCGAGATGGTGTTGCCGCCGGGCGTGTTCATGACGATGACGCCGTAGTCGGAGGCTGCTTCAACGTCCACATTGTCCACGCCGACGCCGGCGCGGCCGATGACTTTGAGCGTAGGCACGCCCTTTTCAATCACGGCGCGGGGCACCTTCGAGCGGCTCCGAACAATAATGCCGGTGGCGCCGACCACAGCGGTCAGCATCTCCTCGGGTGTAATCTCCGGCCGGTAATCCACCTCGATCTTCCCGCCATTGGCGAGAATTTTCAATCCTTCCTCCGAAATCTTGTCTGCGACGAGAACTCTCATCTTGGCGGTCTCCCTTGCAGCGATGCGAATTGAGGGTGCGGCATTCCGACCCAAAGAAATCCGGAACCGGCGCCGTTCAGGCGCTGAGGGCCCTGGCCGCTGCAGCCAGCCCGGCGCCGCGCTCAAACTTATGTCCCATCTCAGCCAGCGTCAAATCGAGCGCGCCGATGACGGCGAACACGTCCAAATCGTTGGCCCAACCCAGCGTGGCGATACGGATAACTTTCCCTTTGAGTTGCTCCTGGCCGCCGGCGATGGTCACGCCGTGCTTGTCGCGCAGGATTTTCGGTATCTTTTCGCCATCCACGCCGTCGGGAATGCGGATGGCCGTCACCACGTTGGATGGGTTCTGGGCAAACACCGACAGGTTCATCGCCACGGCGGCCTCGCGAAGCGCCCGCCCCAGACGCGCATGGCGCGCCCAAACATTCTCGATCCCCTCGTCGCGGATCATCTTTGCGGCCACCACCAGAGCCCGGATCAGCGAGACAGCGGGTGTGTAGGGTGTGTCGTCTTTTTCCAGCTTCTTGATCGCCTTGGCCAGCGACAGGTAGTATTTCGGGCACTTGGACCTGGCGATAGCGGCTTGCGCTTTGGCGCTGACCGAGCAAAAGGCCAGTCCGGGGGGCAACATGAGCGCCTTCTGCGATCCAGCCACTACAATGTCCACCTTCCAGGCGTCGGTCAAAAGTTTCTCGGCCGCCAGAGCGCTGACAGCGTCCACAACGCTGATCGCGTCCGTTTTGGCGACAATCTCGCAGATGCTTTCCACGTCGGTCAAAACGCCCGTGGAGGTTTCTGTCAAAGTGAGGAACACGGCCTTGACGTCGGGATTGCCTGTGAGTGCCTCCTCGATCTGTTCCGGAGTAACGGCCTTGCCCCACTCGATCTTGAGAACGATTGGTTCGACCCCGTAGGCCTTGCACAATTCTGTCCAGCGTTCGCCAAATTTTCCGCCCTCGACCGTGATGGCGCGATCGCCTGGACTGAGCGTGTTGGCCACGGCAGCCTCCATGGCGGCGGTGCCGGAGCCGGCGAAAGTGACGACGGGGTTTTGGGTCTGGAAGACATACTTCAGGCCTTCATTGGCCGCCTTGAAGTAAGGGATAAAATCAGGCGCACGATGATGAATCAGCGGCTCGGCCAGCGCGCTGAGCACTTCCGGCGGAACATCCACCGGGCCGGGGGTAAAAAGATGCCGTTTCCTCATAGAGGCTCGCTCCGAAAAAATTCTGTGGATACCGGACTCAGCCGGAAAAAAAACATGGCCGTTGCGCCAGTCAACGGTCAAGCAGTTCTTTTGATAGCAAGCGCGGGGCTGTCAAGTATTTTGGGGGCCGGTTGAAAATCCCTCGATCTGCAAGTCGCACTCTTCCGCGAGGACGCCAAATCCAAAGCTAAGTCTGGTCAGCGTGGAACCCGCATATATGTCTTGAGGCTTGGCGTGCGGCAGCCGTGCTGCCGCTTTGCTTTGTTGTGTTTTTGGCGTGCGGCAGCCATGCTGCCGCTTTGCTTTTTTTGTGTTTTTGGCGTGCGGCAGCCATGCTGCCGCTTTGTTCTATTGCGTCATTCTCCAAGCGCAAACGCCAGTGCTTTCTTTTACGGTCGGCGTTCGGCGGGTGGAATCTTGTCGAGAGAAAAGCGGCAGCATGGCTGCCGCAGTCCAAAGTAAAAGCTCGGTGCCGAAAGCGGCAGCATGGCTGCCGCAGTCCAAAGATTTACGCGCGGGGCAGAAAATGCCGGGAAATGCTTGCGCTTTTGGGACCGTCGGAGGAAACACCGCCAGATCGGACCAGCATCAAGCCACTTGGCCAGGAATGGGGATGACGCCTTCCTTGGGAATTTCGACCGTTCCCTTTTCGAAATCCTCGGCCGTCGGCTTCAGCGTGAGATTGTAGAGGGCCGGGTTTTTGTTCGGATTTCCCATGATCTCTTCCCACGTCACCTGCACGCCGGTATAGGCCGAGATTCTCCCCATGATGGCGGCGGCGGTGGCTTCGGCCACCTCGCGCGCGTCGTCCAGGACGTGGCCTTTCGCGACATGATACAGGACATCGGTTTGTTCCTGCACCTGGGCGTTGGGCGCTTCGGGAAGATCGGGTGGAATGGGGGACTTCCTGGGCGCAGGGCCGTCGCTGCCGTTGGTGCGCCCCTTCTCATAAACAAAATCGTGGCCGACCCAGTTGAAGCAGCCTTTGACCTGGCGGCACATGCTGTGAATATGCACGCCGTCGCCGTAGTCAAAGTCCACGCTGAAGAAGTCGTACATATCGCCGGCGGGACGGCGCGCGCGGCCGCCGAATCCGACGGCGCTGACAGGCGGCCGGCCCACAAACCAGTTGGCCGTGTCTATATTATGCACGTGTTGCTCGACAAGGTGATCGCCCGAAAGCGCGATCCAGTTCTGCCAGGTGCGAATCAGGTCGGCCGGCTCTTTGGGCTGGATCGGCGTGCGGCTGAAAAAGTGCCCGGTCAGAAAGGCAATGCGTCCGCCGTATAGCCTGCCGAGGGCGCCCTCGACGGCGACCGCCTGGTGTGTGTTGATGGTTTTCCAGTTGTGGCGGTTGTCCACGCCCGAGATGATGGCGAGGCCTTTCTTTTTGGCCAGTTCGCCTGCAGCGATGACGCGGCGGCATCCGGGCGGGTCCACCGCGACGGGTTTTTCGAGAAAAACGTGCTTGCCGGCTTTGACCGCCGCCTCCAGATGCAGGGGGCGAAACAACGGGGCAACGGCCATCAGTACAATTTCGACATCGGTTTCGAGCAGTTTCAAATACGCATCCGGGCCGCTGAAGCAATCCACCGACGGCAGGCTATACTGGCTGCCGATTTTTTCGGCCCGCTCCTTAAAGTAATCGGCGACGCCGACTACCTCGACGCGGAAATTGTGCAGCTTGGCTGCTTCGAGGCTTTGCCGCAGAGCGCCGCTGCCGCGCCCGCCGCATCCCAGAAGGCCAACCTTGAACGTCTTGCCCGAACCCTTCGGCACCGCGCCCAGAATCATTGGCCCCGCAGAAACCGCAGCGGCCGTTCGCAAAAAATTGCGCCTCGACATCCCTTTCGTCCCGCCGTCCATCTCGATTTTCCCCCTTGCGGTGTCCAAAAAATTTGCACCCCCGACCTTCCGCGTCCCGCCCCCAGGCGGAAGTTCACACATTACCTGTTCAGATTGCCGGCCTACAGCCAACGGGCTTGCGTGCGCGTGATCAGACCGCGCGAGACCGTTCCATTGGTCGGGTCATAGTAGCGATTGGGCCAGCCGGGTTCGCTGGTCGTTGTGGCCCAGCCATAACTGTAGGTTTCGCGCATCGGGCCAAAACTCTGCAGCTTCCACATCGTCGGGCCGTAGCTCATATACCAGCGCTCGACCCACGTGGCATTGTTCGGATTGCCGCCCTCGACAAAGTTTTCGTAGTCCATCACATGCTGGTCGCCGTTGGCCACCGGATCATAGGATGGATCCTGGAACGGATTGCCGCGCAGCCACATGTCGCGCGTCCGCAGGTGCGTGGTCAACTGGTCGTAGCGCAGCTGGAACGTGTCGGGAAGCAGCGACGTCATGTAAGGCACGGGCGTGGTCAGTTTCTTTTGGGCATAGCCCCAGCCGACATAAATCCACGCGGCGCCGGGCGGATACAGGTGCATGTTGGGATACGTGTTGAGATTGTCAATGGCGTAGGCTTCCAGCGCCATAGCGATGGTGCGCTGATCGGCTTTGACGCGGCTGATTTTGGACCGCATCTGCGCTTCGAGAAAATTGGGAACCGCGATCGCCGCCAGAATCGCAATAATCGCCACCACGATCAGCAGCTCGATCAATGTAAAACCCGAGACCTTTCCACCCTGCTTCATGTCGCCGGTTCTCCTTTCGGCCAACGATATGATAAAATACAACAGGTAAAGCAGACCTATCGCCCGCATCCTGCTTCCCCCTAATTTTACGCAGATGTCCTTCCCTCCGGTCAACCGGGAAATGGGAGCGAAGCGAGTTTTTTGCTGTTCCCGCAGCCGCGCGGCCGTCTTCTACTCCGCCGGTTTGCCGTCGAGCGTGCAGTAGTGGGAGCGGCGGGTTTCCGAACCGTCTTCCTCGTGCCGGACTATTACATACCGGATCAGTTTGGCTCCGGGGACAAACTCGAACTCGACGATTTCCTCAAAACGCCCGCCGATGCCCATCGCCTGCACCAGGCGGCGCCGCTCGCCCGACCGCACGTCCACTTTCCACAAATCGCCGCCATGGCTCACCGTGCCATACCGATAACCCTCCAGATAGTAGAGCGTGCGGGCATCCTGCCACTGGGCCGTTTTGACGCTCAGGGTCGAACCGGAGTCGCGATGCTCAGTCAGGCGGCGAAGCGACCGCGTCGGAAGGTCAAACACGTAGAGATCGGCGGCCATTTCGAACTCGAAGGGTTCGAGAAACGCAACGGCCTGTCCGTCGGGCGCCACTCCCGCCAGGCGGGGGAAGCCTTGAACCACAATGGGGTAGAACTGATCGCCCTGGGCGTAAAGCAGGTCGCGCTGGCTGTAAAAAAGTCTGCGGCCGCTTCCCAAATCCAGCGCCTGCGCATAATCCACATCCGGCGGGATGGGCAAGGCATGGACTTCGCGGACGGCCGGCTGCGGCTCCTTTGCGCGAAGGAAACCCGGCCGGATTTGCGCGCATCCGCCGCCGAGCGTGAGAAGAGCCATTGCCCCGATCACCGTGAACCAGCGAAAACCCCGCCGGCACATCGCGAGCACTCTGTCTTCCTGCCGAAGGAATCCCATTGCGTTTGCATCCTGTGTGTGTTCTGCTTTCACCGCCCTGCATGGCAACATGCCAGCGGCCAAAAATCCACACGGGTGTCGGCAGCCATGGATGACGCGACGTTTGCCCGACAGCTGGCGCGAATGTCGGACCGCCTCTGCTCGCGGATCCTGCACGAGGACATCGAGTGGGTGGACGTGGCCATTGAGATCGAGTCGCTGCGCAACTTTGTCCGCGAGCATGCCCCCGACAGACTCGAACTGTTCGCCCGCCTCTATGAATCCCGTTTCCGCCGTTTTTGGGAACAATGGCATAGCGACGTACACATCGGCGTGTTTTGACCGCCCGCCGCCGCGCCCGCCCCGGAAGGCCTTTCGCTCTCCGCCATCCCGTCCACTCTTTCCCTTGCGTCCGAGGCGTCCCCTTTTCACCCCTGCGGGGTGATGGCAATCTTTACATGCCGGTCGCGTTCCTGCTCGAACATGCGCAGAGCCGCCGCGACCTCGCCCAGCCCGCGCACGGTCGTGACAATCCGCTCGTAGTCAATTTTTCCGCTTTCGAGAAGCCGCGCCGCCTGGTTGAGTTTCCTCGGCGGCATCTTCGAAGCGATGATTTTCATCTCGCGCTGGTAAATCTCGTGCGGGTCTATTCGCACCTCGCTGCCCTTGGGGCAGACACCGAAAATCATAAAGGTCCCGCGCTTGCGCACCAGAGGAATCGCCTGCTCGACCGCCCGCGGATCGCCCGACGCATCCACAATATAATCCACGCCCTCGGGCAATACCGCGCGAACCCGTTCGGCCACGCTTTCCGACGCCGGATCAATGACCAGATCGGCGCCCAGTTGCGCCGCCAGGTGACGCCGAAACGCCACCGGTTCGCTCTGGATCAGATAGGTCGAGGGGCTGTGTTTGAGCATCTGATTCCACAGCAGCCCGACTGCGCCAGCGCCAAGGATCATGGCCGTCCGGCCGGCCTCGAATCCCAGCCGCTCGTAGCCGTTCAGCACGCAGGCCAGAGTCTCGACCAGAATACCGCCTTTCAGGCCGGCCTTCGGTGCGATCGGCACAATGTGCGAGGCCGGCACGGCGACATATTCGGCATAGCCGCCATGGCGGCTGTAGCCAACGACCGTGGCCGTGGGGCAAAGATTCGGTTGCCCGATTTGGCAGAACTCGCAGCGCCCGCAGCTGACCACCGGGTCCACGGCGGCTGTCTGGCCGGTCTGCCATTGAGTGACGCCTGGGCCGACCTCGACAATCTCGCCGACAATTTCGTGGCCGAGCACCACGGGCGGATTGACGCCCTCTTTCAAATGGCCGTGAAAAATATGCACGTCGGTGCCGCACACGCCGCACGCATGCACCCGAAGCACCACTTCGCCCGTCGCCGCAACGGGGTCGGGCAGCACGGCCAGTTCCATTTGGCCCTCGCGCTGGAATACAACGGCTCTCATCGCCCTTTCTTCCTTTCACAAACAGGCACAACCCTGTTAGCAGCATTTTCTTTTTTGCCGCAGCCTCTTTTCGAGCGACCGTTCGATCGCTTCCTTCCATGGCATGTCAGCAGTGCCCGCCCTTCTTCAAGTCAAATCTGAGAAATCCGGTTCGTCGCATAAATTTCAGTTTGTCGTATTCCTCCACTCTTCAGTGGGTCTTTTGACCCACACCGGCCACATGAATTGTCCCTCTGACGTGGGGGGGGAGTGTGCGGCAAGCCGAGGTTTAGACCACGTGCCGTTTCCGCCGCCGCCGGACCGCCTCGCAAGAGTGCTTGACAGGCAGGCTGGCGACATCGGATTAATTTGCATGGATGCCCAGTGGAAGTTCTCAGATTCGGACAAGGAGGAATGACATGAAAGCGCGAAGTGCAGTTGCGTTGAGCATGGCGGTGTTGTGGGTTTTTGCCGCGGCGTCGTGGGCGGTCGAGGCCGAGGTCGTGAAGGCGGAAAAGGGCGCGAAGGCCGCAAAAGGCAAGAAAGCCGACGAGGCCGGCTGGATCAGTCTGTTCAACGGCAAGGACCTGACCGGCTGGAAAGCCGAAGGCACGGCCGACTGGAAAGTGGTGGACGGCATGTTGGTTGGCAAGCAGGGGCCCAACAATGCTCCCGGCGATCTGCTCACCGAGCAGTCGTTTTCGGATTTTGAATTGCTCTGCACTTACAAGTGCACGTGGCCGTGCAACAGCGGTGTATGGTTCCGCTATCAGTCGCCGAAAAAAGCCTATCAGGCCGACATTCTGGAGTATAAAAAACCCGAGGCTTATTCGGGCTCGCTTTACAGCCCCGGCTACCCCGGAGGCGGCCAGACGTTCATGGCGGTGAATCTCGACAAAACCATCGAGAAGCGCGACGACTGGAATACCCTCCGAATCCTCGCCGACGGCGACCATATCGTGATCGAGCTGAACGGCAAGAAGACGGTGGACGTACGCGACAAGCACATTGCCGATGGGAAAATCGGGTTTCAGGTGCATCCGGGCGCGGAGTTCGGCCCGATGTCCATTACCGTCAAAGAGATCAAACTGCGGCCGCTGAAGGGAACGAAGTAGTTTCGGATTTTTCGTGTCTGAATCACAGTTGGAATGACATTGCGACAAGTGAAAACCTGGTGCGCCGCGGTGATTGCGGTGCAGGGTTTGATTGCAACGACGGCGGCTGCGGGAACCTCTCCGACGGCGGCGGTATTGCAGGGCCCCGGTCCGGTGGTTTTTCAGTTTGCCATCGAGAGGACGAGCGAGCCGCTCTCGTTGTTCAATGTGATCCCGCCGCCCCTGCCTTTGAACGAAGTGCTGCGCCTGAAAAGCACCTCGCCGCTGGCGGGTGCGGAAACCGCCCGAGGCGCGGTCGTGCCTGCGACGGCGCCGGTTGTGACGGCGACTTCGATGTCCAGTGCGCCAATACCCGCGGCGCCGACGGCGGCAGCTCTTTCCGCCCCCACGACGCACACGCGGCCCTCGCTGGCCGCACTTCCGGGAGGCAAAGCCGCGACGCCGACAGCGGCGCCAACAGGCGACCTGTTGCCGCGGCCGGCTGTGCCGTCGAAGCCGACTCCCGTGCCAACTCCCGCGCCCAATCCCTATCCCGACGAAGTCGTCTTGGTGGGCGGCAAACCGCTGGCCTGCCGCATCATCGGCGATGTGGGCGGTTCGCTGCGTGTGGAACTGCCCAACGGCGCCGTGGTGCATCTGCCCAGGGCGCGCATTATGAGCGCGCGAAAGGCGGCTGCGCCGTGAGCGATCTCACTCGCGCCGAGCAATGGATGCGCGTGGCACTGGAGGAAGCGCGGCGCGCCGCCGCGGCCGACGAAGTCCCTGTTGGCGCTGTGGTAGTTCACGGCGACCAGATACTCGGTTTGGCCCACGACCGAAAAATGGAACTGCGCGATCCGACGGCTCACGCGGAGATGCTGGCTTTGCGGCAGGCGGCGGACCGTCTGGGCGACTGGCGGCTGGAGGGGTGCGAGATTTTTGTGACGCTGGAGCCGTGCGCCATGTGCGCGGGAGCGATCCTTCTGGCGCGGGTGGATGCAGTATATTTTGGAGCCGACAATATTAAATTCGGCGCAGCCGGCACACGGATTAACCTGTTCGGCGATCACGGTTGGAATCATCGCGTGCGGGTTGTGGGCGGAGTGCTTGCCGAGGAATGCGGCAGGCTCCTGACGGAGTACTTTCGCGCCAAACGCAACACCGAAAGAGGTTGATTTTGTCCGGTCGAGGCAGACAAGGTATCGGTCGGTGGGAATGCAGGGGAGAGAGGGCCGCCGGTATATTTTGCATCAAGGCGAAACATCAGGAGACGGGAATGAAAGCTCGATGGATATGGATAGCGGCGGTGCTGGCCGCGGCTGCAACCACCGCCCGGCCGTTCGATGTGCTGTTCGACGGCGAGTCGCCGTACCACCACGTTCGCGTCACCGAGGAAGACGGCTTCCGGTATTTGTCGTTCGACGAAACGCGGGGAACGCAAAGCGCGATGAAGATCAGCGATCCGATCTTCCTGCATTACACGTATGCGCGGCTCGCCATGGCGAGTCTGGCTTTCTTCGAGAAGGACCCGCGCGATGTGCTGATTGTCGGTCTGGGCGGAGGCTCGATGCCCAAATTCCTTCGGCACCACTATCCGCAGATGGTTATAGACATTGTGGACATAGACCCGGTGGTGGTCGAGGTCGCCAAAAAGTATTTTCACTTTGTCGAAGATACTAGCATGACGGTGATCAATCGCGACGGCCGCGTGCATATCAGCCGGACGAAGAAGAAGTATGATATTATCTTCCTCGATGCCTACAACACGGCTTCCATTCCGTTCCATCTGACCACGCGCGAGTTTATGGAAGAAGTCCGGCGATGTCTGAAACCCAACGGTGTGGTCGTGTCGAATATCTGGAGTCCGGACGTCAACGAGTATTTCGAGGCGGAGATCAAGACGCTGCAGGTGGTTTTTCCGGAGCTCTATATTTTTCCGGGCTACAGCAGCGGCAATTACATTTTTATCTCAACCAACCAGGCCGGTCAGATTCCGCGGCACCGGCTGGTGGATCGCGCCGCCGAAATCACGCGCGAGAAAAAGTTCCATTTCGATCTGGCCGATCTCATCCGCGGCACCTATGAATACGCAACAAAGCGGCCGACCAAGGCCCAGGTGCTCACTGACGATCTCGCGCCGGTCGAGACCATGCGGTTGCGCCGAGCGGCGGAGTAAGAAGCGGATCGGAGGAAGCAGGCATTTGTTGACCTATACCGCCAGGCAGTGATAGGGCGGATTGTGTGTCAGCCATTTATCCTCCGGGAAAGAAGAACGACTCTTTTCCGATTTTGGCAGATTCGCCCCCATACGACCGCTCGTTGCATCCAGTTGCGTCATGGCCGTCGTCGCCCCTCATATCGGAACTTCCGGCTGGTCGTATCCGCACTGGCGCGGGGTTTTCTATCCGGAAACATTGCCGCCGGCGAAGTGGTTGGAGCATTATGCCAGCAGCTTTGACACGGTCGAGATCAACGCCACGTTCTATCGCCGGATGCCCGCGAGCACATTTGCCCAGTGGCGCGACAGGGCGCCCGAAGGGTTTCTCTACGCCGTAAAAATGTGGCGGCAGATCACCCACCGAAAATATCTGACAGACGTCAAAGCCGATGTGGGGGAGTTTTTGAAACGCGCGGCGGAACTCGGCGAACACCTCGGACCGATTCTCATCCAGCTGCCGCCGAATTTCCCGTGCGATCCCGAACGGCTCGAGACGTTCCTGCGTCTTCTCAGCCGCGAGTTTGATTATGCAGTTGAATTTCGCCATGCGTCGTGGTTTTCCGACCGCGTCTATGA
>JADFCW010000071.1 GCA_017161705.1 Candidatus Sumerlaeota bacterium | reverse complement strand
GAATAAGGATCGCGCGAAAGCGACTCCACCGGCAAAGGCGGCGCTTCCCCCACCCACGGCAGCCACCCCTCGGCCGCATCGTCAAGACCGCTCTGACGGTACAGTTGCAGCCCAAAATCCGCCAAAAAACTCTCCCATGTCCGAATGAAAAAAGGCGACCGATCGGCGGCAAACTGTTCCTGAAAATAATCATTTCGGGCGCGAAACGCAATCGCTCCCGCCGGATCGTGCGGAAGCGCAAACGACCGGACGCGAATTTCCACGGCCAGCGCCAGCGAGGTCATCCCCGCGGCTCCGACCGTCAGCGTGCCCTCATATACGCCGGCGGGCTGTTCCCGCGGCGCGCAAACGTCCACCAGCACCGATTGCGAGGCCGTCGCAGGAATATCCAGCGGACGCAGCGGCGTCAGCGGATCGGGCCAGAGACCCGCGCGCCCCAGGGGCGACGACGTGGCCACCGATTCGACCAGCCACAGCCGGAACTGGCCGCTGTCCAACGCTTCGATTCCCCCGCGGCGATAGAACGGCCCCAGCCGAATCTGCACGTTGCGCAGCGGTTCCCAATACGGCACGATGACCACTTGAAAACTTTCGGCTTCGCCGCGCGCCAGCGAAAGGCCCACGCCGACGGCCGGCGGGCACAGCGTCGGCCCTGCCGGCGGGATGCGCGATGCGGCGTCGGCCACACATAAGCAAAAGGGCTGGCCGGGTGGAAGAACCTGCTCTTGCGCCAGCCGCAGCGACAGCCGGTCATGTTCGTATTCGAGCCGGGCAACCGCGAGATCGAGCGAGGTCAGACCGTCGCTGAGGATTTGCGGACCGTTGCGCGTGGGATTGCGGCGCTCGCTGGCAATGATCTTTTCCACTGCCCGCTTGCGCAGCCACATCGAGTAGGCACGGTTGGCATAATCCTGCGCGCGGGCGTCCTCGCGATACAACTTTGGGCGGAGCGCCAGATAAGCATCCCAGGCGCGGCGGGCGCGGCCAAGAATTTGCTCGATTTGCCCGGCAGTATATTGGATGCGCGGCGCCGCAATTTGCAAAGGCAGAGTGGTGGGCGATGCCGCCGGATAAGTGATGGTCATCGTGTTGGCCGGACGTTTGGGCCGCCGCGGCTGATCTACCGACACGATGTCGGGGCCGCCCGCGCGCGCAACCGTCAGGGAAAGAACAAATCCGCCGATTGCCGCCATTGCCATACTGCCAAATTTCATCTCCATTTTCCCCGGAAACATTTTGCCAGAACTCAACGGCCGTCGGGATTGCGAGAGCCGCTCTAACGCCGCGGTTCGGTAAATTCTTTAGGATCCCGCGTTGCTGGGGCGCGGCCGGCCAAGAACAGTGCGCAGCGCGTCGGCCACGGGGCGCGGCAGAACACGGCCGAGATAGCGGCGCGCATAGCGCAGGAGACCGGAAAACGACGTATCGTTCACCTCGGCCTGGAGTTTCTCGAGCTCTTCGCGGGCCGCGCGCGCCTCGGCATCGGTTTGTTTGAGCGCAAGGGCAATGGCGCGGACAATTTCGGGGCGTTCTTTCAAATACGTATCTTCGCTCAGCTGCAGCAACGTCTGGCCGGAAATGCCGCGATGGCGCGACAGCAGATAGAGGAGGTTCCAAAACTCGAAGGTCGCTTCAGGCAGACAAACCTTCGGATAATTCAGCGTGGCGATTTTCATGGGCGGGAACACGCCGAGGCCCTTGACCTGGATCAACCGCGGCTTGGGCAGACGCGTCAGCAGCTCGAGCGTCTGCCGGCAGTCCGCCTCGCTTTCATATTCGCAGTTGGACAACAGATCATAGACGAGATCGAGACCAAGTCTTTCGACCGATTTTGCCAATTGAACAATGCCGTCGAAGCTGTGCCGCCGATTATACACATCGCACGCGATGAACCGACTGCCGCTCTGAACACCCAGGGTGATGAAGCGCAGACCGGCGCTCGCGAGGCGCTCGAGCATCGCCTCATCGCTGACGGACGGGTGGGCGTAGCCGCCAAAGGGGAGGCCGACCTCGCGCGGCCACTTTTCGACAAACTCCTCGAGCCACTCGCGGTCCTTCACAAACACGTCGTCCATAAAGGCAAAACCGGGCAGGTCGAAGTCGCGCGCCCGCTGCTTGCACTCGGCGATGGCGTGATCCACCGACCGCCGCCGCACGTATCTCTCCCCGCGATGCTGGCTCTTGCGCACGTGGTTGAAACAATACGTGCAGGAAAACGGGCATCCCCGCTGCGTCATCGTAAAGAAGATGCCCCGAAAATAGGTCGCGTTGCTTTTGGGCAACTCGATCAGCTGGTTCCACTCGATAAGCCATTCGTCCTCGCCCCATGAAGCGTAGGGAAAAACATCCAGATTCTGCTCCAGCGGCCGGATGGGATTGCGGATAATCGTGCCGTTGCGATTGAACCAAATACCCACAATGTCCGTGCGCTCGGGATCGCGGGCCAGTTCCACCATCGGATGCTCGCCCTCGCCCAGGCAGATCATGTCCGTGTGAGGAATACACTCTTCCGGATTGATGGTCGGATGAATGCCGCCCCAAATGACGGGGAGGCGGGGGAACTCGCGCTTGAGGCGGGCGGTGATCTCGCGCGAGACGGCGGCGGTCGGCGTCGTCAGTGCGATACCGATCAGGTCGGGCCGGACGGCGCTGATCTTGCCGATCAGCAAGTCCCATTCGGCGTCGGTAATCGGTTCGATGTAACAACAGATATAGTTCCCCTCCTCGAGCGTCTCGGTCACGGGAGACGAGCCGCCCGGACCTGGATGGCGGACCGCTTCGAGGCGCTCGCGACTGACGGGCTTGCTGACAAACTGCTTAAAGACAATGAGCGTGACCTCATGGCCCTCGCGCCGCAGAATCGAGGCAATGATACGAAGACCGTAACACCGGTCGTCATAGGGGCTCATCAAGACAATTCGCATAAAAACATCCAGTTCGTTCCCACGCGGCCATGATTCCTGCACGAACGCTATGGTGCCGTGCGGCCCCTTGAGCGTCAAACGAAAAGCAAGACGAACCCCGAACAAGTCTTGGGATTCTGGAGTTGACTCGACCGGGCAAGTCCTGCAATTGTTCAGTTGGGGAGCAAATAAGACAACCACGTTTCGCTGACTCAACGAAACCGCGCGGCGCACCACAATCATGCAATGGAGTATTTCCAATATTCCGCTCTTGCGGAACTGGCCGATCGTTCTGGAGTTTTTGGCCGCCCTGGGCGACCGCCGCACCTACAACCCGCGGCGCAACGGCTATGTGTTTTTCGGCATCCTCTGGGGCATCCCCGTCCCCATTGTCACCATCGGCGTGAACCTCTATGTCTTGCAGCTGGCGCCCACGCCCGCCAACATCCTGCACATTCTCGTCAACCATCCCTTCCAGCTGATCTTTCTGCTCCATCCGCTGCTGTTCGGAATCCTGTTCGGCGCGCTCGGCACGGTTCGCGACCGCAAGGAACAACGCATCGCCGGACTGCTCGAAGACGTGCATGCGCGCGTTCAGGAACTCGAAGCCCTCAACGCGCAGCTGCGCGAAGCCGACCAGATCAAGGACGAATTCCTCAGCACGATCAGCCACGAGCTGAAAACACCGATCGTTACGGTGAAAGGCTATCTGGAAATGCTGCTGCGCGGGCGCGCCGGCCCGCTGGATGCCCGCCAAAAACGTATCCTCGAAGTCATGCAACATAACGTCGCCCGCCAACTGAACCTCATTGACGATCTGCTCAACTACGTTCGGATCCACGCCCACCCCGACGACCGCGAGCATCAGGTCTTCGATTTGCGCGAGGTAATCCGCGAGGCCCGCGAGACGTTTGCCCCCGCGCTCGAGAAAAAGGGCCTCACGCTCGAAATAGACATCCCCAACCGTCCGCTCTGGGTGCAGGCCCATCGCAGCAACATCGAGATCATCTTCAGCAATCTGCTCAGCAACGCGATCAAGTTCACCGACCGCGGCGGCGCCATTCGCATCGAGTCCGACCAGGCGCCCAACGGGCGCATCGTCAACTGGTGCAGCGACACCGGCTGCGGCATTCCCGCCGAATCCGTGCCCTATATCTTCGAGAGGTTCCGCCAGGCCGACAGCTCGACGCGCCGAAAACACGGCGGGACGGGTTTAGGACTTGCCATTATCAAAAAAATCCTGGACAACTACGGTTGTCCCATACGGGTTCAAACCCGCGTGGGCGAAGGAACGACTTTTTATTTTGAGTTGCCGCCGGCCCCCGGTGGCCCGCACGCGGCCGGCTCTGCTCCGGCTGCAGCCTCGTCCGAAGGGAGTGCGACCCATGTCCGATGAATCCAAAACCATTCTGATCGTGGACGATGATGAAGATATCCGGCAGTTCCTCGGCGATCTGCTGGCCAGCGAGGGTTACCTCTCGCGCGAGGCCGCCTCGGGCCGCGAGGGCGTCGAGGCGGCCCTCCAGTCCAAACCCGATCTCATTCTCCTCGACATCATGATGCCCGGCATGGACGGCTATGAGGTCTGCGAACGCCTCAAGGCTGATTCGGCCACGCGGGACATCCCCATCGTTATGGTCACCGTCCGCAACGACATCGCCGACATCAGCCGCAGTCTGGTGACCGGCGCATCGGGCTTTGTGGTCAAACCATTCGATCCCGAGTGTTTGCTGAAAACCGTCGGCATGATTCTCAGCGGCCAGCCCTTCGAGGCCTATCGGCAGACCACGCCGTTGGTTCTCCTTCCTCCGTGTCAACCGCCGGCGGGCGCACAGGTGGCGTTTCTCGACATCATGGAGCCGGGCGGCTGCAAGTCGGTTATGCATGCGGCAACCCGCGCGCCCGGCAATACCCTCGTGGCTCTGTGGCAATTTCCGCAGGACGAAGGCGTAGTGCAAACCACCGGCGCCATTTTGACCGAATCCAATCGGGCCTTTGACGCCGTGCTCGAAATTGTCACCGGCCGGCCCACGGTCAAGATTCTCGCCTGCCAAATTCACAAGAGCACCGCGCTGGTGTTCTGACATCGCCTTTGGCCGCGAACCAAAAGGCAAAAAGCGGGACACACAAGGCTAGAAGTAAGGAAAAGACCGGGACAGTCGGTCAGGCCCGAAGGGATCTTACCCGCAAAACATGTATTTGGCCTTTTGTCCGCCTCAAAGTGCCGCGTCGAAATGTTCACGCCGTGAGACAGGGGAAGAAACGCAGCCGTACCGGCAAGACGGATCGTTATTTCCCCCCGGCAGTTTCCCGATACAGATTCAAGGTTTGCTGCGCCGACGCTTGCCACGAGAAACGGGACGCCCGCTCGACGGCACAGCGCGACATTTCGCGCCGGCGATCGCCGTCCGTAAGCACCTCGACTATCGCCGCGGCCAGCCGTTCGGCGCCGGGTGCATCCACAACAATCCCCGCCGCGCCGACCACCTCCGCCAACGCGCCGCCCGCCGTCGTGACAACCGGACAGCCGCACGCCATTGCCTCCAGCGGCGGCAGGCCGAATCCCTCATAGCGCGAGGCGCAGACAAACAAATCAGCTCCTTGATACAGGGCGACAAGGTCTGCCTCGTCCACGTAGTCGAGATGATAAATGGCTGCCCGCGCAACAGATTCGCGCAGAGCGCGCAGCGACGGTCCAGCCTTCCAGCCCGCCTTGCCGGCCAGAATCAGCGAGTGGGACACCGCGCCTGTTGCGCGAGCCCGCTCGAAGGCCGCCGCCAGCAGTTCGATGCGCTTGCGCGGCTCGAGGGTGCCCACGGTCAAAATGTAAGGATGCTGCAGCGCGGGATGGATTTTCGCCAGCCGCGCACGATCGGGCGCAGCCGTCGGACAAAAGCGCGAATCTGCCGCCGCCGGAATCACCCGAATCTTACACTCCGAAACGCCGATCATCTCCCGCAGATCGCGCGCGGTGGCTTCCGAGGGCGCAATGATCGCGCGCGCCGCCTCGCACGACCGCCGGATCTGCCACGCCATATAATAGCGGAACCGCCGCGGATAGTCGCTGCCGCACCGCAGGCACGTCAGATCATATACCGTGACCACCGTCGGGCAACCGCACCGCTTGTGTGGAACACGAAACGCCGGACCGTGAAACAGATCGGCGCGCTCGCGCTCCAGAAGCCGCGGCAGGGCAAACCGCTCCCACAGGTCGCCCCATGGATGACTCTCATAGTCGGCACAGCCGCCGAGCAGACGAAAGTTCTCCGGCGCCCGAAGCCGCGGCCATTCGGCCGCATCGGTCATTAGCACGACGTATTCGTTCTGCCGGTCGCACTCCATCAAGGCGCGCAAAAGCCGCTCGACGGCGTATCCCACGCCGGTGCGGCGGGGGCGTACTGTGCGGGCATCGAAAACGATTTTCATCGCGCGCCCTTCATCCCTCATGCAAGAGATTGTGATCGGCAAAGCTGAAATAGTTGTCGCGGCCGATAATGATATGATCGAGCACACGAATGCCGAACAGCCGCGCCGCCTGCGTCAGACGGTCGGTGATCTCGCGGTCCTCCTCGCTGGGGTCGGGATCGCCGCTGGGGTGATTGTGGATAAAGGCAATCGCTGCGGCCACCTCTTTCACGGCGACCTTCATTACCTCGCGCGGGTGAACCAGACTGCCAGTCAAGGTCCCGCGGGAAATCAGAAAATGGTTCTGAATGCGGTTTCGCGCATTCAGGACAATCAGATAAAAACTTTCCTGCTGCTCATGGGCCAACTGGCCGCGATAGAGGGCAAACAGATCGCTGCTGCGCCGAACCGCCGCGCCGATGACCATGCCGCCGCCCGCCTGCAACCGGCGCCCCAGCTCGAGCGCCGCCTGTATTTCGATCGCTTTGGCGCGGCCCACGCCCTTGACCTGGCAGAGTTCGCCCAGACCGGCGCGGCTCAACGCCTCGAGGCTGCCGAAACGGGCAAGAATTTCCCGCGCCAGGTCCAGCGACGACTTGCCCTCTGCCCCTGTGCGGATGATCAGCGCCAAAAGTTCGATCTCGCTGAGGTTGGACGGTCCGAGCGTCTCGAATCGCGTGCGAGGCTGTTCAGCGACGGCCAGGGTCTTGATCCCACGCGTCGCAGTCGGCTTCAGCCCGCCGCGATAGCGATAGAAACTGCATTGAGCCTTGAGCACGCAGCTTTCGCAGCGCGGCCGTCCCACACACACGCCCAGCATGTCGCCGCCCGCCGCGCGCATATCGCGTGCGCCCGAAAAAAGCCCTGCCACAGCATGGATCGTCAAGAGCGGTTCCCCGGTCAGATGCGCAATGCGTTCGGACACCTCGAAGAACTCCTGAGGATGGTTGGCAGCCGGCACCACTTCGCCGACCCAGCCCGCGCGCTGATAAAACCGCTGCCGCGCTCCGTCGGGCACGACCACCGGATAGCCGATCTGCGCCAGGAACGCATACGCCCGCAGCCCGCTCAGCAATCGCAGCGCCTTGCGCAGACGGGCAACCGCTTCGCGCAGCGTTGCAGCCCCGGCCAGCGCGTCCACCACGGGAATCCGCCCGTTGCCGTCGGGCGACAAACGTCGAAGCGATTCGGCCAGCACGTCCGAATTCTTCTTCACGAATGCTTCCCGGCGGCTGGCCTGAAAAAGAACGCGTCGGGGCGACAGCGGCTCGCCTTCTCGCACGCCGCCGGAACCGCCTGGCTCCGTCCGGTTTCGCAACTCCCGGAGATGGTCATGAACGATGCGGCGGCCTGCGGCGGTCTGACGGTCCACGCCCAGAACCACGCCCAGAAAAGCCTCCGCATATTCAGCAGGCGGATGCTCATCCCAGCCCGCGCAGTCCTGCGGCCGCGCAAGAACCGTTGCCTGCAAACCCGGCTCCGTCTCCAACAGGAAGGATCGGATTTTCTCGAACGAGTCAATCAATGCGATATCGCTGGGAGGATTCATAACACCTGTTTACTTACTCGCAATTTACGCAATATGCGAAATCTGCAAGGAGTTTTCCGCGTACCTTGATCGTCGCCGTGTCCCGCTGAAACTATGCTTGGGGTGTCGGTGCTCTGTCAAGGTGGGCGCACTAGTTGGCCGCCCCAAAAAAATCAAGCGGCGCCGGGCAGGGTGGGACCGACGCCGCTCGCCGCATGGGAAGGTGCTTTGCGGCAGACGCTTAATCTGACCTATCCATCAACCGCCGACGTGCCGGGGCGGCTGTTTTTTTCATTTAACCTCCCGATCGCTTACAAACTCTCTGAGGCTCTCTTTTGTTTGCCTCGTCTTGACAGGCGCCGTCCGAGCCTCGCTCTTGGGCCGCCGGCCCTATCGCCTGGCGCCGCGTTCGGTTTCCAGACGCTCGCGCATTTTCTCGCGCAACTCCCCGCCTTGCGTTTTCAGTATTTCCTGCGATGCGGCCAGTTCCTCGACTGTGACCTTGCCGTCGCCGTCGCGATCCAAGCGTTGGAACACTCGCATCTCCACACCGAGCTCCTGTGCCGTCAATTTCCCGTCGCCGTCGCGATCGCGTGCCTTGATCACATCGCCCGGATTGCCTCGGGCAAAATCTCCGCGGGCGCCCGCCCGTTCCGGATTCACCATCGGCCCGCCGCCCATGCCGCGTCCGGGAGGCCCCGCCGAAAACGCTTTTTCCAGTTCCTCGGCTTCGATCACACCGTCGCCATTGAGATCGGCGCGTTGCAGAAGCGACTCGGGCATGTGGTTGTCGCGCTCCTCGGCGGTAATTCGGCCGTCGCCGTTGCGATCGAATCGGTCGAGAATCTGGTCGGCCATTTCGTAAGGCGAGGTGACCGGTCCAAATCGGCCATGTCCAGCCTCGAACCAGACTGTCAGTTCGCGCAAGTCCGCCAGGCCGTCGCGGTTTTCATCCACTTCCTCGAACCGCCCGCTCGGAACACGAAACTCATTTTGCGCAAGCATCCGGTCGCCGTCCTGATCCATCTGGGCAATCAGGGCCTCGGCGCGGCGTTGGGGATGGTCGAGCGACAGGGGAGGCAGATACCGCATTTCGTCGCGGTCGAGAAAACCGTCGCCGTTGCGGTCGGTTTGAGCAAAAACGGTTTTCGGAAAAGGAAATTCTGCGGCGGCCAACCGTCCGTCGCTGTTCCTGTCCAGTTCGGCCAGAAGAACCGCGGCGCGGCGGACAGGCTCTTGAAGCACCGCCGCTTGACCGAACGAGATTTTCACCAGATCGTCGCTTTCGAGAGCCTGACTGTGGTTAAGATCGAGCTCGGCAAAAGACTTAGGCGGAAGGAGACACTCCTCGGCAGTAATCTTGCCGTCCTTGTTGGCATCGTAAAGACGGAGAATCTGCCGCGCGCGCGTGGACGGCCTAACGGAAATGTGGCTGAGGTCGCGGGCCATCTCGGCGCGGTCCACCTTGCCGTCGCCGTTACCGTCGTAGCGGTCGAAAATCTCGCGTGCAGCCGTGTCGAATTCCGTCCGCGAAAGGGCGCCGTCGCCGTCGGTGTCAAAAACCTCCAGATTGCGGAACAGCACGTTCAGTCCCCCGCCCGGCCCTTCCATGCCGCTGCGAAACATCGTTCCATAGCCGCCCGGAAAGGCCGCTGGTCCATGCTCTCTGCCTCCCCGCCAGGGGCTAGTCGGGCCAATCTCACGCGGACCCCCGCGCCCTTCCGCGCGCGACACCCGTTCACCTTCCTTTTCAGCAGGAGAAAGCGGCGGACCTGCTTCCGGTTTTTGCCCGGAAGTCAACTCTCTGGATAGAAGCAAAACCATTGCGGTAAATAGCACGGCGCCGCAGCTGGATATATTTCGCATTCCAAAACCCTTTTATCTGCCTAAATCCCAAAATCACCTGTAGTTCTGCAACTGGCGTGCCGTTCGTAAGTTTGTTTTGGACTAGCCAGGTAAATTTATCTTATATGATTTATTATCAATAATATGCATGGAATACCTCGCCTCTGTCATCGAAATGCAGCACAGGGAAATGGTTCCATAAGGTGCCTTATATCGGTTTTCGCACACTTGACATAGCCAGAAATTCCAGCGTTGAAGCAGCCGGGCTTGACATCAAAACCGACCGGCGGCAGAATCACCTCGGTCGCTGAAATGGCTGCGCGCTCTCGGAGTGACCACTCGCCGATTGCGAAACACATTTGTTCATTTCAGGCTGAAGCAGAATCCCTGAAAGGACGGGTTTGAAAGGAGGCCGAAAAATGAAAGCGAAATTCTGTCTGGGCTGTTTGCTCCTGTGTGTCGCAATGGCGTCGGCGGGCCAGCCATCCACGCAGACCGTCCGCCTGACCCCGCGCTGGAAAAAGGGTGAGAAGCTCCGCTATGAAATGCACAAGTCGCGACAACGGTTGCAGGAGGGCAAAAAGCCTTTGGGCTACAGCGGGCGAACCGATGTGGACCTCGAGGTGCTCGAAGCCACCGCAAACGGGTTTCTGATTTCCTGGACCTATGGGGAAAGCCGACTCGATGATCCAACGCTGGCAGAGGAACCGATGCTTCGCGCAATCGCCGAGATCGTTAAAGGCCGCCCCATTCTTCTTGAACTCGATTCCGATGCTTCGCTCATGGGGGTGCGAAACTGGCAGGAATTGAGAAACACGTATATGCAAGCGCTGGAATTGGTTTTGTCGGAGATGTCCAAAGCGAAGGAAGACCCTGCAACTATCGCGCTTCTGCGGACCCAGCTGCGCTCGATGCTGGCCACCCGGCAGCAGATTGAAATCCTCGGCACGATGGAAGCCGGCATTTTCTTCCTGGTGCCAGGCATGGAGTTCGAAGGCGCCGAGCCAATTGAAGTGGAGACCGAGATTGCCAACCCGTTCGGCGGCAGCCCGTTTCCGGCAATCGAGCGATTTGTGCTGGATGCCGTGGACACGAAACTCGGCGTGGCGAAGATCAAGCGCATTCGCACGGCTGAACCTGATGCGGCCACCCGCCGCCTTGGAAAAATCGTCGGGGATATGGCAGGGAAAATGGGAAAGGCGCCTGGACCGGGCGACAAAATGCCGAAGGTTCTTCTTTTCGAGGACGCCGGTGAGTTTTTCGTGGACCTCGCCACCGGCTGGATCGAATCGCTGAAGCACACCCGCACGGTAAAAATGGAAGGCGGCAGCCAGGTGGACCTGATCTCGTTTGCGCGGAAACGACCGTAGCGCAAAGCCCCGCCACACCCGACCGAGAGCAACTGAACGATGATGCCGAGGATGATGCCGAGCCTGCGATCTCGGTGTCAAATGGCCGCCGCTGCCGCCAGCGCTTTGTCGCCCAGTTGGGCGGCGAGCGTGCGGGCTTCGGCGGCCAGGGATGCGGCGGCGGACTTGCGGCCGCGGGCGAGTTCGACGCGCGCGCGGGTCCACAGCGCCCAGGCGCGGTCGCGCGGGTTGGCGGTTTTTTCGGCCAATGCAAGCGCGCGGTCGGCGGCTCGTTTAGCCTCGTCGAATTTCTTCATGCCGAGAAGCGCCGCGGCCAGATAGCGCCACGCCAGCGATTGATAGTCGGCATAGTTCTTCGCCTCGATGTCGGCGAGGGTCGCTTGGGCCAGCTTGACAGCCTTGGAAAACTGGTTGCACGAGGTCAGATGCAGCGTTTCGGCGAGGGCGGCGTTGACCTGCGCGAGGTGGTTGCGGCTTTCACGTGCGAGGCTATAGGCCGAGTCCAGGGCCGCTTGCACTTCATCGCTGTCGCGGCCCATGCAAACAAGATTCGTGGCGAGATTGCCAAAGGCGACCGAGGCGGCATAAGGATTGGGCCTCGACTCACTCATGCGGATGACGCGCCGGAACTGCCGCACCGCGCCTTTGAAGTCGCCCTGATACTGATAGCACTGGCCGATATTGATGAGGCTGCCGAGAATGGCATACTGATGGCCGATCTTTTGCGCCAGTTCAAATGAGCGGCCGTAGAAATTCATGGCCTGATCGAATTGCGCAAGCCGCTCGTGGCACATCCCGATGTTATTGAGGCATGCCACTGTGCCTTTCTTGTCGGCCAGTTCCTCCATGAGGCCGAGTGCCTCGGTAAAGGCGGCGAGAGCGTCCTGCGGACGGCCTGAATGCAGATAGGCAATGCCGAGATCGTTGAGCGCATTGGCCAGCGACTGGCGCGTGCCGGCGGCGCGGGCCAGTTCGACGCCTTTACGGAATTCAGCCGCTGCCTGCCCATACTTTCCCTGCGCCATAAGGACTACGCCCTTGCTGGTGTAAACCGTCAGGCCGCTGGCCGCATCGCCCAGTTGCTGCCAGAGCTGCCCGGCAAATTCGAGATGCTTGAGTGCGCGGTCGTGGCGGCCCAGCAGGCGGTCCACGTCGGCGAGATTGCGGCGGGCCTTGGCGGCGAGGTCGGCGGCACGGTCGAGTCGGTCCGCCGTGCGAATCGCAGTCTGATAAGCGGCGGCAGAAGCGTCGTAGTTGCCAAGAAGTTTTTGAACCCGGCCGAGGCGAATGAGCGCCTCGACTTTCAGCCGGGTATATTCTGCGTTTTTCGGCAGGCGTTTCTCGATGACCTCGATCAGGCGTTCGCAGGCTTGGATCGCAGCCTCGTTGGCGTAAAGGCGTTCGAGTTTTTCACCGGCCTTGTCCAGATAGTAGGCGGCCTTTTGCGGATTGTCAGAAAAATAGTAGTGATGCGCGAGGAATTCGTAGTGGCGTTCGAGCTGGTCGGCGTGGAGCGACTCGATGGACTCGCCCACCTTGCGATGGAATTCCGCTCGGCGCCGCCGCAGAAGCGTCTCGTAGGTTACATCGCGGGCGACGGCATGGCGGAACAGATACATGAGTTCGGCCAGAAGCGACTGTTCGATAAGGAAATGGACATCCACCAAATCGTGGACATAGGAATCGAGCCGCGCCTGAAAGTCGGTGATGTATTCGAGAATCTCATAGCGGAAGCCGCGCCCGATGACCGACGCGCATTGCAGAATGCGCCGCAGCCGCACCTCCAGCGAGTCAATCCGCGCGAGAATGACATGGCGTAGCGTGTCGGGGATTTCCGCGGTTTTGAGCTCGCGCGCAAACTCCCATTTCCCGCCCCGCTGAACGAGAACGCCCGCATCCTTGAAGGCATAGATCAATTCCTCGATGAAGAATGGATTGCCGCGCGTGCGGTTCAGAATATCCTGCACCATATTGGCCGGCAACGATTTTACATCGAGCAACTCGAACAGCAGCCGCCGGCTGTCGTGGTCGGACAGCTCCTTTACTTCGATGACCACAGGCTTCGCGCTTTCGGGCCATGCGTGATTGAAAACCGGCCGGTAGCAGGCGATGACTAGCAGAGGCCGCTTGCCGGGGTCGGCCACCAGAGCGTCCATCCACTCGACCGTCAACGGGTCGCTCCAGTGCAGGTCGTCCACCAGCAGGGCAAGGGGGCCTCGTGCGGCCAGTCCTTTGATGAATGCGACCGACTCGGCAATCAGGGTTTCCTTGCGTTTTTTGGGATCCAGTTGGCTGAGCGGGTTCTTGGACGACGTCTCGCCGAGCAGATAGGCGAGCGCGTCGCGCATTCGCTGGTCGGCGCCCTCGAGGCCGCGCGTTCCGGTTTGAATTTTATCGAGAATCTTGGAAAGGGGATCGGTCTCTTGCACGTCCAACGCCGCGCGAAGCAAATCCAAAACTGGACCGTATGGCATGGAGGTCCCGAACGAAACGCAGCCGGCCTCGAGCCAGCGGAGATTGTCCAGACGAAGCCGATCATGGGTTTCGCGCGTTAGGCGCGACTTGCCGACGCCGGGCTCGCCGACAAAGCACAGGAAGGCGGGATTGCCGCGCGTCAGAGGCCTCACTGCGGACTCGATTTGCCGGATTTCCTTGTCGCGCCCGACCAGGAGCGTCTGCACGCCGTGGCCGCGCGGCCGCTGGCGCAACTGGCGCCCTTTCGGCCCCAGCACCTTATAGTTGATGATGGGCTCCCGCTTGTTTTTCACAAAGGCGGGCGGGCGGCTTTCCAACTCGAATGCGTGATGGACAGCCTGATAAATTCGCTGGCTGATAAGAATCTCGTTGAACCCGGCAAGACTCTGCAGACGCGAGGCGGTGTTGACCGCATCGCCGAACGCTGTAAAATCGAGCCGGTCGCCGATGCTGATCCCGCCGACGACCACCTCGCCGCAGTGGATGCCGGTCGCCAGGCCGAGATCGAGTTTCTCGGCGCGGCCCACTTTCTCGACTCCCTCGGTCATTTCCAGAGCGGCGCGAACGGCGCGCTCCGGATCGTCCTCATGGGCGCGGGGAGCGCCGAATGCTGCCAGCACAGCGTCGCCGAGGAAGTGGACAACCACGCCGCCGTAGTGTTCGACGGCGCCGGCCATCTTCTCGAAGCAGCGGTTGATAAGGTCGCGGATGTATTCCGGGTCGCGGTCCTCGGCCAGTGCCGTATAGCCGCAGATGTCGGCGAACATAATCGTAATAACGCGGCGCTCGGCCTCGGATGCAGCCTCGAAGTCCTCGAGCAGGAGTTCGCGCAATCCCTTGGGCGCCAGCCGCGTGAGATTCGACAGCGCGGAACTTTGCGCATCCACAGCGCCCTCGTGGAGGACGCCGGCCGCCGCACCGCCGGCGGCCACCGGCAGCATCTGCCGGCAAAATCGGCAATAAATCGCCCGCTCCCGAATCCACTCCGCGCAGAACGGGCATTCCTTGAATCCCGGTTTATCTTCCATTTTGCATTCCTCCGAGTCCTTGCCCCGGATTCCGTTCACTTGGATCTTTCTTAAGAATAAATACAGTCCGTTTGAATTGTCAATCTCGATTGCAGGACGCAACATCGTGCCGGTCGGCTGAAAAGGTCAGGATAGACGGTGCGGGCAGCATGGAAGGAGCAGTTCTATTCCGACTGGATCACAAAGCTCAGGGCATTTGGATTGCAGGCATGGGGGCAGTGGAAGAGATAGAGCACCCCCCCGGCGCCCCACAGCAAATTCGCCTGTTCCTCGGAGCTGATTTGGGCAAAAAACTTCATCGCCAGGCCACACTGACATCGCATCGTGGGCTCCGCGTCCACCCACGAGGGGTAGCCGCCGATTTTCGAGGCAAAGATACTGCCGCCGCGCACCTGTTCGAGATACTTCATGTAGCTGTCATAAGCGCCCTCGTCGGTGCCCAGAAAGGAGGCAAGCATTTCGCCGGTCGGCAGATCGTCAAAGGGACGAAAGACCACAGCGCATTCGCGCGGCTCGGTCAGTTCCTCGCGACGAAAGGCAAAGTGCGCCGGCTGAAGTTCGTCTTGGGGCGAGGTTCGCCGCAACTCCAAATGAAACCCTTTTTGCTCCAGCGAGCTGCGCGGGGCGCAATCGAGACAATAATAGAATGTCAAAAAATCATAGCGGCCCATGCGAACGCCGCCGGGCAAATCGCGCAAGTGCGTCTGAAACATGAATGTCATCGGCCGCTGACAGCCCCTGCACACCGGCCATCGCTCGTGCTGCAGCAAGTAAGGCAAACCGCCGAACTTGGTGACGGTGCGGTCTAACGGCATTTCAGCCGGACGCAGGATCATCCGATAGGCAGGCCGGCGGTATGCCCGAATGGTGGCCATGTTGGGAATCGCCATTCGCCCCTCCGCGCAATGGATTCTTGCGGATTGCGCCAGCCGGTGCGTTTCGACGGGATTTATAAAACCGCTCGAACCCGAAGATCCCTCTTCAGCCTTGCTACAGTCTCCCGCAAATCGGGTTGGCAAGTCAAGCCGGATATTCGAAAAAAGCAGAGGCAAGCGCAGCCTCGGTTGCCTGTTGTCGCGGTAGTTTATGCCGCAGCCTGTTTTTTCTTACGAGTTTTTTCCTTGTTTTCAGACTTGGCTCCTTGACGAGCAGTCACGCGCGAATCCCACCCCCGGAGAATCTCATGGAGTTTGTCTCGCACGGCCGCGTACTGCGGATCGGCAACGAGGTCGTTCATTTCGTAAGGATCAGCTTCGAGATCGAAAAGGTTTTTCGGCGCAAGCGAAGGCCGTTCACAAACCAGCTTGTAGCGCCCCTGCCGCACCATGCACCAATCGCTCATTTCCGAAAAAATTGGCCGATCCGCGATGGACAGTTGTCCGCCGCGGGTCAGCGGCGAAAAGTCAATCCCCTCGGCTGTGCGCTTCGGCGGCAAACCGGCGTAGCCCACGCAGGCGGGCAGAAAATCCACGCTTGAAATCAACTGGTCGCACACCTGTCCGCGCGCGCCCAGCGGATCGCGCACAATGCACGGAATCCGCGTGGATTCCTCCCACGGCAGGCTCTTGTTCTTGGCACCATGGCTTCCCTGCATGTCGCCGTGATCCGAAGTGAATATCACCACGGTATTCTCCCGAAGCCCCAGACGGTCCAGCGCCGCCATCAACCGCCCGATGTTGGCGTCCAGTTGCGTCACCATGGCATAGTAGAGGCGCAGATAGAGATCGAGATTGTTGCCGTATTTCTGAAAGATCGGGTCTTTCGCCGGCGGTTTGGGTGCGGGCGGACTGGCCGTCGGCGTGTAGGGATCGATATCGCGGCAGTTGGGCCGGCGCGTGATCCTGGCATCGCGATACATCGCCTCGAATTCCGGACTCGGCTGCAGCGGATAGTGCGGGTTCTGATATGACACCATCAGAAGAAAAGGCTTTCCGGCCAGACGTTCCAGACGCGCAATCGCCAGGTCGGTCGTCGCCTCCGTGCGGTGCTGTTTGAAGATGTGCTCGCGGCCCTCCTCGTCATAGAAGCAGACATTCTCGAGGAAATCGTTGTAGCATTGGTAGCCGATAAACTCCTGGAATCCGCCGCGCAGCTCCGGCGGCACGGCCTTGTTACCCGTATCGCCCAGATGCCACTTGCCGACATAGCTGGTCCGATAGTCGCCGGCGTTGAAGCAGTCGGCCAAGGTGGGTTCGCCGGCCGGAAGCGGCTTGGCGTTGGTCAGTATGCCGGTCTGCGAGCCATAAAGTCCGGTCAGCAATGTGGCGCGAAACGGCGTGCATACGGGCGCGCAGGAATAGGTGTTGCAGAAAAGCGTCCCCTCCGAGGCCAGCCGGTCCAGATTCGGTGTCCGAATTTCGGAATTGCCCATGCAGCCCATGGCAAACGCATGCATCTGGTCCGCGAACAGAAAAAGCACGTTCAGCGGCTTGCCCGCCTTTCGCGGCGCAGCCCCCGACGCCGTTCCGATTGGCGGCCAGGCCAGTGCTGCCGTTCCCAGACCCAGGTCCCGCAGAAAAGTTCGCCGAGCGACAATCGCGCGATCCATCTCTCTCTCCTTCCCGCCGTAGCCCTCGTTCACCTCGCGGCGTTTGTTTTGGTTGCCTTTCGGTCAGGATTTCATTCGTGCGCAACGCTAAATGCAAGTGCTTTTGTGGCGAACCGGCGCTCCCGCGAAATCACTTGCCTCCACTGCACAAGGCAGCATACAGTCGGACCGACTGAAGGAAGGACGGCACGGATGAGCCGGCTGCTGCGGTCTATAGGAATTGCTATATGGATGGGCGCGGTCGCCGCAGCCTTGGGCGACCTCGTGACGCTCGACTCCGGCAAGACCATCGAGGGAACGATCGTCGGCGAGAGCGAGTCGGCCCTGCAGGTCCGCGTCGGCGCGGCCACTGTCACGGTTCCGCGAAGCAAAGTCGTTTCGATCAGCAAAACAAGCGCCGCGTCGGCTTCGGCCACTTCAACGATTTCCATCGAGCGGCTGCAAGACCTCGAATGGAAGGGCGACTGGCTGGCACTTTATGAGGTGGCCGCAGCCATTCTCGCCGTCGAGACCAGTCATCCCGTGGCGCTGGATAAACAGAAGGCGGCAACCCTGAAAATCCGCGAGGCGCTCGGAATGGCACAAATCGCCGAGCTCGTGCGCGGACGCAAATTTGACGACGCGATCACGACGCTGACCGAGCGGATTCGGCTGAGCGGGTTGTCCTCCCGGCCGGCCGGTGCGGTGGGCCGGCGCGCACTGGCCGAACTCTATCTGGGGCGCGCCGAATACCGGCTCCGCCAGTCGGGCGAAGGACATGGACCGCTGGCCGATGCGCGCAAGGCTCGCGAGCTCGATCCGACGACACCGGGACTCGACTATCTCGAAGGCATGGCGCAGATGCGTCTGCGCAATCTGGACCTGGCCGCCGGTCTGCTCGAACGCGCCCTGCGCGCCGACCCCCACAACTTCGGCGTCCTGATGCAATTGATGCAATGCTATCGGGCCAAGGGCGACCACGCACGCGTGGCCATGCTGTACGAGGCCGCGCCGAAAGACGCCGACGCGGCCGCCGAGCGCTGGCCAGAAGTGCGCGAGACGCTGGCCGAGGCCTTTTTGCAGATCGCCGCTCGTCTGGCACGCGAGGGAAAAGCCGCCGAGGCCGGGGCCGTCTATGAAAAATACTTGAAATTCGCCGACCCGACGCCGGATGTCCTCCGCGACGCCGCAGCGTTCTATGAACAGATCGGCGACCGCGAGCGCGCACGGGCGCTACGCGGACAGAAAACCGCTGCGCCGCAGACGGCCGAACGCCCCTCGGCGCCGCCCGGGCGGCAATAAACGCTGATACGAACCCCCCAAAAGACTGCTCTGCGTTTCCATCCAATTCCTTCAGTGCGGGAATTCGCCCAATTGACTTGGAGGAGCTAAAACCGATGAACAAAGAGGCCGACAAATCCGATTCCGCGGCCGCAGGCGAAACCGCCTCGCCGCCGCAACCCACCTTTTCGCGCCTGGTCGAAACCTTCGCCGTGCCCGCCCTCGTGTGGACAGGCCATTTGGTCAATCCGGTCAGCGAAAAAGCCGAGCCTAATCTCCAACTTGCCCAGTATCAAATCGGAATGCTCGAGATCCTGGAAACCAAGACCAAAGGCAACCTCACGGACGATGAGAAATCCTATCTCGACGAAATGCTCCACGCCGTTCGGATGGCCTACCTTCAGGCCAGCAATCTGAAAAAAGATGCGGGCGGAACTACGCCCCCGCCGACGGAGCCCAGCGCGTCATGATTGCCGTTCTGCAACGTGTGAAATGGGCGCGCGTCGAGGTCGCCGGCCGCCCCGTCGGCGAAATCGGACCCGGCTTGCTCGCCCTGGTCGGCGTTGCCGCGGGCGACGACGAGCAGCATGCGCAGGCGCTGGCCGACAAAACCGTCCATCTCCGAATTTTCCCCGACGCCCAGCACCACATGAACCGCTCGCTCCTCGATGTGGGCGGCGCCATTCTGGCCGTCTCGCAATTCACTCTTCTGGCCGATTGCCGCAAAGGGCGGCGGCCCAGTTTCACCGACGCCGCGCCGCCCGACCGCGCCAATGTCCTGTTCGAGCGCTATGTCGCCCGGCTCCGCGAGCACAATCTACCAGTAGCCACCGGCCAGTTTCAGGCCATGATGGACGTATCGCTTTGCAACGACGGCCCTGTGACCATTGTGCTCAACAGCCGCGAGTGGGTAAAATAACCCGCAGCCCGGATCTTTCCGCTGTTCTATCGTCATGTCCGACAAAACACGGCCACGCATGCCGCCAGGGCACCTAATAGTGCCGCAAATGATATGGGTAGCCTATTGGGAGGGAAAAAGGAAACCGAAAGAAAATGATTGACTCGCCGCCATCACCCGACATATAGTGCGGTGTCAGGTTGCAATTGAGACAGAACCAGGCGTCATGGTAACTATGAGCGGTCTCTTCCTCCCGAAGAGAACACGCGCAGAGTGTTTTATGCAGATAGCAATCAAGTCTTATCTACGTAAGCAGTGCAGTATGATCATTCTTCAATAGGGGTAATAGCACTCGGTGGGTCTATACTTGAGAAAGAGTTTTCGCGCCGGGCCGTTCCGTTTTAATTTGTCGAAAAGCGGCGTGGGTATTTCCGTTGGCATAAAGGGTGCGCGCATCGGTTTTGGCCCTCGTGGAACATATATTCATGCCGGCCGATATGGACTATACTACCGCGAGCAACTTTCTTCCGGCCGTGCGCCTGGGTATTCGGAGGCAAAGAGGGAAAAAAGCGGAATGCTCTTGCTCGTCGTTATTGCAATCGGGCTTTGTGTCTTGGTGTTCTGGTTGGTCGTGGAAACCCCCGCTTTTTTGCTTATGTGTATCGCGATCATGATGAGTATCCTTGCCATTCGGTGGGGTATTCGGCTTCGCCGAAAGAAGGTCATTCTCAGGTACAAGCAATTGCTTGATTCTTCTTTCGTTACTGCTCAGTCTCCACCATCTCCTGACGTGCTATCCATTGTGAAACAACACCAAAGAGAATTGTTGAGGACCCAAGCGACCAAGGAGATTATCAAGAAGATGGAAGCTGATGTGTATCAAGCTGTCTTAGACAGGATCCTGGATGACGGGTTTATCACCAAAGAGGAAGCCGGGATTATCGCAGCCGCGGAGCAGACGCTCGCAATCGATGCCGCAACTCGATCACAAATAAAAAAGGAAATTTTCTCTGCCGCTTGTGTTGAGGCCATTGAGGATCGCACGATTACCCAAGAGGAACTGGGCAAGGTAAGCAATCTTTTGATAGGATTGGCTATCCCCCAAAAGGAAGTGCAGCGGGAGCTGAACATTGTGCAGGAGATAGTCGAAACGCAGGCATTAAGCCTTCCTTTCGAACCGATTCCAAGAAGCCAACTTGCCGTGCCGATTCAGAAGAGCGAGAATGCCTTCTATCAATGTTCGGCACAGGTTCTTTCTAAGCGAAAATCAACAGATTCGCCCACTGGGTATGAATACTCGGTTCAGCGCGAAGGTACGCTGATTCTCACTAGCAAACGTGTCTTTGTGGTGGGCGACGGTGTAACTAATATTCCGCTCCTCGATATCGTGGACGTAGAAGTTGATATTGACGAAGGAGTCGTGGAGATATCAAGGATCCACAGAAGTCGGCCAATTATCCTCAAAATCGACGCTCCAATTTACATAGGAAGAGCCATTGACCTGTTGGTAAATGCAAATGCAGCAGGCAACGCAGCATGGATATCCGCAAGCGGACATGGGAAATAGTTGAAAGAGCAAAAGGCGGCGACACAGCCAGCTATGTATTCGATATCTTCATTTTCTCATTAATATTCCTCAACGTGTTTGCCGTTATTGCCGGCTCTGTTCGCTCCATTCAAGTAAAGTGGGCTTACTTCTTAGATGGGTTTGAGGTTTTTTCCGTTGTCGTTTTTACTATCGAGTACGTCGCCCGGCTATGGTCTTGCGTTGTCGATCCGCGGTTCTCTGGCCCGCTTCGCGGCAGGATTCGCCTTGCGTTCCGGCCACTGTTGATCATCGATCTGCTCGCTATACTCCCTTTCTACCTTCCGTTCTTTAATGCAGATCTCCGGTCGCTCAGGATTCTGCGGCTCTTACGAGTTCTTCGCGTTGCAAAAGTTGCGCGTTACTACGCCTCGCTTGACCTCATGACAAGTGTTTTTCGGTCTAAAAAGGAAGAATTGGTACTCACTTCCGCATTGATGATCTTCCTTCTCGTTATTGCTTCCAGTATTTTGTACTGCTGCGAAAACTCAGCTCAACCAAATGCATTCTCAAGCATTCCCGCAACCATGTGGTGGTCAGTTGCTACACTCACAACCGTCGGATATGGCGACATGTACCCCGTTACTCCTCTCGGCAAATTCTTTTCAAGTATTATCGCTATTATTGGAATTGGCATGTTTGCCTTACCCACAGGAATAATCGGAGCGGGGTTTGTGGAGGCAATTCAGGAGAAGAAGAAGAAACATACTTGCCCGCATTGTGGAAAAGATCTTCAATAACCATGAGCACTTTAGCGATGACGCTCTGAATAGTTCCGCATAGTTCCGCCTTCAGGCGGTCCTTCCTCTCAGACCCACCACCTGGCGCGGGCGGACTCGAACCGACGCAAGAGCCGCCGGCTGATCCGGACGGGTTTGTCGAACGTCGGTTTTTCCAGACAAAACTGTCCGAGGCGGCGAAGCAGCCGGGCGCGGTCGAGATTCTTTCCAAAGACCTCGCTGTACAGTCCTGCAATATCGCCGCCCGTTATGCGCTTTCCGAAAAACTTCAACGCAAACGACGGCCGCTCCAACTCCCGCCGCAGCCGCTCCATCACCCGCGCAAACACATCCTTGTGATCAAAGGCCAGCGGCGGAAGATCAGCGAGGGGGAACCAGCCGGCTGCGGCTGCGTCGTCGTCGGCGCGGGGCGCCTGCGTGCCCGCCACTAGTATGCCGAAATACGCAATCGAAACCACGTGGCATCGCGGGTCGCGATCGGGACGCCCAAACGCGCCGAACTGCCACATTTCGGAGAGATCGAGCCCCGCCTCCTCGCGCAACTCCCGCCGCACCGCCGTGTCGGGGTCCTCACCGTTGTCCACGAACCCGCCCGGAAAAGTCCACCAGCCGCGAAAGGGATGGTTCTTCCGCTGAATGAGAAGAACACGAAGGCGGCCGGCGTCGTACGTGAACACAACGGCGTCGGCGGCCAGAGAAGGATGCGCCCAGCGGTTGGGGTCATAGGTGCGGATGTATTCGGCCTCGGACATTTCCTGTTCAGACATAAGTGATTTACCTTTCAAAGGTTATGGATCGAGCGCCCTGAAATGGGCTATGTGGTTATCGGTTGAAAAACCTGTGGAAAACTCCTTCACGAAAACAAAACAATGCGTTTTCGCAGAATTTTGTCCAGAAAAGAATGCCGGCGAAAAATCAGCCATAAGTCATTTTTCTTAGAGAAGCGCGTCGCGGACGCAATCATAATATATTGATATTATTATACTTACACGTTAGGGTTTATGCTCACTTATCCTGTGCAGAAACAACTCATCATTGCGCAACGTGCAATTCTGTCGCGCTTTTCGATTTGGGGATAAGGCAGCCACCAGCCTGTGGATAACTCTGTGGATAACATGTCGCTATTGGATGCTTTTCGTGCCACATCTGATTGACAATTCTGGTTGGATCTCATGGAATTCCGCTTGGGTTGCGTCCAGGACAGGGAGCCATGGCAGAAATCAACACGGGCAACATTAAAATCGTTCTGGTCGAGCCGCACAATGCGGGCAACGTCGGCGCTGCGGCCCGTGCGCTTTACAATATGGGCCTCGAACATCTCATACTGGTCGGCTGGCATGAAACCATCGAGGCGCGCCGCATTGCCTTCGAGTGGGCCACTGACGGCGAGCCGGTTCTGAAACGCGCGCGGCGTTGCCCGTCCCTCGATGAAGCGCTGGCTGGCTGCGGTCTGGCCATTGCTACCAGTGCGCGGCGCGGCGAAGACCGGCCGCCGGCCATCACACGCACCGACCTGATCGCGCTCCTCAATCACTGGACGCCCAGCAATCAGGTCGCTATTGTTTTCGGGCCCGAACGCACAGGTCTTCGCTCCGAACACCTGGCCCTCTGCACCCATACGCTGACCGTCCCGACAGCGCCAGGAAAAACCTCGCTCAACCTGGCCCAGGCGGTTCTTCTGGTTGGATATGAAATTCTGATTGCTTCGGGCCTGGCTGCGGCTATGCAACCGACCGACCATGCTGCGCTGGACCGCGTGGCCACACGCGCCGAACGCCGGCGGCTTTATGAACATGCTTCCGAGGCACTGCGCGCGGTGAATTTTCTGCGGCCCGGCCGGCCCGACCGGCCGCTCGACGAGATTTGCTGGATGCTGGATCGCGCCGCCGCGACCTCGCATGAGGTGAGAATCCTTCACGGCATGTGCCGCAAAATCCTCTGGGCTGTCGGCAAAAATCGCAAGGACGCGCAATAGCTGGACGACAGGCCGCCGTTGAATTCGACAGCTCCCGCGAAAAACCGTTTCAAGTCCTTTTAAGTTATCCCAAATGCCAAGTCGAGGCGGCCCCTGTGTGAGAGCGTACCG
>JADFCW010000070.1 GCA_017161705.1 Candidatus Sumerlaeota bacterium | reverse complement strand
GCCTGCCGCGAGGCCCAGAGGGTGCTTGACTTGGAGCACCAGGCTTTGAGACATTTGCAGTACCATGTCAGTCAGTCGGCTCAGTCCGCTCAACCTGCGTTCCAATCGCTCGTAGCCCCAAAGCAATAAAGGCGCTATAATGGTGACGGCTCCGGTCAAAAGAACTATTATTCCGCTAACCCAAACGCCTCCCAGCTTGTCCCATCGCCACAAGGCAACAAAAAGGCTGTAAACCATCAAGCAGTAGAGACCTGTCCCTCGATCGGCCAGAATCGAGGCGATACCGGCAGCCGGCCGTTGTGTATCTACGGCTACATCGAGCATCCGTTTAAGGTCACCGCCGACACTAGAGGGCAAAAAGACATTGAAAAAACAACCAATCATGTAATATCGAAAGAGCCGCCAATAGCCAACATGGATGCCTTCAGCGTAAAGAAAGACTTGCCACTTCAGCGTCTTGACGAAAACACCCAAGATCATGATCGAGAAAGCCGCCAGCATGAAAAATGGTTTGCCTCGCACCAAGAAGCGGCTGGCATCTATTATATTGTTCACACCAACAAAGGCCCACAGCAAAATTGCTGCAAATGCAATCCGAAGAATAAACCCGACAATAGGCCTAATCATGTTTCGTTTATGATACCCATTTGCTTATAAAATCCAGGTATTTGCCCGTTATTCTCGAAGTATTAAATTCTTCCGCCGTCTAATATGTATAGGGGTCTCCTAGTTCGGCCGGAAAAAGAGGCTTGGCTTCCCACACTTTGCGGGTAACCCCGGCGTGGCCGGATCGAATGTGAACGTTTGAAACGAGGCAGGATTGACAAACAGAACTTCACATCGGGCGTGTTTGCTGTGCATGGGTCTATCCGTCCGTCGGCCTCGACCCGCGCAACCGATGCAAAATGTTCGAGCCGAGGCCTGGCATCCTGCCCGCTAGCGGTTCGCCAAAAGATGCATTTTTTTGTTTTTGGCATTCCCGCCATGACTGTGCAATTTTTTCACAGCTGGCGGGGTTAAAGTCAAGCTAAAAGCGCGGTTGGGGGGTGGAGCTCTCCTGAAGTTGGGGCCGGGTTTCCCGATGCGCGGTTTTGCAAAATGCTGGACAAGCACAGTCGCGCCTCGCAAGAGTTCCAGTGCGCGCGGGAGATGAGGGATGCGTTGGAGTCAAGCGTACTTGCGTTTCGGGGGCACACCGCGCGCAGGGCGAAGGTTCGCCTGCTGTATGGAAGGGATCTGCCGGGATTGACTGTGTGGGAGAAAAGGCAGACGAGGTTCAATATGGCGAGATGGGAAGAACAAGCGGCGCTGGTCACGGGGGCCACGGGAGGTATCGGTTCGGCCATAGCTTTGGAATTGGCAGGCCGAGGCGTTGCGGTCGCGGTGCATTATCATCGCAACGCCGAGAGGGCAAGGCGTCTGTGCGAGCAACTGACTGCGGCGCAATCCGCCGCAGGGTGCCGCCCGCCGGCAATGTCGGCCTTCGCGGTCGCAGCCGACCTGGGCGACACATCGCAAGTCGAAGCGATGGTGGCGGAAACGGCCGCACGGTTCGGCCGTCTGGATATTCTTATCAACAGCGCAGGCTACTTTGACGACCGGCTTCTGGGTTTTATGAAACCTGACGACTGGGAGCAGATGATTCGGACGAATCTGACGGGCGTGTTTTACTGCTGCCGCGCGGCTGTGCGCGAGATGATCGCCCGGCGCTATGGCCGCATTGTCAACATCGCGTCGGTCAGCGCGTGGCTGTGTCCGCCCGGCCAGACTAACTATGCGGCTACCAAGGCGGGTGTTATCGCTCTGACGCGCTCGCTGGCCAAGGAGGTCGGTTCGCGCGGCATCACCGTCAACGCTCTGGCGCCCGGCTTTGTCGCCACGGCGGCTCTGGAGCGCATGCCCAAGGCCGCGCTGGAGGAACACTTGTCGCGCGTGGGATGCCGGCGCGCTGGACGGCCCGAGGAAATAGCTGCGGCCGCGGTCTTCCTTGCCTCGCCCGAGGCGTCCTATGTCAATGGCGCCGTTCTTGCTGTGGATGGCGGGATGTAATTAGTCGCCGTCGAAATACAGAAAACGCCCGCAATGGTCGCATGTGACCAGGGATCCGTTGGTGCGAAGGCGATATGCCGTCGAGGCGGCCATGCGGACCCGGCAGCCCTCGCACACGCCGCCGATCAGCCGAACCACCGGCCGCTGGTAGCGGCTTTTCAGCCGCTCGTAGCGGGTGACCATTTCCGGCGGCATGGCCTCGATGATCTTGCAGCGTTTCTCGCTGTGGAGAGCCGCAGCCGACGCTCCCGATTGGTGAATCTCTGTATCCAAAGCTTGCAGCTGGATCAAACGAGCCGTTTCAAATTTCATGGGAAAGGACCTCCTCCTCCCTTGATTGAGTTTCTCCGATAAGTTGCATTTCCAGGCGCTGAATCTCGTGCACAATGTCGGCCGGCCGGCGGCACCGCGTTAGGCGCTCGACGGCATGGCTCGAATGGAACAGGCGCGCCAGGTGCGACAGGATCTTTACATGGGTCCGGTCGTCGGGCGAGCAGACCAAAACAAACACACGCGTCGGCTTGCCGTCCGGTGCTCCAAAATCCACCCCGTGCCGCGTAAGGAGAAGCGAAAGGACGGGCTGGCGCAACTGTTCGACGGGATGGCGCGGGTGCGGGAAGGCCACGCCGCCCTCGAAAGCGGTCGGACACATCTGTTCGCGCTCCATCAGCCACTCGAGCAGCTGCTCGTAGTCGAGCACGGAGCGAGTGCGGACGGCCAACGCCGCGAGGGCTTCGAGCACTTCTTGGCGCGTGCGGCGTTCGGTCGAATACTGAACAGTTTCTTCGCGCAAAAGGTCGGCCACGCGCGTGGTGCCGTTCCACAAATGAACATTCGCCGACTGCCCCAAGCTGCCTGCGGCCCCCTGCTTGATCTGCCGGTTAAACCACTCGAGAACAACCGACTCTTCGAACCTCCACACCCGCCCGATACGGGTAGCCGGAATTTCACCCGAGCGAACCATCTTGGTGATGGTGCGGGGGTGGAGTTTGAGGATGTCGGCGACCTCGCGAACCGTCAGTACTTTCACAATAGGACCTCTTTCAGGCGCGAAAAACTCCTTCGCCGCCATGTTTTCTGAATGAGGGTGCTAAGAGCATCAAAACACACTGTCAAGATTAAAATTCAAAAAAATGCATCTTAAAATCTATTTAGAACATGTTAATTACCTAAAATGCTTTAGATTACCTTATTTTCAGATTTACCCAAGATAATGATCTCAGCCTCGATTCCACATGGAAATTTTCTATCATCTTATTTATCAATATTCTGATACAGTCTTATTAGGAAAATCGAGATGAATCTATGTGTTTTCAAAATGAAGCGGGGCGTGTCCATTTCCCAGTATTGTGAGCGACTAAAGGCTGAAAAAATTCACTGAACTGGGAAATCTGTCGTGAGCGGTGCTCCACAGGATATTCCGACGGGCCGCGCGTCCGACTCGCATCATTCTCCTTGATTGCAAGCTGGACCGCTTCTATTCTATCTGGTGACTTGGCAATCCTGGAAAGCGAGAACGTTTTCTCAAGCGATGGAAGAGATCGGGCTTCAGTTTGAAATACCGCAGGACTTGCTGATCGCGGCCATTCGGAGCCACGTTTCGGCCGAGGGGCGGCGTTTGATCGAGGAAAGCCCGCTGCGGCGGGGCATGACGTTGTTTCGATGTACGGTTCCGCCGCCGCAGCCGGCGCACGCATATGCTCCCCCGCGCCCGGCGGACCTTGCGGCGATGGTCGAGTCTTATTTCGATGGTTATTTCTGCCGCGCGCGCCGGCGTGCTCTCATTATCGGCCCCACCGTGGGGCGCTGGACGGGCATCCTCTACGACGAGAAGGCGCTGGACAGCCGGCTGCTGCGGGCGGTCTCGGCCGACCTCGGCTGCCGTGCCGTGGGCTTTTGTTTTGTCGAAACCGCCGAGACCGCCGAATACTCTTATATGGAGCTGCGCGCAGGCCGCATTGCCGAGGTCTTCAGTTCGTTCCTGACCGACGGCGCCGGGCGCAGCTTCTGGTCGGCCTACCGGCAGGCGCGCCCGCCCGAAGGCGCTCTGATTGCCGGCGGCTTTCTCAAGGAGCGCTATCAATTCATCCCGGGTTTTTACGATTTGCCGTTTCTTCGCGGCCAAAAAGCCGAATTTGACTGCTACCGTTATAGTGCGTTTCCCGACCGCTATGCGGAGGCGGGAAATTTCCCGCTCAGCACGTTCCGGTATTTTCTCTTTCAGTGCAGCCCGCCGGAACGAGCGTGAGAAGAGGTGACAACCTTCATGTCCCTCGCGTTGCCGCCTGACCTTTCGTTTGTCATACCGGTTTTCGACGAGCGCGATTCGATTGCCGAGGTGTATGCCCGCTGCGCGGAGGTCGCCGCCCGTCTGAAACTGTCTTACGAAATTCACATTGTGGACGACGGCAGCACCGACGGCACCGACGCCGTGCTGCGCGATCTGGCGGCCAAGGATGATCGCCTGACGGTGATCATCTTCCGGCGCAACTTCGGCAAATCTGCCGCGTTGGCCGCAGGGATTCAGCGGGCGCGCGGCGGGATCATCGTGACCCTTGACGGCGACTTGCAGGACAATCCCGACGACCTGCCTGTGCTGTTGGATGCATTGCGCGCGGGCCATGACGTGGCCGTCGGGCGAAAGACGCCACGCCGCGACTCCTTCGGGCGTGTGCTGTCGTCGCGCCTGTTCAATCTGCTGGTTTCGCTTCTGGCCGGCCGCCGCTTTCACGACTGCAACAGCGGATTCAAGGCGTTCCGGCGTGATGTGGCCGAACATCTCGAACTCTATGGCGAGCGGCACCGGTTTGTGCCGGTTCTGGCGCACTGGAAAGGGTTTCGCGTGGCCGAAGTGCCCGTGCACCACGAACCGCGCCGGTTCGGGCGGTCCAAATACGGAGCGGGGCGCTTTCTGGCGGGCTTTTTTGACCTGTGGTCCATCGGCATGCTGACGCGCTTTCGCCATAAGCCGCTGCACTTTTTCGGCCGGTTGGGCGCGGCGGCGTTTGCCGTCGGATTCGTGATCCTGCTGGTGCTGACCATTCTGCGGCTGACCGTCACAGGCTTTTGGTTTGGCCGCCACTTGCCATGGGTGTTTTTCGGAATTCTTCTGGTGCTCGTGGGAGTTCAGCTATTCACCACCGGCCTGATTTGCGAGCTGGTGGTCAATCTCCGACCCGACCGCCGGGCGGATTTTGTAATCAAGGAGATTATACACAAGAACAATGGCTCATAGGAGAAACCGGATGCGGATCGCTGGATTTTTGAGTTGTCTGGCACTTTGTTTAACTATTGCCGTACCGTGCCGCATTTCTGCTCAGCTTTCCAAAGCTGTGAATCCAACAGACACTCCCTACTCGATCGTCACACCCGTTCTCGATGCCAAGATTCCGCCGGAGAGGAATCTCCTTTACTGTGCTGCATTCCAACTGGCATGGGATGAACTTCGTCAAAATCTCAAGCCCAGTCTGCCGGATGCGCCGACAGCGATTCTCGCGCTGGACAAGAGGCTTGTCGGAAAGCCCGACCTGCCCGAGGACGCCTGCTTTGCTCTCGGCAGTCTCGGCGGCGGCCTGCCCGACAAAATCCGCGCGGAGGTGCGAAAGAAATTCGGCGCAGCCGCGCCGCCGCTCGATGACCTTGCCACAACATTGGCTGCCTATGCGCTGCTAGTGAGAAATTTGCAATTCCAGCAGGAATTTACGCTACACGAGAAGCCGCTCATCTTTTCAACCAACGGCACGCCATTTGCCGCCGCGGCCTTCGGCATTGATCCGGATAAGGGCGCCGAGTCGGTGCGGGCGAAAATGCGCGCGCAGGTTCGGGTCATAGACTACAATCCGAAGACCAGCGAGTTCGTGGTTCGGCTTCAGAGCCGGTCACAGGACGACGAGATCATCCTAGCCCGGGTTTCGCCCGAGACATCGCTCTTGCAAACCATCGAGGCAGTGTCGGCGCGAATCGCAAAAGGCGAGGCTGCTGCCCTTGCGGCCGGGGATATATTGGCGATCCCGCGAATCAGTCTCGCCGTTCGCCATGTTTTTCCGGAAATCAGCCGCTATGTGGGCGCGATGGCCGGGCGGCCGGCTTCGGCCGTTCAGCAGATTCATTTCACTCTCGGCGAAAAAAGCAGTGCGTTGAAATCCGAAGGGCGAACCCCTTCTTCGACGAGGGGGCGGGAGTTAATGTTCGACCGACCCTTTCTCCTCTGGCTTCGCAAGACCAGCAGCCGCTATCCCTATTTGGCGCTCTGGGTCGGGCATCCGGAAATCCTGCAGGCGGCAGGCACGCCGCCAAAGGCCGCGTCTATAGCACCTGCCGTTTCTGCGCCGGCATCGGCCTCCTCCGCCGCCAAAGCCGGCCTCGACGGCAGAGCGCTGGTCGAGACGCGCTGCGCCGACTGCCACCCCCTCAGCAAGGTCTATGGCGCCAAGCACACCAGCGCCCAGTGGGCGGCGACGGTCAAGCGGATGGTGGTCAGCAGGGGTGCCAAACTTACCGCCGCCGAACAGAAAGCCGTCGTGGACTATCTAAGCTCGCGATAGACGCAGATTCCATGCGGTGCCGCAGATGCAAGCCACAGTGCGGCGATTCTTCTTCCTCCGCTCCCGCCATCTTTCTATTGATACATAATGAAAGGAAAGTATAGAAAAAGCGGTGTTTTCCGACGCGGTAAAAAAGGGGGCGCGGCAAGGGCGCTTTTCCAATGCGGAAGCAGAGCGAACAAACGACGGTACAGCAGGCAGGCCAGGTGCGGCTTCAACTCTCGGTCATCATCCCGTTGTTCAACGAAGAGGCAAACGTCGAGTCGCTGTATAGGGAACTGGCGACCGTTCTCCCGCGGCTGGGGCGGTCGTGGGAAGTTCTATTCATAGACGACGGGAGCCGCGATGCAACAGTCGAGCGTCTCGTGCACGCTGCTGCCGGCGACCCGCACGTTCGCATCATCCGTTTCCGGCGCAACTTCGGCCAGACCGCCGCGATTAGCGCCGGCATTGATCATGCGCGCGGCGATGTGTTCTGTCTCATGGACGGCGACCTGCAAAACGATCCTGCCGACCTTCCGCGGCTGCTCGAAAAACTCGATGAGGGCTACGACGTGGTCAGCGGCTGGCGGCGCAAGCGGCGCGACCCGCTGCTTACGCGGCGTCTGCCCTCGGCCGTTGCCAACCGCCTGATCTCGTGGATCAGCGGCGTGCGGCTGCACGACTATGGTTGTACACTGAAAATGTATCGCCGCGACGCACTGGCCGACATGCGGCTCTACGGCGAGATGCACCGCTTCATTCCCATCTACGCGGCATGGTATGGCGGGCGAATCGCCGAGATCGAGGTGAACCACCGCCCGCGGCAGGGCGGCCGCTCGAAATACGGCCTGGCGCGTACGGGCAAGGTGATCCTCGATCTGATGGTCATCATGTTTCTGTCGCACTACTCGCGCAAACCGATCTATGTGTTCGGGGGTTTCGGGCTGGCGATGTTTGCGGCGGCGTTCGGAATGTTCGCCTATTGGTTTTACGAGAAATTTCTCCGCACGCCGAGCATTAACCGTCCGGCACTGCCCGCACTGGTCGTGGGAATGACGGTGGTGGGATTTCTGGCGATTTTCATCGGCCTTCTGGCCGAAATGATCACGCGCGTATATTATGAATCGCAGCACAAACCGACGTATGCCGTGAGGGAAGTGATTGGGAGCGGGGAAAAAGACAAATGCGGCGTCTGACCAAACTTGTTGTTAAGATGATGTACAAGATTTCCCGGCGGCTGTGCATCCCTGCGCACGTTCAGTGCAAAGTGGCGTGAAAGAAAATGGCCCGATGGTGTCTCTCCAGACTTCTCCAATGCATCCTGACCCTTTGGGTCATTGCCACGGCGGTGTTCTTTCTGGCGAAGTTGATCCCAGGCGGGCCCTATGATCCGGAGAAGCCGCCGCCGCGCGAGGTGCGTGAAAAGATAGACGCCTACTACGGCCTCGACCGCCCTGTTGCCGTGCAGTATCTGCGCTGCATGGCCAACCTTGTGCGGCTGGACTTGGGTCCCAGCTATCGTTATCTCGACGAGCCTGTGCAGCGGCTGATCCTGCGGCATTTTCCACCTTCAGCCGCGCTGGGGCTGCTGGCGCTGGCGCTGGCCCTGGCGGTTGGTGTTCCGCTGGGCGTATATGCGGCGCTGCGGCAAAATCGTCTCGCTGACTATGCCACGCTGGCCATAGCCCTGGCGGGAGTGTCGGTGCCAAATTTTGTGCTCGGCACGGTCTTGCTGTATGTGGTTGTTCACCGGCTCGGTTGGGTCGAGGTCGGCGTGGTCGAAGGGCCGGTTCTGTCCACCCTGATTTTGCCTGCGCTGACTCTTGCCGGATTCTCGCTGGCGTTCATTGCACGCATGACGCGGGCGAGCATGATCGAGGTGCTGCGGCAGGACTTCGTGCGGACGGCGCAGGCCAAGGGCGCCGCACCCCGCCGCGTGGTCTGGCTTCACGCCTGGCGAAACGCCATGCTGCCGATCCTGACCTATCTGGGGCCGCTGGCTGCCGCGCTCCTGACGGGTAGTTTTGTGGTCGAGTACATCTTTCATATTCCTGGGCTTGGTGCGTTTTTCGTCCAGAGCCTCGAAGACGACCCGCCGGCGATTCTCGGCGTGGCGTTGTTTTATTCCGCTCTGCTGGTCCTGTTCAACCTTGCCGTGGACCTGCTCTACGGTCTGGTGGACCCGCGGATCAAACGGTCTTTCTCCTCGTGAGCCTCGCTGTCCGTCCCATTGTCTTTCGCAACCTCGGCCGCCTCGGTTGGGATGCGGCTTGCTGCGAGCAGGAGCGGGCGGCCGAGGCAATTGCAGGCGGTGCGGGCAACGATACTGTTCTGTTCGTCGAGCATGAACCGGTTTATACGCTGGGATTGCGGTTTCGGGCGGAAAACTTCCGCCGGCGCTTTGATCTCGCCGGTTCGACGTATTGCGGCATACCGGTGCGGCGGGCATGGCGCGGCGGCGAACTCACCTATCACGGCCCCGGCCAGTTGGTGGTCTATCCGATCCTGTGGCTTCCGCGCGGCGGACCCTCCCTCCACGGTCTTGTGGCTTTTTACCAAGAGGTCGTCATTGCGGCATTGGGCGAGCTGGGAATTGCATCGTTTTGCCGGCGCGAGGCCGTCGGGGTTTGGACCGCGCGCGGGAAGATAGCCAGCATCGGGGTGGGCCTGCGGCACGGCGTGACGCGAAACGGCTTTGCGGTCAACGTGGCGGTGAACAAGCGGGCGTTCGAGCCGATTGTTCCGTGCGGGCGGGAGGAACCCGTGGCGAATGCGGCGGACTTTATGGACGGCATAGACCGTGTGGACGGGGCAGACGAGAGGGGCGGCAGGATTTCCATTGACGTTGTGCGCGGCCTGATTGAGAAGCACTTCATTCGGTTGGCTGAAACACAATTGCCCCGAATCAAGGAGAAAGCATGATGAGCCGGACCGTATTGCAACTAGTGCGCGCCGAGGGCCGTCTGTCGGCTCCGGAAATCGCCGAGCGCCTGGGGATCACGCCCGCCGAGGCTGCGGCAGAGGTCAAGCGCCTCCACGACGAGAAGGTCATTCTCGGCTATCGGGGGATTATCAACCCGGAGAAAACGGGCGAGGACAGCGTGCTGGCGATCATCGAGGTCAAGGTGACGCCGCAGCGCGAGGTCGGATTCGATTCGATCGCGCGGCGTATCTACAAGTTTCCCGAGGTCCGCACGTGCTATCTCATGTCGGGGGCCTATGATCTGCTCCTGCTGGTCGAAGGCGAGTCGCTGAGGCAGGTGGCCTCGTTTGTGGCGGAAAAGCTGGCGACACTCGAACATGTCAGCAGCACCACGACGCATTTTCTTTTGCGAAAGTATAAAGAAGACGGCTTGATTATTCATGAGGAGAGCGAGACGGAGCGGCTGGCCGTTTCGGCGTGAAAGAAAAGAGAACCATACCCATGTGTCCACTTCCCAATACATCTTCGCCGCATTCCTCGCGCGTTTCGCGGTTGGTCGAATCGCTTCCGCCTTCGGGCATTCGGAAATTCTTCGACCTGGTCATCGGCCGCGAGGATATCATTTCCCTCGGCGTGGGCGAGCCGGATTTTGCCACACCGTGGCGGATTTGCGAGGCCGCCGTCTATGCCATCGAGCGCGGCCAAACGTCCTACACCTCCAACCGCGGCTTGATTGCCGCGCGCAACGCCATTGCCGAGTATCTCCAGAACCGCTTCGGGGTCGAGTATCACCCGGCCACCGACTTGTGCATCACGGTCGGCGTCAGTCAGGGCATTGACATTACGTTGCGCGCCATCGTCAATCCGGGCGACGAGGTCATTGTCATCGAGCCCTGCTATGTCGCCTATCGTCCAATGGCGCTTCTGGCCGGCGCCGAAGTCCGCATGCTGCCGACGTACATGCGCGACGGTTTCCAGCCCGACCTCGAACGTCTGGAGTCTTTGGTCACGCCCCGCACCAAGGCGTTGATCCTTTGCAATCCCAACAATCCAACGGGAACCACTTACAATCGTGCGACGCTCGAGGGTATCGCCGACATTGTCCGGCGCCATGACCTGATTGTCCTGAGCGACGAGGTGTATGCGGAGTTGACGTACGAGAGCGAGCATGTCTGTTTTCCCGCGCTTGACGGCATGCGGGAGCGAACCGTCCTGCTGTCGGGTTTCTCGAAAGCATGGGCGATGACCGGCTGGCGACTAGGTTACATTGCCGGTCCACGCGACATCGTTGAGATGGCCGTCAAGGTGCACCAATACTCGATGATGTGCGCGCCGATCATGGCGCAATATGCCGCCATCGAGGCGTTGAAACACGGCCGCCGCGATGTGGAGGAAATGGTGGCTGCCTACGACGAACGCCGCCGCGTGATTACCAACGGCCTGCGGGCCATCGGCCTGCCCTGCATTCTGCCGAGCGGCGCATTCTACGTTTTCCCCTCGATTGCCCACACCGGAATGACCAGCGAGCAGTTTTGCACGGAATTGCTCAACCAGACCAACGTCGCGGTGGTGCCGGGAAACGCCTTCGGCGAATCGGGCGAAGGTCATGTTCGGTGCGCCTATGCAGCTTCGCTCGAGCAAATTCGCACGGCGCTAGATCGGATGGGAGATTTTCTCGGCGCGCTGCGTCCTCTCGAAAACCACGCCCTGGCGCGGTAGGGATCAAGCGGGCGGTTTTATTTGCGTTCCAGCGGAAGGATGACCGAGCGGATCCACTCGCATTCGGCGCGCAGACCGTCTTCGAGTTTGACTTTGGGTTTGTAGCCAAGGTCGTTGAGGGCGCGGGTCGTATCGGCGTAGGTATGGCGCACATCGCCTTTCTGGGCTTCGGTTTCCCGAATTTTGGCGGCGCGGCCGGTGAGGATCTCCACCATTGCAATGACATCGTGCATGGTCACGCGCGATCCACCGCCGATGTTATAGACTTCGCCGGGTTTGCCTTTTTCGGCAGCCGCCAAATTGGCCGCCACGGCATCGCTGATAAAGGTGAAGTCGCGTGTCTGATCGCCATCGCCGTACAATGGAAATTCCTCGCCTCGGATCGTAGCGCGAATCAGCCGGTGAAACGCCATATCGGGCCTCTGGCCCGGACCATAGACGGTGAAATAGCGAAGGGAGACCGTGGGCACTCCGAAGTTGGCCCAATAGAGTCGCACCAGATGCTCGCCGGCCAGCTTGGTCACCCCGTACGGCGAGACGGGCGCGGTGGGGTGGTCCTCGCGCATGGGTAATTGCTCCGTGTTGCCATAGACCGACGAGGAGGAAGCATAAATGAAGCGAAGATTGCGTCCTTTGCAGGCTTCCAGCAGGCGTTGGGTGGCCAGTACGTTGTTGGTCGTGTAGATTTCGAAATCGCGTCCCCAGCTGGCGCGGACTCCCGCCTGGGCGGCCTCATGATAAACTACTTCCACGTCCTTGAGCAAAGGCCCCAGGTCCTCGTTCAGCAGACTGGCCTCGATGAAAGAGAAGCGTTTGTTGCCCCGCAACGCCTTGAGGTTGTTTTCCTTGATAGCCCGCGGGTAGTAATCCAGAAAACAATCAATCCCTACCACGTCGTTGCCGCGATCCAACTCCGCGCGCGCGATTGCCGATCCGATGAATCCGGCCGCTCCCGTAACAAGGACTTTCATTTTTTCCCCCTGCTGCTGGTTTCATGGTTTACGCCCTGGCGGGCTGAGTCGAGCCCTTGCCTGCGTTACAGAAAAACAAACGCTCTCCCTGCCCCTTCCTGGAACACCGCATCGGATCTCCGACCGCTCCGGCAAGTGCCGCAAAAGTCCATATCTTTCCGGCATCAGCCGCCTTCTTCCAGCCGAACGATTCGGCTGGGTTTGGGCTGCTGAAGCGTCCCGACATTGCCTTCGTCTATTTTGGCTGTCTTGGGCGGCGTTACGGGCTTGGCGGCTTCAGTCTTGGGCGGCTGCATATCAATGTTGACGATGGGTTTGGGCGACAAGCCCTTCATTTCCCGCGCGCGCTCGGTCTTGGGGTCATACATGCGCGCCCCGCGCTGCACCAGCATGTTCGTGCGGCCGTTAGGGTCTTGGGTGAGGATGATCGTTCTGCCGGAAATTACCGTCTCCTTGCCGTCCTGTCCGCGCTGATGGATGATCGGGTCCTGCGTCAATACGTGCTTGCGCGCATTGACAAAGTATTCGTAGCGGCCGCAGCTTGCCCGTGTAATACTCTGGCTGGTCACCGGCCCCGCGGTGTTGACATTGCGCATGATAATGTTGACGCGGCTTTTGCGCCCGGCGAGCGCAAGGATTTTCCCTTCGGGTTTATTGTAGGTCATCTCGTCGCACGTAAGGCTAAAATCCTTGGTTTCCAAAGAAACATTGTCCACAGCGCGGAACTTGCTCAGTTCTCCGTCATCGCCCTGAATCATCTCAAATTCGCCGTCCGCTTCCAACCGACTTCCCGGACCCAACAAATCACTGATGGGGTTGGACGGCTGGGGCGCCGGAGCGGGCGCCGGGGCGCCAAAAACCGAAGTCAGCAGGGTGAACATAACCATCGGAATCAGCAATAAATAGAAAATCCCTATTCTGAAGCGGTCTTTAGAATTTGCAAGCATGGTCGGCTTTCCTTTCATTTACAGAAGGACTAACAACCAAATTATTTCTTTATGCCGGGTTCTGGTGTTCCTTTCACACCAAATTGCACCCTTTTCCCTTTTGACCCGCGAATGATGATCCCTTTAAAGCGATCATCGCTTCTGAATGTCTCGCCGAACATGAACTGAGGCTGATTTTTTGTCTCCGTAATCATTTCGCATTCGCCTACCCCGTGAAGCAACCGGCGGAACGTATCCCGATAGGCGCGCATGCACGTTACGGTCGTATCGTCGCCGCGACGATAGACAATCTTTCTGCCCGGCCGGCCCAAAACATCGAGGTCGTTGCAATAGCGGGTAATTTCGGCGGGCAGGCCGGTCGGAGGCGGAGTCGAGGTGGTTAACAAGTCTATGTTGGCGGTTTTGCCTCCGATCTTATCATAAAAAGGATGATCGGGCTTAATTCGAAAATCGCCGCGCTCGTCCAGCACAAAGTCTTTAAGATATAAAAAACCTTCCGGCGCGTCAAGGGTATCTTTCCGCTGGAATGCGGTATCATACAGCTCAGCTTTCATGTTTTGTAAATGAGCTATTCCCAAACGCTCATAAATATAGCAGACCTCTGCACGCACTTCTTCGGTGATTTGTCCCTGCCGCGCCAGAAAAGCGACAAAGTCCCGAATTTCCGCCGGAACCCCCGTGGCGTCCGTGACGGTCGGAGCAGCCAGCGCCTCCTCAACCCGCGTCTCGTCTACCGCCGGGCCACCGCAACCCAGCAGTAGAGCCGACAGAAGAAGTCCGAGGGCCATTGTTCCGCCTGCTCCCTGCGGATGAAGAAGGAAACTGGCCGCACTTCTTTTCTTTTCTTTCCATTCCACTTCGCCGCGCCCCACCCTCCGTGCGCGCAGTCGCCGACTACCTCGTTTCGATTCAGGCAAGATAAGCCTCCACACACTGCTCCCACAAGCCCTTGGCCTTGAGAATTGCTTCAGCGACCTCGCGTACGGCGCCGTGGCCGCCCGGAGCACACGTCACCCAATCCGCCCGCTTTCGCACTTCCTCGCAGGCGTCCGCCACCGCAATGCCGACGCCCGCCCGCCGCAGAATGGGCAGGTCGGCCAAGTCGTCGCCCATGGCGGCAACTTCTTCTTTGGCAAGATGGCGGCGTTTGAGAATCTCCAGGTAGCAGGGCAGTTTCTTCAGCTGGCGCTGATAGACGTCCTCGATACCCAGTTCGGTGCAACGGCGCATGACCGACATTGACTCCCGGCCCGTGATTACCGCCACACGAATTCCGTTGCGGATGAGGTATTTGATCCCGGCCCCGTCGCGGCTGTCATATCGCTTAAACTCTTCGTGGGCGCCCAGAAAAATGCCTGCGTCGGTCATCACGCCATCCACATCCAGCACCAGATAGCGCACACGCGCCAGGGCGGACTTTAACTGTTCCTCGGTGAGCGGCAATTTTTCGGCTGCCTTTTTTCGATTCCCCCAGCCAACGCTATAATTCGAGTGTGCTGCAACCCCGCGCTCAATGTCAAGAACAAGGCGAATAGAAGTCCCGTGCGAGGATGCGAGATCCGAAAATCGCGTACATCCTCTCGCACGAGTGTTTCTTTCTGTTGACAGCGGCGGCACCGCCGCCGCACGGTTTATGCGGCGTTTGTGACAGCATATGGCAAGCCGCGAAAAACGGTTCGAGGGGGGAATGCCATTGTGCGCCAGAAAGACCGGCTAACGGCGGGTTGCAGATGAACGAGGCACCTTTATCTATTCGGATCCGACTCATCGGCGTTTTGCTGGGAGCCATCCTGCTGATCGCATGCGCCGGCCCGCAGCCGGAGCCGCCTGCAGTCGCTCCGCCGTCTTTCCGGCTGGCCGTGCTCGACTTCCGCGTTCCCGATCTGTGGCTCGATGCGCTTCTGCCCGATAAGGCGCGCCGCGAGATGCACGGCTGGTGGTTCGGCGCACGCGACGTGTGGCGCAATCCAGGCATGGGGCGCGTGGCCGCCGACCTGTTTGCCCACGAGCTCAACCGCCTGCCCTTTGTGCACATGGTCTCGCGCGTGGACATCAAGTACTACATGGCTAACAAACGTGACTTGATCCGCACGAAACTCGAAGAGCGGCGGCTGCTGCTCGAACAAAGCGAGAATCCGCGCGATCGGGATGAAGCCCGGAAAATCCGCGCCATGACCGAAGCCGATCTGGAGCGTCAGCTGGCGCAGCTGTGTACAAAAGAAGCGGCGTCGGGCGTCGGACGCGAGTTGAAAACCGACCGGATCCTTGTCGGCCAGATCCACAATATCGCTCTCAATCACAACCGTACGATCCATTGGTTCTGGAGCACGGTGGACCTGGAAGTGGACCTGGTGGATGTGGACAGCGGGCGTGTGGTCTGGCACAAGCGCGCGCAGTTTTCCAAGAACTTTGCCTCGACGTCGCTGCTGTTGGAAATCGCCGCCCGCCAAATGGTCGAGATGATGAAGCGCGAATATTTCTACCAACCGTAGCGCGATCCCGCCTGTATAAGCCGCTTTGCCCTGAAGGATCGTCGTCTGCATTCGGATGATGGTTACCTTGGCAGGGCGTCCGACCCTGAATGCAGCTGGAGTGGAACCCGACCCACCAGTGCTAACGCGTCGGAAGTTTTTTTGTTCGATCTTTATATTCTTTCGCTTGAAGATCTAGCCCAAATGCGTGCATCTGTATAGAACATCACCTGTCGGGTTAGAGCTCCGGACTATGTTGGGTGCGTCGAAACTTGTCGGGCAAAAGCGGCAGCATGGCTGCCGCAGTCCAAAGCAAAAGCATTCCGCTTTGCGGTATAAGGTGCAAAAATTGTGGAGTGCGGCAGCCATGCTGCCGCTTTTTCTCCAACGGTTCATCGCACGACCACCTATTGCCCTAGCTTTTACGGCCCCCCCTGGAATTTTTCAATTTTGAGATTTAGCCCTCTGGCGAAAATCTTTTTGGTCGTGGCCGAAAGCCGCGTTAGGAGATACGCCTGTCGTCAGCGTTGCGGAGTGGAATTTGGTTGCACACTGAGGGCTGGGAACCGAATAGTGCCGTCAGTCAGCGGTCGTGCGGCCGCGCGCGAAAACGAAACGGCCCCGAGGGCATGTTATGAAGAGAGCGGTGTGTATTCACGCGCATTTTTATCAGCCCCCGCGCGAAAACCCATGGCTTGAAGCCGTGGAGGTACAAGACAGTGCGCATCCGTTTCACGATTGGAACGAACGGATCACGGTGGAATGCTATGCGCCCAACGGGGCCGCCCGTCTGCAGGATGCCCAGGGACGCATTCTGCGAATTGTGAACAATTACTCTCGGATCAGTTTCAACTTCGGTCCAACGCTTCTGGCGTGGCTGGAGCGGCATTCGTGCGAAGCCTACCGCCGCATACTCGAGGGCGACCGTGAAAGCCGCGAGCGTTTCGGCGGCCACGGAAATGCGCTGGCCATGCCGTATAACCACATCATCATGCCCCTGGCGAATCTGCGCGACCGCGAAACGCAGGTGGTCTGGGGGATCGAGGAATTCCGCCGCCACTTCGGCCGCCCGCCCGAAGGCATGTGGTTGCCCGAGGCGGCTGTGGACATTCCGACACTCGAGACGCTGGCACGACACGGCATTCGCTTTACTATCCTGTCGCCATTTCAGGCCAAGCGGATCTGGCTGGGAGATGAAAAAAAGGCCGTGGATGTGACCGGCGGACGGATAGATCCGCGGCGACCGTATCTGTGCGCCCTGCCGGAAGGCCGGTCCATTGTTTTATTTTTCTATGATTCGCCGATCGCCCATGCCGTAGCCTTCGAGCATTTGCTGGCGAATGGCGATGTGTTTGCCCAACGGCTCAAGAGCGCTCTGGACGCCAAGCCGGCCGAGCCGCAGCTGTCGCATATCGCCACCGACGGCGAATCGTATGGTCATCACTGGCGCCATGGGGACATGGCTCTGGCCGCCGCACTGGCCAACATCGAGAACGATCCCTCGGTAGAATTGACGAACTACGCCCAGTATTTGGAATTGAATCCGCCAAAGTGGAACGTCGAAATCTATGAGAGGACGTCGTGGAGTTGCGCGCACGGCGTCGAGCGCTGGCGCAGCGACTGCGGCTGCAAACTCGATCCCGGCCGCGGCTGGCACCAGCGCTGGCGGACGCCGCTGCGCGAGGCGCTGGACTGGTTGCGCGACGAGACCGGGGCGATGTTCGAGAAGCGGGCGGCGGCACTGGTCAAATCGCCCTGGGACGCGCGCAACGCTTACATTCGCGTCGTGGGCTGCCGCACCGCCGAGGCGCTCAACGAATTCTGTTCCGCCCATCAAACGCATCCGCTGACGCCGTCGGAATCGGTCGAAATGCTCAAGTTGTTCGAGATGCAGCGCCACGCTATGCTGATGTTCACCAGTTGCGCGTGGTTCTTCGACGAGATTTCCGGGCTCGAGGCCGTGCAGAATCTCAAATTTGCGAGTCGCGCAATTCAGCTGGCAGATGATTTGGGCGTTTCGCTCGAAGAGGGGTTTGTGGGGCGGCTGGAGCGAGCCGAAAGCAATTTGCCCGAGTTCAAAAACGGCGCCGGCGTCTGGCATCGCCTGGTCAAGCCCGCTTTGACGCCGATCCGTCGGGCTGCCGCCCACGCCGCTATGGAAAGCGCCTTCGACGCCCGGCTCGATGAGCACACACTCTTTTGCTACGACATCATTCCGCGCCGTTTTCACCGGGAAACCAATGGTGCTTCCTCGTTGACGCTCGGCCGCCTCGAAGCGCGCTCGCGGATCACGCAGGAGGCCGACGACGTGACGTTTGCGGTGCTGGCGTTTGGGGGCCACGACGTGCAGTGTTCGATGCGCGCGAGTTCGGGCGTGGCCAATTTCGACGCGCTCCAGAACGAACTCCTGGCCGTTTATGCCGGCGGCGGCCTGGCCGATGTCGTGCGCGCTCTCGACCGGCACTTCGGCCCGGATTCCTTTACACTCAAGGATTTGTTTCTCGAAACCCGCCGCCGCATTCTGGCCGATATGACGCAGGACAAGCTACAAGCCTACGAAGGCGTTTTTCGGTCGCTCTACGAGGAGAACCAGCGGCTGATGGAATTTGTGCGCGAGGCCGACGCACCGGTGCCGCGCGCCTTTCTGGCGGCGGCCGAGTGCGTGCTGAACCGCGATCTCGCCGGAGCCATTGCAGAGTTCCTCGAAAAAGGGGAAACGGAGCGGTTGTCCGCAATTCTGGCTCAGGCGCGGCGTTGGAATGTTCCTCTTCAACTGAGCGAATATGAGCCGCGTTTGCGCGCTCATCTGAACTCGCACCTGCAGCGCTTGATCGAGTCGCCCGACGAGACGGTCGCCCGCGAAACCATTGAACTGATCCGAAAGATCCGGCAACTGCAATTGCCGCTGTATTTCTGGGAGGCGCAAAATCTGTTCGTGACGCTGTCGCAAAAAACGGCCGCCGGCGGGCCGATGCAGGGAACGCTCAATGCCCTTCGCGCCGAATTGGGCTTTGCATAAAAGTGTATGGAAAAGCCGATAGACAGGCAAAGAGGAGGAAGACCATGAGCATAATCAGTCGTCGCCGCTTTATGAATCGTGGGGTCATGGGAGTTGCGGCAGTTGCCGCCGGACCGGCAATCCTGACCCGGACGGGTCGGGGTGCTTCATCACCCGCGCGCCGCCGGCCTAACATCCTGTTCTGTGTTTCCGACGACCAGTCGTTTGCCCATACTGAGGCAACCGGTTGCAAGACGGTCAACACGCCAAACTTCGACCGGGTGGCGCGCGAGGGTGTCCTATTCACACAGGCCGTTGCCGCGGCTCCGCAATGCAGTCCCAACCGCGCGTCCATCCTCACCGGCCGCCACATCTGGCAGAACCGCGAGGCGGGCACGCACGCCAGCAACTTTCCGCGCGACCTGACTGTCTATCCCGACCTTTTGGAGAAGGCCGGCTACTTTGTCGGCTACTCGGGCAAGGGATGGGGACCGGGCAATTATCAGATCACAGACTGGCCGCGCAATCCCGCCGGACCCGCTTTTTCCAAGGGGAAGAAAGAGCCACCGGCAAAAGGGATTGCCGCCGACGATTTCGCGGCCAGCTTCGAGGATTTCCTCGCCCAGAAACCCAAGAACAGTCCCTTTTGTTTCTGGATGGGTTGCAAGGAGCCGCATCGCGACTATGAAAAGGGCATCGGAGTTAAATCTGGAAAACGCCTTGCCGATGTCGTCGTCCCGGCCTTTCTGCCGGATGTCGAGGAAGTGCGCAGCGACATTCTCGACTATTGCTTCGAAATAGACTGGTTTGACCGGCATGTCGGCGAGATACTTCGCGTGCTCGAAGAAACCGGCGAACTGGACAACACTATCGTTGTGGTGACCAGCGACAACGGTATGCCGTTTCCGAATGCCAAAGCCAACCTGCGCGAATATGGACTTCGCATGCCGCTGGCCATCCGCTGGGGCGCGGGCACAAAGGGGGGCCGGGTCGTGGACGACTTGATCAGTTTTGTGGACTTTGCGCCGACGTTTCTGGAAGCGGCGGGCGCGGCGGTGCCTGAGAGCATGTCGGGACGGAGTTTCTTGAATGTATTGCAGTCGGACAAGAGCGGCTTAGTGGACCCGACGCGGGACAAGGCGTTTTCGGGCCGCGAGCGCCACACCCACGCCCGGCCGGACAATGTCGGCTACCCGGCCCGCTCGATTCGTACGCACGAATTCCTGTTCGTGCTGAATCTCAAACCCGACCGTTGGCCGGCGGGCGATCCGGAAGGCTTCCACGATATAGACGACGGGCCGTCAAAAACGTGGATGATGAAGCATCGAAACGATCCGAACGTGAAAGAGTTGTTTGAGGCAGCGTTCGAGAAACGGCCGGCCGAGGAACTGTTTGATATTCGTACGGATCCGGGCTGTCTGCGGAATTTGGCCGCCCGGCCGGAGTACGCGGAGGTAAAGAAGAAACTGCGGGCGGAACTGGAGCGGACACTTACGGAGCAAAACGACCCCCGCATGGCCGGCGACGAAGTTTTCGACAGCTATCCGCGCTACAGTCCCATGCGGCCGCAGTTGGGCGGATTTGCCGAAGAGGGACAATACAATCCGAAGTTTCGGGCCGCAAAATAACCGCATGGCTCGTGGAGTGCCTCACATTCTATTTGTTTGATGGAAAGGGGTCTGCATCTCAAATTTCAGTTTGGCGGAGGCGCTTCCCCGAGCGGGCGGGTGCCGGCAGGCAGGATGCCTGCGCTACGGTCGAGTTTGAGACAATAACTTGACGATTGAATATGGGTTTCTTATACCTGAGATTGTTTTGCGATGAACCCTTACGGAAAAGCGGCAGCATGGCTGCCGCACTCCATAAGTTTTACCCCGATCCTGAAAATCAAAATGCTTTTGCTTTGGACTGCGGTAGCCATGCTGCCGCTTTTACTCGGCAGGTTACTTCGCACCGAACGCAGCCTGGGCCGTAACCAAACATAGGATGGTCCGAAAAGACGCAAGCACTTTGGCTAAATCTTTAGGCGAAAAATCCAAGAGAAAGGAACTCTGTTGAAATCAGTTTCCCGCACTTGGCACGCCGCTCGGGTGCTGAATTCCAATTGAATTCGCCGCAGCCGGCGCATTAAGAAAAAGCGGTGCGTGAGAAAACCGATCCGGATGGGTCGAGAGCCTTATTCAGCGTGGACTCCCCGCTGCGTGCGGGGGGTGCCGAGGATGAGGACGGCCCGAAGAGGGCCGCGAGGTGAAAGCACGATGAGCAGGCAGATTTTGATTCTCAACGGACCGAATCTCAATTTGCTGGGCTCGCGCGAACCGGAGATTTACGGACGCGAGACTCTCGCCGATCTGTCGCGCCTGGTGGCCGCCGAATGCAAACGTCTCGGAATCGCCTCGCAGTTTTTTCAAAGCAATTACGAAGGCGAACTGATCGAGCGAATCCATGAGGCGCGCACGGACGGCACCGGCGTTATCATCATCAATCCGGGAGGGCTGACCCATACGAGCGTGTCGTTGCGGGACGCCCTGGCCGCGGTCGGCCTGCCGGTCATCGAGGTGCATCTGTCCAATCTCTATCGGCGCGAGCCCTTCCGCCATAAGTCGCTGACGGCGGCTGTGGCCGTCGGGGTAATCTCCGGTTTTGGCATCCAGGGTTACCTGATGGCGGTGCAAGCGGCAGCGAAGATACTGGAGGAACAGGAAAAATCGCTCTAAGAATCGGATAGAGCCAGCCCACAGCCAAGCCTACGCGATGCGCCATTTGTTCCGAGTGTCTTCTCCTTATGCCCTTCGATCCGCATTTGCGGATGGCGGAATGCTGGCGCTCTATGGGGCAAGTTGGGTTTTAGGCTTTTTTTCTCCCGACAGCATGCAGGTCCATCTCACTGCGGCCGGCGGTGTGGCGGCGACGGTTGCGGCCACGGGGGTTTTGGCAGCCTGGAGTCGCCGACCCAATATTCGACCGGGCTGGCATCTGAGCGATGTCGGATTATTGCTGCTTTTGGCCTCGGCGGCTGTCTCGGTCTCTCGGGCGCGCATTCGATTTGCGGCCGAGCTGGAACTGCAGCAGGTTCTGAAATGCGCCGGACTGTTTCTTGCGGCTGCCTATCTGACGTCGCGGCGCCCCCAGCCGGTTTTCCTGCTTACGCTGTTTTTGTTGGGTGCGGCGACGGCGGCGTTGCGTTTGCTGACCCAAGGCGGTTTTTCTCTGGGCGATGCAGCCTTGCCGCTGTTTCCATGGACCACGCTGGCAACGGTGTGTGCCCTGACTGCTCTGGCGCTGGCGCCATGGCTGGCCGGGCCGCGGCTTCGAAGGACTCATCGCTGGTATCACTGGATGGTGCTTGCGGCGGCCCTGGGGCTGGCGGCTTTCGCGGCCTCGGGGGGTATATTGGCCGGCGGGTCGCCAGGGAATCGAGCCACCGCGCTGATTCTGCCGCATCAGAGTCGGCAGGTCATCGGGGACCTTCTGAAGGAGTCGTGGGTGCGGGGATGCGGGCCGGGAGGATATGCATGGATATTTCGGGCTCGGATGCCCGCGGAGTTTCACGAAGAGATTGCGGAATTGCCGCCGGCAGTTCTCTGGTTGGTTGACTATGGAGTGCTCGGTTCCGCCGCTTTTTTGTTTTTTGTTCTGGCCGCGATGGGGCCGTTTCGGGCCGGCCCATGGGCCAGCGATTTTCCCGCTGTGATCAATCTGGCCCGCCCGTTGCGCTGGGCGGCGGGTTACGCCTTTCTTCTCTGGACTGTTGTCCCCGCGATGCGAACGCCCCTCGGTCAAGTGATTCTCTGGAGCCTTCTGGGCATGATGCGGGGCTGGAGCAGCGGCCGACCCGTTGCCGCCGCTGCGTTGGCGGAAGGGAAACGAGACACTGCGGTGCCGACTTTGCCGACGGGCGAGGCCCGGTCGGTTCCGGGTTTCGGCCAGTTGCTCCTGACCTTCGGCGTGCTGCTTCTCGGCGTAGGACTGATCGTCTTCCATTTACGCCCCGTGATTGCAGCCCATTATCGGGCGCTGCCCAAAACCCTCCGTCCCTATGATGTGGCATGGCTCGAGCGTCTGGAGTTAGCGCAAGGCTGGTGGCCCGCCGATCCGAAGACGTATCAATTGCAGGCCATGCATTATCGCGCCAAAGCCGACGCCGGATGGGTCTTGCCCAAGGCCGAGATCGAGGCTGTCACCCGCGCCTATGAGCAGATGATCCGCGCCAACCCCTATGATCCCCTCAGCCACAGCACTCTGGCGTTGTGGCATGTCGTGCGGGGCGATCTTCACAAGGGGGTCGAGGTTACCCGGCGCGGCATCGCATACTGCCCCGGCGCGTTCGAGCTGCAATACTCGCTGGGGGCGTGGTTGAGGCAGCAGAACCAACTGCCACAGGCGCGGGACGCTTTTGAACAGGCCCGGCTTCTGAGGCCCTTGGCGATTCCGGTTCTTTGCAATCTCATTGAACTCGAAATGGAAATGGGCAATCTTCCACAGGCTCGGCAATGGCTGCGGCAGGCGCTCCAGATTGCGCCCAGCGACGCGGCACTGTTGCGGTTGAGCGAACGGCTGCGGGAGGCGTCAAAAGAGAAGGGCAATTGAAGAAAGTTGCCCGGGGCTTTTTGCCTCGGCCGGCGACCCTCAAAGTTCCGTCCGCGGTCTATTGGTTCATGCTGTCGAGGAATTCGCGGTTGGTTTCGCTCTTGCGCATGCGTTCGAGGAGGAATTCCATGGCCTCGACCACGTTCATTTCGTTCATAATCTTGCGCAGCAGCCAGACGCGGTTGAGTGTGTATTCGTCGAGCAGCAATTCCTCTTTGCGCGTGCCCGAGCGGTGCAGGTCTATGGCGGGGAAGACGCGGCGGTCGCTGAGCTTTCGGTCAAGATTGACCTCCATGTTGCCCGTGCCCTTGAACTCCTCGAAAATGACATCGTCCATGCGGCTGCCGGTGTCAATGAGGGCCGTGGCGACGATTGTCAAGCTGCCGCCCTCCTCGATGTTGCGTGCGGTGCCGAAAAATCGCTTCGGCCGCTGCAGGGCGTTGCTGTCCACGCCGCCGGACAGAATCTTGCCGCTGGGCGGAACGACCTGGTTATGGGCGCGCGCCAGACGCGTGATACTGTCGAGCAGAATCACGACGTCGTGCTTGCACTCGACCATGCGGCGGGCCTTCTCGATCACCATGTCGGCGACCTGGACGTGGCGGTCGGCCGGCTCGTCAAAGGTCGAAGAGACCACTTCGCCCTTGACCGACCGCTCCATGTCGGTGACCTCTTCGGGCCGCTCGTCAATCAGCAGTACAATCAGATAAATCTCCGGGTGGTTGGCTGTGATGGCGTTGGCAATGCGCTGAAGGATGATTGTCTTGCCCGTGCGCGGCGGGGCGACAATCAGGGCGCGCTGGCCTTTGCCGATCGGGCACATCAGATCAATGACGCGCGTG
>JADFCW010000069.1 GCA_017161705.1 Candidatus Sumerlaeota bacterium | reverse complement strand
GTTGCCCTGCCGCGCCCGAATACGCTGCGGCAACCCCTTTACCTGTCGCTTAGCAAAGCGACGCGAAGGATGAGGAGGGAGGTCGTGGAATGACATTAACAGAAGGACGTTTCGGTATCGCCACTTTTTCGCCAGTGGGAAGGTTTGAGTCAGCGCGTGCAGGGGAAGGAAGATGATCGTTAGATCTTTCTCAGCCGCCAACGATGATCTCTAAAAAAGGCGGAACAAGCGTTCTCTTCTTAACAAAGAAAATTGAATACAGGATGAGTCATCCCGAAAGGAGAAAAGAGTATAAGCACACGCAAGCAAACCCGTAAGAAGGTGCAGATTGGATTCACCTTGATCGAGTTGTTGATCGTTGTTGCAATCATTGCAATTTTGGCTGCCATTGCCATTCCCAACTTCCTGGAAGCATCGGTGCGGTCAAAGGTCAGCCGATCGCACGCTGAAATGCGCTCGATTGCTGTAGCGTTGGAATCCTATCACGTGGACTGGCAACGCTACCCACCGCAGCGCTATCCGACAGGCCCGATCTACATTGTTGTCGAGCGGCTGACTCCCCTGACCACGCCGGTGGCTTACATGACGACGGTTCCGCAGGATCCTTTTGAGCACAAGGATGTCCAGCTGACGGGCAATTACAAGGCGTATGTCTATGCCTATAAGCCGGATTCGATTGCAAATGGCTGGAGCCACTACGATTCCCCGGTATGGGGCGGCGCGGGCTCTCCCTATGAGTGGTTACTCGAGGGATACGGCCCAACGGGGCTGGGTTCTCCTTACTGGTTCAACGGGCGGAACGCTTACGATCCCACCAACGGGACAGTCAGCGGCGGCCATATTGTCCGTCGGGGACCATAACGCAGCGGCCTGCTCCCTTGGATATGGGCAAGCAAAGAACGAACCGGTCGTCGGCCTTGCGAATCGAGGGGGTAGCAGTGCAATTTTCAGATTGCCTGCGTAAGTGGAATATGGCGCAGTGACGTGCGAACGGCGGACAGTTTTTCACCCCATCTGTCCGCTCCGTTCCGGCTAATGCTCACAAGGGCGCCCCTTTCCATGCGCATCGGCATTGACGGCTCCTCGATTCTTCCTCGACGCACCGGCATGGGGCATTACACCAGTCATCTGCTGGCGCATTTGGCCAAGACCGATTCCGCCCATCAGTATGTAGTCTTTCTCAATTCGATGCGCCATCGGCCGCAGCACGAGCCGTGGATGGGGTGTAAAAATTTTTCCGGCGTCCGTCGGAGGTTGCCGGGTCCTGTCTTGCTTTACAGCTGGCGGTATTTCAATTGGCCGCCCATCGAGCGGTTTGTCGGCGGGGTGGATGTGTTTCACTCGCCGGCGACCTATGTGCCGCCGCAGCGTCACGGCGCGCGCGTAACCACGGTGCACGACCTCCACTTTTTGCATCATCCGGAGGACTGCACGTTGCTGGGCGGGCGGTTCTTGCGTGCCACGCTTCCGCGCCGCCTCGAGGAAATGGACCGCATCATCGCCATTTCCGAGGCCACGCGGCACGATCTGATCGAGTTCCTGCACGTGCCGCCCGAACGGATCGCCGTGGTCTATTTGGGCGTGGACCCGCGCTTTCACCGAGTCGAGAATCCGGCTGAACGCGCGGCCGTATGCGCACGCTACGGGCTGCCGGATCGGTTCATCCTGTTCATCGGCACGATCGAGCCGCGCAAGAATGTCGAGCGCCTGATCGAGGCCTATGCGCTCGTTCGCCGCGAGATCTGCGATGCGCCGCGGCTGGCCGTGGTCGGCCTCCGCGGCCAAAGCGCCGGGCAAGTGAATAGCGCCGTGAGCTGGCTCGATCTCGGCAGGCAGGTGGTCTTTGCCGGCTATGTGCCGCAGGCTGATTTGCCCGGCCTTTACAGCGCTGCCGATCTGCTCGTCCTCCCTTCGCTTTACGAGGGGTTCGGCATGCCGGTGCTCGAGGCCATGGCGTGCGGAACACCCGTGGTGGCCGGCGACACGTCATCGCTGCGCGAGCTAGTGGCCGGACGCGGTGTGCTGGTGAATCCTTTACAGCCGGGCGACATCGCGCACGGAATCATCCAGATGCTGCGCGACGCGCCCTTGCGCGCGGCCTGCGTCGAGCGCGGGCTGGAGTTTGCGCGCACGCTGACATGGGAACGCTGCGCGGAGCAAACTCTGGCCGTCTATCTCGAAGCGTTTCGCTCGCGCTCGCGAGATGCACAAACGTGAACGGCAAAGGCGGGCCCGTCTCCGCGCACATGAAGCCTTACGCGTTGACGATATTTCGAATTGACTCGCCCCGGAGGGCTCGCCGGCAGGTTTCAGCCGCCTTTCGCCGCATCTCCCGCTTTCCGTCCTCGCAATACCAGGCCAGATGCGGGTTGAGAATAAGCCGATGATGCGCCGGATGCATGGGATCGCGCCATGCAAGGATCAGCGGATCGGTGTCGGCGGGCGGTTCGTGGGGGAGAACGTCAATGGCGGCACCGGCCAGATGTCCCGACGCCAAAGATTCGAGCAACGCGGAGTAGTCCACAACGCCGCCGCGCGCCGTGTTGATGAGATAGGCGCCGCGGGGCATTTTGGCCAGGGCCTTGGCGTCCATCAGATAACGGGTTTCCTCGGTCAGCGGACAGTGCAGGCTTACGGCCAGCGATTGGGCCAGCAGGTCGGACAAATCCTCCACGCGGCGGATGCCGAGGGCTTTGTCATAGCCGTCGGGCTTATAGGGGTCGTAGAAGGCGACATCCATGCCCAGCGACTTGCCCCGCACGGCCATTGCCGTCCCGATCCGGCCCAGGCCGACGATGCCAAGGATCCGGCCGCGCAGCCGGACCAGCGGGGCGGCAACCTCGTAGGTCCAGTTTCCGGGGCTGGCGCGCAGGATGGAATTGGCGCGATGAATGCCGCGTGCGAGGGCCAGGAGCATGCCGAGGGCGGAGTCGGCCACCTCCTCGGAGCCATAGTCGGGCGTGTTGGCTACGGGAATGCCGCGCGAGCCGGCGAAGGCGAGGTCCACGTTGTCGAAACCTACGCCGCCGCGCACGATAATGCGGCACTTTTGCAGCCGCCCGATGGTTGCGCGGGTCAGTGTGACAATGTGGTAGAGGATGATGGCGTCGGCCTGTTCGATGCGGCCGACCAGATCGGCCTCGCTGCGGGCCTGAAGCGCTGTGACCTCGGCGAAGCCGCCGAGGACTTCGCGCTCGGGGGCAAGGTCGTCGTTCAGGAGATCGGCAATCACAACGTGAAAACGCGGGTTCATTTTGAATGATCACCTTTTCGAAGGGAGAATTCCGTTCGCCGCCTCTTGGGCTCTGGGTCGAACGTTGGCATGGAAAAGAGCTTGACGGGCATGAACGCTGACCGGATCATCTCATCCGGTTTGATTGAACGGGATGTAGCGCAGGTGGCTAGCGCGCAGCGTTCGGGACGCTGAGGTCGTGAGTTCAAATCTCACCATCCCGACCACGGAAACTCAACCCCGTTTTTCGCAGCAATGCGGAAAACGGGGTTTTCTTATGAATAAAAAAATTGACGCAATGGACACAGTGAACTGGGTGGACAGAGTCGAGGCCGCTTTACGCTGTCCAAGAGTCCATGCCTTCCGTTCGGTGCCCGCTCAAAGATTTCCCGCCTCGATTTCTTTCAGTTTCGCGCGCAGCCAATACGCTGACTCGGTGGTGCGGCCATCCTTGAACTTGACCAAGTAAGCGCGGCCGGTGGTCGAGGAGCGCGAGGCAATTTGATCTATAAATTCCTCGGCGGTTCTGATCTTGTCCTTGGCCTTGGCGTATTTGCTTTCCATCAGCTGTCGGGCGGCCGACGCGGGCCATTCGGTGTCGTTGCGGACGAAGGCGAGGTCTTTGGCTTTGGCCACGGCATCGAGCAGCGCGGCGATTTTTTCCTGTTCGGTGAGAGCCGCTTTGGCAGGCGCAGGGGCCGTGGACGCGGACGTGCCGCCGGCGGGGGCCGGCTGGACCGTGCAGAAAAACCGTTCGCCGCCTTTCACCGTAAGCGGGATGCCGGCATGGAGTTCGCTGCCCGATAGCGAAAGTGCGTCGGTGCGGCCTGCGGCAGCCACGCGATACAAATGTTCGGCCTGCGGCGTGAACCACTCGGCGAAGCTGTTGATGCGCGGATAGTCCGCCGCCATGTGGAAATAATCGCGGTGTCGCGGGCGATCGAACACCAGGCGCCCTGACCAGTCCTTGTCGGCTTTTACGCAGATCACCACCCCCTCGCTGTTGCGCACGGCGCCGACCGCGACATCCTCGCGCCAGGGCTCGACATAGGCGCCCTGCGATAGATAAAATGCCCACATCATCGCGCTGCGGATCACGTTGCCGTCGCCGTGCCAGCCTTCGATGATGCCATTCGGCTTTTGTACGGCGAGCATCTTGTTATAGGTGTGGGCGCACCAGTCGAAGGCTGCCGCATCGGGTTCCCAGCGAAGCAGGGTGACGGCGCTTTCGAGAGCATCGGCCATGCCATCGGCGCCATCCTTGCCCTCCCAGGAGTAGTCCCTGTACCTGGGGAGCGCGGCGAGGGCCTTGCGGACGGCGTCGCGATAACGCTCGATGCCGTCGCTGAGGTAGAGAGCGTAGTAGCCGTCGAGGATATAGCCCCAGGTGTCGGCTGCGCCCTTGTTTTGAATCTCGCCGGTTGCGGCGTTGATTTGATTGTAAAGCAGGCCGTCCTCGTTGCGGCCGATTTCGAGAATGCGGTCGAGGTTGGCCAGAAGCGGCTCGCGCAGCTTCGCGGCAACGTCGGGGCGGCCCTGTTTGGCTGCCAGATAGGCTTCGCACAGACCGTTGACAATCTCGCCGCCGTGGTCGCGTAGGCGCAACCGGTCGGCTTTGGCCGGCGGAGCGTCGAACAGGTAATGCTGAGCGATTCGCAGCGCCATGTCGAGATAGCGGTCGTCGCGCGTGGCCCACCACAGCCGCGAAAGAACCTGAAGCATGTCGCCGTTGACCTCGTGATCGGCGGCCGGGATGGGGCCGAAACGCGTCTGGACGCGCGATTCGGCCAGCAGGTCGTCGGCGAGGTCGCGCATGCGCTGGAAGTAGGGGGTGTTCGGACCTAAAATTTCGGTGATCGGGATCAAGCCGTCTTTGGCGTATTCGGCGGAGCCGAAGATGATGCGTGTCATGTCGGGCTGGGGAAAGAGGAACTGGTTGGTCATGAGATTGAAATCATCGGCGAGGCGGCGAACGCGGTTGGTCAGACGCTGCTCGTCATCGAGGGTTTTCAGGCACTCGTTCTGGTAAAAAGACGGATGAACGAAGCGGGCGGCGATGACCATGTAGGGCCAGTTGTCGGCGGCGGAGTTTTTGGGTGTCCAGTTGCGGATTTGGGGATTGCGCAGATTCTCGGGGATGAGCGCGGTGTCGGTGTCGCGCTGGTCCCACCAGCCGGCAATGAATTTCTGCGCAGCCAGGAAGGCTTTTTGAGCCTCGACGGCGTTAGCCTCGGCTTGTTGTTGAGGCGACAGCGTTTGCGCGTAGGCAGAAACCGCCGTCAGGATTACAAACAACCCGGACGCAATTGTTGTGTTGCGCAGCATTGGAGTCATGCCTTTCATAGAGAATGGCAGGATGACCAGGATTGACAGGGGGAGAAAATCCTGTGTATCTTGTTGATCCTGTCAGAGAGGTTTTCCCTAACGCGGCCTCCTGCCGCAACGAAAAAGATCTTCGCATGACGGCTGGAGGTCTAGGTGAAAGATGCTAAAGCAAAGCGGTAGCATGGCTACGGTGTTGATCTGGCTTTTGGCGCTCAAGGCAACGTTTGGTTGAACTGTCTGTGACGAAAGCAAAGCGGTAGCATGGCTACCGCAGTCCAAAAGGGAAATGCTCTTTTCCCCCTTTTGGGAATGTCGCTTTCGATCGAGAAGTTACAGACTTGCCAGCAAGTCTTTTAGCGCCGGATAGACCTTGCGGAATTTCTCGAACTGCTCGGTGTAGCGCGCATGGCGGCGGGCGTCCGGCTCGAACACGCGATCCACCTTGACTACCGCTTCGACGGCTTCTTGGGGCGACCGCCAGACGCCGGTGCCGATTCCCGCCAGCAGGGCAGCGCCCAATGCGCCCGCCTCTGTGACTTTGACCGTTGCCAGCGGCGTGCCGAGAATGTCGGCCTTGATCTGGAGCCAGACTGGCGACTTGGCCCCGCCGCCGGTGGCGCGAAACTCTGCGACTTTGACGCCCGCCTGCTCGAGCAGCTCCAGCCCCTCGCGGAAGTAATACGTGACGCCTTCCAGCAGGCCCTTGAGCACGGTGCGGCGGTCGGTCTCGAGCGTCAGACCCATGATGACGCCCTTGGTGCGGCTCTCGAAAAGCGGCGGACCCGTGACGGCAAAGTGCGGGAGCACCAGAAGCGGCGTCGGATCCTCGGGCAGATCAGCCAGCAGCAAGTCGTAGGGATCAATGCCTTTCAAGTTGGCTTCGCGTTTTTCGAGCTGGCCGAACTGGTCGCGGAACCATTTCAGGAGCGCGCCGCCGGTCAGGTTGTAAAGAAACGAGACGTAGTGGTTGGCCACGACGTGATGCTCGATATTGAGGCCGCTGGCCAGCATCTTGGGCCGGTCGGGCAGGTGGTCATAGACAGGGGTGATGCAGATGAACGTGCCCATGCCGTAGATGGCCATGCCCGTGCGGATGACGCCGGCACCGAGCGCATTGCAGCACTGGTCGTGGCCGCCGGTCACGACCTTGACGCCGCGCGGCAGGCCGATTTCGTCGCACAACGCCGGCGCCACTTCGCCGAGCACTTCGGTCGAGGGCCGCAACTCGGCCATCTTGTCGAGGTCCAGTCCCATGGCCGAGGCCAGTTCGTCCGACCATTTTTTCGCTTCGAGATCGAACAGGAGCGTGCGGTTGGCCACCGAGTAGTCAATGACAGGATCGCAGCCGAGCATGAAGCTGAGGAAATCTTCCCAGAGAAGGAACTTGTGGGCGTTCTGGTACAGCTGGGGTTCGTGTTTTTTGAGCCACATCAATTTCGGCGCGGTGTAGAAATGGCCCAGAATGTTGCCATTGCGTTGGAAAAGTTTTTCGCGTCCGACGGTTTTTTCGATCTCGACCGCTTCTTCCTGACCTCGTTCATCGAAGTTGAGGATGCTGTTGCCGAGAATTTCGCGGTTCTTCGAGACCGGCGTTGCCGCCTCGCCCAGACACGTGACGGCCAGTGCGGTCACGGGATCGCGGGCGGTTTGGCGGGCGACGTGGTGCATGCAGTTGCAGATTTTCTTCCACACATCGCGGCTGTCGAGCTCGGCGCGGCCGGGTTGGGGTCGCACCGCGTCATACTCGGCATAAGCCATGGCGATGGACTCGCCCTGTTCGTTGAAGGCAATGACCTTGCAGCCGGTGGTTCCGACGTCAATTCCCATGAGGCTCATCGTGTAAGGTCTCCTCTCGTTGTCAGGGGCATTTCAACTCCTGGAGCAGCGCGTTCCATTATTGTTTTTTTTAGCGGGCATACTTTGCCTCGAAGCTAAAGGGCTCCGGCAAAATCCAGGACCGCAAACACAAAAGAACCTCTACCCGCACAACTTGGGCACACTCTCCGGCATGTTCCTGCTACGCCGTCCAGGACAGGATTCCATGCGCCTCGACCAGTTGCGGGCGGACGCGGACCTGGTGCGGACAGGCCTGCTCGCAGTAGCCCGGGCAAGACTCGCAGGGCGCGGCCTGGGCCGCCGGATCGAGCGCGGCATACAGCTGCATCGAGTCCTTCTCGCGGCCATAGTATTTGAAATACATCGCATAGCGCATGACCTCGGCGACTGCCACGCCGAAGGGGCAGTGTGCCTCGCACGTTCCGCAATAGCGGCAGTACTGGCGGTCGAACGCCGCCCGATAGCGTTCGAGCAGGGCCGCTTCTTCGGCTCCGAAGGGCCTGGCCATCGTTTCCAGCGCATCCTTCACGTCCTCGAACTTGCTGAACGGGCGCAGGACGCTGGCCACCGACGGATTCCTCAGAACCCAGCGCACCGTGGCTTGTTCCTGGGTCAGGCCCTTGCCGGTGTAGTCAGCCAGTTCTTTCTCGCGCGAGCCGGCGGTGGCCTTGAAGACTGCGATACCCATCTTCTGGTCGGCAGCCTTCTTCAGCGCCGCTTCTAGTCCTTCGGCTTCCATGAAGTTGTATTTGCACATCACGACGTCATATTTGCCGCATTCGGCGGCGAACTCGACTACTTTGACCATCTCGCCGCCGTGCGAGGTCACGCCAAGGAAGGTTGCCTTTTTCGCCTTTTTCGCTTCCTCGAACGCCTCGAAGATCGCCGGGTTCTGGACCTGTCCTAAAGTGTTGGCCATGTGCGTCAGAAGAATATCAACGTTTTGAATTTTCAGGCGTTCCAGACTTCGATCCAGCCATTCGAGAATCTGCGCCTTGGTCGTATTGGCGCGCAGCGTCGAGCCCGTGGCGATGACAACCTCTTTGCGGCGCTTTTCGAGAATTTTGCCCAGCGCCCTCTCGGCATTGCCCTGTTGATAGTCGGCGCAGGTTTGAACAAAATTGATTCCGACATCGAGAGCAGCATTGAAAACATCGGAGGCGGAGAAGCCGTAGGAGCCGAGTCCGATTTGCGAGACGGGCAATTTTGTCCGGCCAAGCATTCGCGTAGGCATTTTCGCCGGGGCGGGTTTTTCGGCGGCTTTTTCGACCGCGGAAACCCCGCCCGCCGCTAGTGCCGAGGTTCCGCTTCCAATCATACCTGCCCGCATAAACTCGCGCCGATTCCATCGCATGATCGTCATAAGTTGGTCCTCCTTGTATCCGGGAAATCTTAGACCCCGATTGCACTTCCGCGCCCCGAAAAGGCCACCGTGTCCTTCGGCCGCGGCGCTTTTGTTGCCGATAAGTTTGTCTGGCCGCGGAGGAAAAATGCAAGTCTATTTGCGCCTCTTGCCGGCAGGCTTGCAGGACGAGCACCGCCCGCGACGGCAGGGCAAGGCCGCTCCTGGCGCGCGCCTCGGTTTGACTGCGCGGTGAATGCCATTCGCTCCGCTTCCAGCGAGGACCGACACCGGGCGGATCGAGAGAACTTGGTCAAAAAAAGAACCGTGCAAACGCGCCGCGTGGCGTGTTTGCACGGCTTGTTTCTCCTGCACGATTTTCAGAATACCCAGGGGTAGCGTTGCGGGCGCGACATCAAGCGTTGGGCTTCCGCATCGCCGACAATCGTGTATTTCTCCTGATCCCACTGCAGCTTGCGCCCGAGGATGGCCGAGAGGTTGCCGAGGATGGTCAGGTTGGCGACGCCGACCGCCGCCTCGATGTTCATGATGGTCTTGGCGCCGGTCTTGATTCCCTCGAACCAGTCTTCGAAATGGCCCGGGCTTTTCCGGACATCCTTGGCGCCGGGGCCCGGCTGCCACTCGCGCACCTTCTTTTCCGCCCATGTGCCGCCGTCGCCGCCCCAGTGGTGGCACTGTCCTTTGTCGCCAAAGTAAATGGCCCCGTAGCCGGGGCGCGAAATCTGGTTTTCGTTGGGAGCGCGTTCTTCGGCGGGCGGTGCATCGGGATGCGTCTTCTCGCCTTTCTGCGCCCAGATGAGCGTCCAGTCGGGATTCTTGAACTCGTAGGTCACTTCCATTTCGACGCACGCATCCCAGACGCCCTGTGTCGGGAACACGACGTTCTTCGCCTCGACGGTCACGGGCCCTGTGCCGTCGGCGCCCATCCACCACATGGCGCAGCTCATGACGTGGGCGCCGCGGTCGCGGATTTGCCCGCCGCCCGATTCCATCATCCAGCGGAACGAGCCGGGCAGATACCTGCGATTGTAAGGCCGCCAGCGCAACGGGCCCAGCCAGGCATCCCAATCCAGTTCCGGCGGCGGATCGCTGTCGGGCACGGGGCTGTTATCCGACGGGCTTACGTAATGCCATGCCCAGACCTTGCTGACCTTGCCGATGTTGCCGTTGACCAGGTAGCGGTGCATCATATAGGCCTCGGGCTGCGAGCGGCCTTGGGAGCCGACCTGGCAGGCGACCTTGGCCTTGTTGACGGCCTCGATCATCTTTTTGCCTTCTTCGATGGTGCAGCAGGCGGGCTTCTCCACATAGATATGCTTGCCGCACTCGGCAGCATGAACGGTCATCACAGCGTGCCAGTGATCCGGCGTTGCGATCACGACCGCATCAATATCCTTGCGTTCGAGGATGTAGCGATAATCGCGATACGGTTTGACCCCGGGCTCATAGGACTTCAGAGAGTTGGCCAGGCGGTTTTCGTCCACGTCGCAAATGGCAACCGTTTGGGCTTCGTGGCCGACATCCGAGCGGTCCAGCTCCTTCATCAGGCCGTTGCCGCGTCCGCCGGCGCCTATCAGGGCGACGGTAATGCGCTCATTGGCTCCGGGGCGCCCCGGAGCGGCGAAGACGCTCGATGGGATGAAATAGGGGGCGCCGAATGCGGCGCCGGCTGCCGCCAGAAAACGCCGCCGATTGAGTTGCATCTTTCCGCTCATTGTTTCTTCCCCTTTCGCTTGGACTGTTTGGTTTCTTTGGCTTCTTTTTCCGCCTGGGCCAGTGCGGCGGCATCCAGAACCTGAACCTTGGTCTGGAGCGTCGGTTCCAGGTTGGCCGACGGATAGCCGGCGACTTTCTGGCCGCGTGCGCGCAGCGAAACGGCAATGTTAGGACGGAATTCTTCGGGCGCTGTTTCAAGTGCGGTCCGCAATGCCGCCAACGACTTCTTTCCGGGCAGACGCTGCAACACCATCCGCGCATCTTCGCGGAGGTCTTTGTGCTGGATCAGAGCGGCGATCGGCTCGACGGCCTCGTCGCCGGCCAGTTCGGAGATCATCCACATCAGCTCGCGTTTGACGTTGACGGGCGCGTCGGCCGCCAGCGCGGCGAGAAGTTCTTTGACAACGGCTGCGCTTTCCTTGCGGGCTTTCGGGCGGCCGGCATATCGCACGATGTTCCATAGAGCGCGACGGGCCGCGCGGGCAACTTCCATCTCGCCGTCGGCCATGGTCTGAACCAGCGGTTTGACCGCTGCGGCGCCGACGGGACCCGCGCCGCTGATCCCCTCGTAGCGCACTTTGTCGCTCTTGTCTTTGATCTTGGCCAGAAGCTGGCCGACCGCATCCTCTGCGGCCTTCGACTCGGCGGCCAGAGCCGTGACGGCGGCTGCGGCCGCTGAGACCGGTTCCAATTTCTTTGCTAACATGGCTACCCCCTTCTTGGTGTCAGAACCCGCTCCTCCGATCGGGCCCGCCTTTTCCGGCGGAGCGGCCTTTTGCTTTCCACATCCAAAAGCAGTGGCTAATTTCTTCCGGATGGAATGTCAAACGACTTTTTCCCGGATTGGATCGGCCATGTCCCATAGCAGAAACACTTGACTGGGGGCAAAGGATATTTCCCATTGTGTCCCAACGGACAGGAGCAACCAAGCCCGGCCGGAGCGGCAAAGGCGCCGGGAGAGCAGTACAACAACAGCAGATGGAGCGGCAACCATGGAAACAAGAGTCTTGCGTGTGGGGTTGGTGGGAGCGGGAACCATCGGCAATGTGCACCGGGCGGTGTATGAGAAAAACCCAGCGACGGAGGTTGTGGCGCTGGCCGACCCGCGCGGGCCGGCGGTGCTCCATCAAAGCGGCGCGGCCTATGTGCCGGGTTCCAAAGCTGCGTCGGGGACCCTTCTGCCAGTGTATCCGACGCTGACGGAGATGCTGACCAGGGAGGACATAGACCTCGTGGACATCTGCACACCGACGCCGCTGCATCGCGACCTGGCGATCGAGGCGCTCGAGGCCGGCAAGCACGTCCTGTGCGAAAAACCGATGGGGCGCACACTAGCCGATTGCGATGCGATTCTCGAAGCGGGCAGAAAAAGCCCGGGCAAATTGATGATCGCCCACTGCTTGCGTTTCTGGCCCTGCTATGAATATCTGCAGGAGGCGGTGACGCTGGGCCGCTACGGTCGCGTCGAGCGCGCGCGGTTTGCGCGGCAGGTCATCGTGCCGCCGTCCGGCTGGTTCCTCGATGGAAAAACCAGCGGCGGGGCGATCCTGGACTTGCACATCCACGATGTGGACATCGCCTCGTGGATTTTCGGACCGCCGTCGGCCATCACCGCCTTTGGACGGATCGGACCCAGCGGTTGCCACGATCAGGTCGAGGCCATCTGGCACTACGACGACGACCGGCTGGTGGTGCTCGAGGGAATGTGGTTCAAGACGGGGCCGGTGCCGTTTGAAATGAGTTTCGAGGTGATGATGGAGCGCGGGGCGGTGACGTATAACTCGTCGCGCAAGCCGGACTTGCAGGTGCATCTTCCGGGGCAGGAGATGATGGCGCCGGAGGTGAGCAAGGAGGACGGCTACACACGGGAGATCAACTACTTTGTGCATGCGATTCTCGAGGACCGGCCGATCGATCGCGCGTCGCCCGAAAGCTCGCGGCTGAGTGTGGCCTTGGTGGAAAGCGAAATCCAATCCATCGGGTCGCACAGCACGGTAGGCATGCGGGGATAAGCCAGTCGAATGGCAAACACGCAAAACAGCCGGAACTTCCGGCACATCCTGAAGGGAAGGATTGCAGACGGACTAGCTGTCTCGGCAATCCATGGAGGAAAAACACATGAGAGCGTTTCAAGTCGGGGTATTCTCCAACAGCCTGCATCCGGCCAGTCCGGATGAGTTGTTCGAGCGTCTGGCCAGGTTGAAATTGCGGGTCATTCAGCTGGGGTTGATTGACTATGCGTGGCACAAGCCGTCGGTCGTAGCCTCGCTCGAGCGGCATTTGAAGCGCAGCGGCATCGCCGTGGCGGCATCGTTTTTCGGCTTTCCCGACGAAGACTATTCCAGCATCCCGCGCATTCGCGAGACCGGCGGCCTGGCGTATGATTTCGAGGCGCGGTTGAAGGTTATCCGGAAAGTGATCAAAATCTCCGTGCATCTGGGCATTCGGGCCGTCGGCGCCCATGCCGGATTTGTCCCCGAAGACCCGCGCGACCCGCAGTATGGCGTGATGATCGAGCGGATTGGACGGGTGGCCGACGAGATGAAACAGGCGGGGCTGCGGATGCTGCTGGAAACCGGCCAGGAAACGCCCGACGGACTCCTTCGCGTGCTGAAAGACCTGGGGCGGGATAACGTCGGGATCAATTTCGACCCGGCGAATCTCCTGCTCTATGGCGTCGGCGAGCCGGTGGCAGCGGTGAAAAAACTCGGTCCCTATATTGCCAGCATCCATGCCAAAGACGCTGTCCCGTCGGGTCGGAAGGACCAGTGGGGAACGGAAAAGCTCTTGGGCGAGGGGGCAGTAAATTATCCGAAGTTCCTTCGCGCGCTGCGCGACGCGGGATTCCGTGGACCGCTGATTATCGAGTGCGAAATTCCGGGCACCGACCCCATGCACAACGTGACCCATGCACGGGATTTCTTGCGCCGGTGTCTGCGTGAGATGAAATCGGATTAGTCATCCTGCAGGTCGAAGCGAGTCCGAAGGCAATTCAAACCGGGCGCAACCCACACGAGGAACCCGCTTGCCGAAGCAGATCTTCCGGCGGCTCGCTGCGAAAAAGACGGCGAACTACCCTTGTGAGCTGCGAGCTGCTTTCAGCGAAGCGGCCATAAAAAGGGATTGACGGGAAACTGGCGATTTTTTTAAATATGCGACTAGAAGATATTTTGGGCTGCAAAACCGGCGGGTTCAACCTCATCAGCGGCGCCGAAAGGGCGGAGGAAAAGGCAATGAACATGCGAGTCCAAACCAACATCGTTAGGATTTTATTCGGTTTCATTTTCTTTGCAATGACGGCGGCCTGCAGCCGCCTTCCCCAGGATCAGGCGGCATTCCAGCGGGCCGAGCGAATGAACACCGCATCCGGCTATCAGCAGTTTTTGCAGCATTATCCAACTTCGCCTCTGGCGCCGGAGGCCCGCAAGCGCGCGGAGCAATTGCAGGAACAACACTGGCTCAGCCAATTCAAGGAAATCGAAAATGCCACGAAAGCCAGCGTCGTGGAGCGGTTTATGAAATACCACCCGGAACCGCAACTGGTTCTCATGGCGAAGCTGCGAATTGCCCAGATCGACTACGGCGAAATCGAAACGCAAAGCCCTTTTCGCGCCACGCGTCCGGGCAATGGTTCCTGGAAGGAATTTGTCAACTACTACGCCTTCAGCGACTATATCCCGATTCCCGACGACGCCGCGATGCGCGAGCGATACTACAAGACGCTTCACCCTCTGCTTCTGCAGGCCATGCGCCAGATTGGATCATTCGATATCTGGGCCCGCTATCTCGCTACGTATCCTGACAGCCCGTACTTCCAGCAAGCCGCCAGCGACGTGGAAAAACTGATCTCGGACAGCCTCGACAAGTGGGACGGCTACGACATGCTGATGAACTATTTCTCGCTGTATGATCAGACGATCAAGCGACCGTGTGCCAGCCGGGATGCGCTGCTTCGACAGGCACAGGACAAGCTGGCCGCAACGGTCGAGCGCGAGAATACCCTCGCGGGCTACGAACGGTATCTTCAGACGTTCGCCGGCTCGCCGCACGCGAAACGAATTACACTGTTGCGCGACCATATTCGATTCAGCGAGGCGCGCGAGCGCAAAGACCGCGCGATGATGGAACGGCTGATTGACCAATACAGAGACCATCCCGATCCGCTCGCCAAAACCGACGTTGCCGAAGCCACCGCATTTCTCGAACGCATTGACTTCGACGCCGCCATAGCGGCCAATACGCCAAAAGCGTTGCGCGATTTCAAAGACCGTTATAAGGGCCGCGACTTTGCCAATTTGCTCTCTGAAGCCGACGCGCGCCTCAAACGGATCCACGATCAAATGCTCCTGAGCGCGAAGTCGGCGGGAACATCGGCCAAGTTCCGCCAATTCCTCGCAGTGTTTCCCGATACTCCCGTCAAAGACGAGGTCCTCAAGCTCCTCGAAGAAGCCGAATTCAAAGAGGCCATCGCTGGCAGCGACCCGGCGGCCATTCAGGCTGTTATGGCGCGTTACCCCTCTTCGCCCTTCCGCGAGAGAGCCTTGAACCGCATAGATGATATCGAGTATAAGGAGAAAGAAACGCAGGCCCTGGCCGAACCCTCCACTGCACCCCTGAAGGCGTATCTGGAGAGCCGACCCAAGGGACGGCATGCGGTCGAGGCCGAAGACCTGATCAAGCGGTTGAATCAACATCACGCCCAATACATGGCAGAGGTGCAGCGCGCGCGGGAAACCGGCAATATCGCACGATTCAATAAGTTCATCGTCGAAAGTCAAGGCAACTACTATAGCGCCCGGCGAGGACACAGCGACCTGGATCTGCTCCGTCGTGAAACCACCGCCAGGCAGCTGGCCGCCGACCTGGCCAGCACAGCCACGCAGGCGGCGCGAGCGGTTTTTCCCGCCGCTCCGGCGCGAGCGATCACCGACAGTGCACAAGCGGTTGTCTATGTCGAAAGCAATGTCGGAACGAGCACGGGATTTTTCTTCGCCCGCGAGGGATTGATTTTGACCAACGCCCGCATGTTGACCAACGCCGTGCAGGGCCAGGTGAAGGTAAAGGTCGCCAACCAGTCGCGTCCCGCCCGCGTGGTTGCTCTCGCTCCTGCACCAACCGACCTGGCCGTCCTGAGCATCGAGGGCACTTATGATCCAATTGCCATGGGCAATCCGACCCTCCTCGCCGCCGGCGAACGAGTGGTCTGCTTGTCCACTCAGGGGACCAAAGTCGAAACCCTCGAAGGTACATTCCATAGCACCAAGAAACCTGGCGAGGTGGAATGGCTTCTGATTCAGTCGTCCAAGATCAGTCCCAACCTTGGCGGCGTAATCGTCAACCAGAGCGGGCGAGCTGTGGGCCTGGTCGTGCGGTCCGACTCCGTGGACCCAGCCGTAAAAGAGAGCAACGAAGATTTCATCTATGCCATTTCCATGCGCTCGGCTTTCCCGCTGATGGAAAAAGCGATCCTCGAAAGATAAGACGCAAAGGCTGCTCTCGAACCCAAGTGCCCGGGACGTGGGGAACGGGACCTTCCGCATTTTACAAGCCCTGGTTCAGCTTGCAGGCAAGAGAATAGGTGCGGACAGAACGGCTACCGGGAGCAAAGGGGATGCCGGTTGGGGCGAGAGTGGTTCGGGTTCTTGCAGCGGCGTGCTGGTTTTTCCCCGCATCGGTCTTCCGTTGCAAATACTCGGTGCGCGCTAGTGGCTTCGCCGAAACGGGCCATGGCCGCTATCGCTTGTGGTTTTACGTCGGCGCCGATACTCCGGAAGAAACCGCCTCCACTTTTCGGCAAATCGCCCATGAGTTTCGGGATCTCCGGCTGCAAATCCGCAGCAATGCGAGCGGCAAATGCTGGTTCCACGGTGCTTGCAGCGCAGGGCGGTTCTGCCGGTCGGAAAAGCGACCTTCGCACATTCAAAATAAAGGGAAGATCCGGCCCCAACGTTCTCCTGCTGAACATTGTATCGGCGGGGGGCGGATGGACTTTTCGCGCTTGCTTGACTGATGCCGGTGGAAAGCCGGTTCAAGTCCTGCAAAACCAAAGCGGCCTTTGGTCATGATCAAAGCGGATTGGGATTACCGAGGTTTTTCACAGGTTGTATTGCCGCCCGCCGCAGCGGGACACACGCCCTGGCAGTCATGGCAGACAATGCAATCGAGCGCGCGGTTGGCCGGAAGGCCGTTGGAAAACCGCTCGCTTGGATGCACATCCGTCGGGCAAAGCCGGTCGCAAGTGCGGCAAGAAAGACAATGTTCGCGCGGCCGCCGAACGACCCAGTAACTGAGATAGTTCAGCGGCGCCATGAGCGCTCCGATGGGGCACAGCACACGGCAGAATCCCCGCCGCGCCACGATCACGAATCCGATCACCCCAAAGAGAATTGTAAAACGGACAACGGTGCCATACGTAATCTGGCCGGTTGAAATGACTGACGGCAAAGCGGCCTGGATCGTAGCCGCGGGACAGAACCGGCAGAAGGAGAATCGGGTAGTTTCGCCGAGAAAATACGGAACCAAAAGCACCAGAAAAATCAGCACAAGGTATTTGATGTTCCGCGTCCAGTCGGGCAGCGAAACCTTTCGCCAGCGAATCTTATATAGCAAATCCTGCAGATAGCCGAACGGACAAACCCATCCGCAGAACAGGCGCCCCGCCAGCACACCGATCAATAGGACAGTCCCCAAGGCCACAAATGGAAACAGATGATAGCCCGCGTAGTGAACGAACACCCCGATGGGGCAGGCAAACCACGACAGAGCGCACGAATGGCAGCTCAGCACAGGGTTGCAGAGCCATTTGACTTCGGGTCCCCACGAGCTGTGGAGCGCAAGCAGCGCCGCCAGCTGATATATCGTTCGTTTTTTCATTCGGAGACTTTGCGCGCAGCCACCCCGGCTGCCTCGGCATGCCTACTTTCAGGTGGGACAGGCTTGTTTCCCGCGCGGCCGCGAGGGATCATAGGTGAAAAACAGCGTATCGCCGATGCGTGTGACTCCCGTGAACGTGGCATTCACCACCAACTCGCGGTCGCTGATCGCCGGCGGCACTGCAGGGCGTTCGCTGCCTTCCGGAGTCTTAACCTGTCCGTCTTCAGTGAATTCGGGTATTACCGGTGGAGATTCGATTGTTGGGTCGAGCGAGACCGGATGGGAAACGAATCGGCCAACGACCAGTAGCGCCAACGCCACGATCAGGCCGATGGCCGACAGAACATTTTGCAGATGGGGGTTCTTCATTTATTCCAACAAATTTCGCCGGAAATCCGGCGCCAGCTTTCTGTCGTTACCCACTCGCACGGTGACCCGCCGTGCGTCAAGATAATCCAAAATGGCCAGGGCATACTTTCGGCTGGAGGCAATGTGGTATTTGAAATCAGCGGAGTTCAGCACCCCCTTTTCCTGAAGGATCGCCACCACCATATCCTGCGCCTTTTTGAATGCCGCCCGCGTCAGAACCACATGCGGCGAGAGCCGCAGCAGGCGGCCCTCTTTATAGAGATAGGTCAGCAGGCGGTCAATGTTTTGCGGAGTCGTTTGGAGCAGCGCGGGGAGTTCATCGGGGCGCGGCGACTGAAAACCGGTTCGCTCATACAGTGCGAGGATTCGCTCGATCAGCGTCCGGTCGGCCTCGCTCATGGCTGTCACACCGGCCGGCAGGACAAAGGCATCGCCGCGCCGCTGCAAAAGGCCGTCGCGTTCAAGGTCGCCTTCGATCTTTCTCCACACCGCCGCCGGAAAATCGAAGTCCCGATGCAGCTCGCTGATGGTGAGGTTCAACACGCCGCCTTCTCGCGACGCAGTTTCAATGCGGCTGCGCACGCGCTGCAGGCACGAATCATACGCCTCGCGATGGATGCAGTAATCTTCAACAAGCAGCAAGACTTTGTTCGCGTCCTGCAATCGCCCGACCGCCGCGCGCGCGGCCGCCGTCGGCAACAGGGCGGAGCGCGAAAGGTCGCGCACGGTGCATCCCAGCGGGTGCAGGTGGAGCAACAAGTATTCAAGGTTCCGCGCCGTACCTGCGTCTGTTGACAGATCATAGCCTTGAAAAAAGGCCTCACGGCGCTCCAGCCGATCCAGGGTTTCGCTTTTGCGCAGACGCTGCTGATCGGTGCGGCCCACTTCGAGAATCTGTCCGCCGGCAACGGTCATCGCCGGTGAGGCGCGTCGCACAATGAACCGGTCGCCGACCGCTGCTGCAACCGGCCGGTGGAGGATGACCGTTGCAAACGCTCGCTGGTTTTCGCCCAGCGTCTCGCCTTCGAGCAACAGCACTTTTCCGCTCTCCTCGGCTGTTCCCGTGTGAAACTTGATTTCTTCGGCGTTGCGGAGCGGTTTGGCCAGCCCGGCGACGGATCGAACGGCCACATGAAACACCGTTGAGGCGGTCAGATAGCCGGGAACACAAAGCACCTGGCCGCGCATGGGTGGATTCTTGCCGAAATCGGGGATGTTCAGCGCCAGACACTGACCGCAACTGCCCTCGCGTGCATCGCGCAGAAACCGCTGGATCCCCTTGACCTTGCCGATTTGCCCGCCCGGAACCAGCTCCAGCTCGTCGCCGAGGGCGACCGTTCCGTCCAGCGGAATGCCCGTCACGACGGCGCCAAAACCTTTCTGCGTGAAAACGCGTTCCACGGGCATACGGAAAATGCCCGCGCTGCGGCGCCGCTCCAGCCGCTGGATTTCCGCCACCAGCGTTTCGTAGAACGCATCGTAGCCCTCGAAGGTTTCCGACGAAACCGGACAAATCGGGCAGTTGGCCAGGAAGGTATTTTGGAGAAAAGCGCGAATTTCTTCAATCAGATCGTGAACGCGCTCGGGCGAAACGAGATCGGTCTTGGTCAGGGCAACCAGCCCGCGGCGCACGCCCAGCAGTTCCATGATCTGGAGGTGCTCGATGGTCTGCGGCATAATGCCGTCGTCGGCGGCAATCACCAAAATAGTCAGATCAATGCCGGAGACGCCGGCGACCATGTTCTTGATGAATTTTTCGTGGCCCGGGACGTCCACGATTCCCGCGGCAAGATTGTTGCCCAAAAAACACGGCGCAAAGCCAAGCTCGATCGTCAGGCCTCGCTCCTGTTCCTCCTTCAAGCGGTCGGTGTTGCAGCCGGTGAGAAGTTTCACCAGACGGGTTTTGCCATGATCCACATGGCCGGCCGTGCAAATCATCGTGACCACGTCGGGCGACAGGCGAGGGGAAAGAAATCCAGGCGGGCGGGGCGGCATCGAGGGAACCCTATAGGTTGGCTGTCGAGGATAAACTAAGCGGATCCGTCCGATCTGTCCGATCCGTCTAATTGTGTCCGATCACAAGTTCAATTCAGCGCATACGTCCTTATACATCATCAGGGCGGGACAGCCGGCAAATGAAACGCCCAGCGTGGCTGCTTCATCCAGCTCCGCCTTGGTGATTCCCATTTGCAGCGCAGTCTTGATATGGATGATTTGGCACGGCTTGCACCGCATGGCCACGGAAAGCGCCACGGCCATCAGTTTCTTGGCGCGCTTGTCAATCAGCCCTTCCTGATTGGCCAGGGCCATAAAGTTCATGTAAGCGTCAGGGACAATCGCGCCGGGTGCGGGCGGGGCCGCGGCCGCGGCAGCCGAGGCCGATGCGCAACAAGCAGGCTCCGCAACCGACGGTGCAGGAGCCGGTGCGCAACAGGTCGGAATTTCAGGCGAAACTTTTTGCGGAGCAGACGATTTGTCCGGCATGGGAACGACCTCGCAGCGTCCAAATGTGTTTTGCAGTTCGCGGCCGGCAACGACCACGCGGCCTTCGGCCAGGTGCGGCGGCTTTTCCGTTACTCGGCCGATAATTGTTGCGGCGGCATGGCCGCGACTGTGCATCGCGGCGACATACGCCCGCGCACGGTCTTCCGGCAGCGCCACCAAAAGCCCGCCGGAAGTCTGCGGGTCATAGAGAATGGGCAGGAGAGCCTCGGCCGCTGCCTCGCGCGTTTCTATCCACGCCATGGCGTATTGCTGGTTGCGCTCGATAGCACCGGACAGAATCTCGTTCGGAATGCATAGGGGAACCGCGCCGAAAACAGGCAATGTCTCCAGATGCACTTCCGCCGAAACGCCGCTTCCGCGAATCATCTCGACCAGGTGGCCGGCGAGGCCGAAGCCCGTGATGTCGGTGCAGGCGTGAGCGCCATAGTGGAGCATCAGTTCGGCGGCGTCCTTGTTGAGCGCGGCCATATACTCGCCCGCCTCGCGGAGAACTTCCTCCGGCACCCGCCCGATCTGTGCGCCGAATGACAACATGCCGGTCCCCAGCGGTTTGGTCAGCACCAGCGCATCGCCCGGCCGGGCGTTGTTGCGGCGGACGGGCGCGGCGGCATCCATGACGCCGGTGACGGCAAAGCCCAGTTTGATTTCCTCGTCGTTGATGCTGTGGCCGCCGATCAACGCGCAGCCCGCTTCCTGCAATTTATCCATGCCGCCGCGCAACATCGCCTCCATGATGCCGGCATCGAGCTGTTCGATGGGAAAACCCGCGATGGACAACGCGGTCAGCGGCCGTCCGCCCATCGCGTAGATGTCGCTGACCGAGTTGGCCGCTGCAATCTGGCCGAACAGATATGCATCGTCCACGACCGGCGTGAATACATCCACCGTCTGGACAAGGTTGTACTTCTCATCGAGGCGATACACCCCCGCATCGTCGCCCGCTGCCGCGCCGACAACGACGTTCGGATCGCTCACGGGAGGGAGCGCTTCGAGAATGCGCAGCAAATCGGCTTGGCCGATTTTCGACGCGCAGCCCGCGCTCCGCACATACTGGGTCAAGCGAACCACGCCGCTCTTGACGGGCAGGCGTTCGCCGGCGCAGGAGCAAACGTTATACCGTTTGAACTCGTCGCACGGGCACGGCTTTCTAGGATTGCAGACGCAGTGGCCCAGCTTGATCGAACGCGACATCACGGACTTGCGGCGCTGAATATCTACCATGAACTTCTCCCTCTTCTCGACGGGTATCTCCAAAAACTGAAGTTTGAACGACGCGCTGACGGTTGGACAAGGTTCGTAGTTCAAACTTCAGTTTGCCGTTCGTAGTTCACGCTTCAGCGTGCCGTTCGTAGTTCAAACTTCAGTTTGCGCCTTCGCTTCCCCTCCCAATGCGCAGCAGCGCATTGTATATATGCTCCTCTTCCCCGTCGAGCAGCGTGCGCATATCGAGGAGAACCTCATTGTCCTTGATGCGGGCGATAATCGGCGGTTCGTGCTGGCGCAGGCGCCGGCTGATCTTGTCCGGCGAATACACGGGCGATTTCACACCCACGGCCCACGACGCGATTGGAACATCGGGCAGCGAACCGCCGCCTGTGGCGCTTTCCGAGCGCACCGCGCGAAGTTCGAGAACAGTTGTTTCTTGTTGCAATCGCGCCAACAGCGCCTCAGCCTTTTGGCGAAGCGTTTCCAACGGTGTGGTCAACATCCTCAGCGTGGGATTGGTTTTCGGCAAGGTGTCGGGATCGAGAAACAGCCGCAGTGTGGCTTCAAGGGCCACCGCTGTCAGCTTGCCGACCCGGAGCATCCGGCTGAGCGGGTGTTTTTTCAACTGCGCGATGAGGTCTTTTCGCCCGACAATGATGCCCGCCTGCGGACCGCCGATCATTTTGTCGCCGCTGAAGCACGCCAGGTCCGCGCCCGCCGCGATGCTGTCGGAGACCGTGGGCTCTTTGGGCAGGCCGAACTTTTCCAGGTTGATCAGCGCACCGCAGCCTAGATCGTCCACCACGATCACCGGCCGCTCTTTCTTCAGCCCCACCAGATCGGCGATCGGCACGTCTTGCGTGAAACCGACAATGCGGTAGTTGCTGGGATTGACGCGCAGAATCATGCCGGTGTTTTCGTTCAGCGCCGCTCGATAGTCGCGCAGATGGGTCTTGTTGGTCGTTCCCACCTCGACCATGACGGCACCGCTCTGATGAATGCAGTCGGGCAGACGGAACGACCCGCCGATTTCGATCAGCTGCCCGCGCGAGATAATCACTTCGCGGCCTTTGCACAGGGCAGCGAGAATCAGCAGCGTCGCGGCAGCGTTGTTGTTCACAATATGGGCCGCTTCCGCGCCCGTCAGCTTGCACAACAGCTGCTCGACACGCGCGTTCCGCTTGCCTCGAAGCCCCGTTTCCAGGTCTATTTGCAGATTGCAGCACCGGTTGAGACTGGCCAGCGCATCCACCGCACTCTGCGGCAAAACAGCGCGCCCCAGGCCCGTGTGGAGGATAATGCCCGTGGCATTGACAACCGGTCGAAGGCGGTCGCGCTCAATCGCAGCCAGACATGCGTCTATTTGTTCGATGATTTCCGAAACAGGCGGGGCTTGATCACCCGGACGCAGGCGCTGGCGAAATCCCTCCAGCGCCGCATGGATGGCGTCGAGTACCAACGGATAGGAGCAAGCCGCCACACGCTGGCGAACCGCCGGCTCTTCGAGAAGGGCCGCGACCGATGCTAAATGCCGCCGCGGGTCGTCGCTGCCGCCGGCGGCGGGACTGGCTTTTTTGTTCTTCATGGTTCACCAAACTGGCGGAGGTGAATGGGAGTCGAACCCACCCATCGCCGAACGGCGACGCCACGGTTTTGAAGACCGCGAGAGCCACCGGGCCCCTGTCACCTCCCGAACCTGAGCGAAGTCTTACGCGCAGCGCCCCCTGCCGCGCAAGCGGATTCTGTGGCTGGCCGAGTTTCACAAATGGGCGGACAAAAACCCGCGTCCGTCTGCCAGCCAATAGGAACCTGGTTTTGCCGTGGGATTTGCGCAAATGAACGAGAAAAAAGCAGGGCGTAAGCCTTTAGGGTGCAAGACCTACGCCCCAAAAATGGATGGTGCCGGGGGACAGAATCGAACTGCCGACACAAGGATTTTCAGTCCTCTGCTCTACCGACTGAGCTACCCCGGCACTCGCGATAACCTGTTGGGGCCGCGGCCGGCAAAAGCGCCTTTTTTGCCGGTGTTGCGGCGCTTATGTAGTCAAAGAGGTATTTCCAAAGCCCCCGCCGGTCAAGAAAAATTAATCACACCCTCACACCCTTAATCTATCCAAAAAGGAAATCCTATTGGCTTAAGCGCCCTCGAGGAAGCAAACCGCACGCTGGGTTTCCGGGTCGGCCAAGACATGGGCAAATTTCCCATCGGCTGCGGCCGGCACATCCATCACGCGGATGAAATCCGCGAAGGGTGCGGCGTCCGGCAGGAGTTCGGAGAGGATGTTCGGCGTGCGCTCAAAGAACGCCCGATTGAACTGGCTGCGCGGGTCGTCGGGATAGACGGGCAGATAGATGATCTGTCCCTCGACCAGGTCCTGAAAAAAGTGGGTGCCATAGGAGACTTCGGGAACATGGCCGGCTTCCTCGCGCGCCATTTCGACCAACACCGCCGTGTTGTCTATGTCCGCGTAGCTGACGTTGACGCCGAGGTCAATGTTGCTGCTTCCCCACCGTCCGGGTCCCATGAGCAGGAATCGCCCGCGCGCCAGCCGTGCGTGTTCATTCAGCCGACCAACCAGCCGCCCCAATGTCTTTTTCACGTCCATATTGGGAATGCCCGCATACGTTTTCGGGTCAATATAAACAATATACTGAATATTACGCACGGCTCC
>JADFCW010000068.1 GCA_017161705.1 Candidatus Sumerlaeota bacterium | reverse complement strand
TGCCAACTATCTGCAGATGAAAATCAGCGAGAAGCAGACGGTGCTGAGCGCAACCAGTCTGCGGCGCAAGTTGCTGTTTCTTTCAAGGATTCTTACGCGGGAAAACGAGCTCCTGCAAATCGAGCAAAAGATTCTTACGCAGGTCAAGACCAAGATAGACAAATCGCAGAAGGAGTATTTTCTTAGCGAGCAGTTGCGTGCGATCGAAAAGGAACTCGGTATTTCGGACGGCGAGGAGTCGGAACTGGGCGAGTTGCGCGTCCGAATCCACAAAACGCCGTTGAGCAAGGAAGCGCGCGAGAAGGTGGAGCGCGAAATGGCGCGGCTGGCGAAGATGCCCCCGCTCTCGCCCGAAGGGTCGGTCGCCCGCACGTATATCGAGTGGATTCTGGACATGCCCTGGGGCAAGCTGACCAAGGACCGGCTGGATCTGAAACGGGCGCAGAAGATTCTCGACGCCGACCACTACGGCCTGGTCAAGGTCAAGGAGCGGATCATCGAGTTTCTGGCTGTCCGCCGTCTGGTCGAGGAGATCAAAGGCCCGATTTTGTGCTTCGTGGGGCCGCCGGGCGTCGGCAAGACGTCGCTGGCGCGCTCGATTGCGCGCACGCTCGGACGCCGGTTTGTCCGCATCTCGCTGGGCGGTGTTCGCGACGAGGCGGAAATCCGGGGCCACCGCAGAACGTATGTCGGTGCTCTGCCGGGCAAAATTGTACAGTCATTGAAGAAGGCCGGCTCAATGAACCCGGTCTTCTTGCTCGACGAAGTGGACAAAATGAGCATGGATTTTCGCGGCGATCCGTCCGCCGCTTTGCTCGAAGTTCTCGATCCCGAACAAAACCGCGCCTTCAACGACCACTATCTGGAGATTGATCTGGATCTGTCCCGTGTCCTGTTTATCACGACAGCCAACACAACCGAGGGCATCCCGCCGGCTCTGGTGGACCGCATGGAAATCATCCGGCTTTCCGGCTACACGGAGGACGAGAAAGTCAGTATCGCCAAGCAATTTCTTATCCCGAAGCAGATCAAAGCCAACGGCCTGACGCGGCGGAGCATTCAGTTTACGTCGGACGCCATTTGCACGATTATTCGGGGGTATACGCGGGAAGCCGGTGTGCGCAATCTCGAACGGGAGATTGCCACCATCTGCCGAAAAACGGCCAAAGAAATTGTCGGCGCCAGGGACGGCTCGAAGGCAAGCACGAGTTCCGCAGGAAAGTCCGAGCGGCGGCACAGGATCACGGCCGCGCGCGTCCGCCAGCTTCTCGGCCCAAAACGGTTCGACGACCTCGAACGCCAGAAGCAGCCCGAAGTGGGTCTGGCCACAGCGTTAGCCTGGACCGAGGTCGGGGGCGAGCTCCTGCCGACCGAGGTGACCGTAATGCGCGGCAAGGGCAATCTGTTTCTCACGGGCAGTTTAGGCGAAGTGATGCAGGAGTCGGCCAAAGCCGCCCTGAGCTACATACGGTCGCGCGCCCACCGGCTCAACGTCTCGCCGGATTTTTACCGATACACGGACATTCACGTTCATGTGCCCGAAGGGGCAATTCCCAAAGACGGCCCGTCGGCCGGTGTTGCGATGGCGACTTCGATGGTTTCGGCGCTCAGCAACACGCCGGTCCGCCAGGACCTGGCCATGACGGGCGAGATTACGCTGCGGGGCAAGGTGCTGAAGATCGGCGGACTGAAGGAGAAGGTTCTGGCAGCGCACCGGGCGCGGATCAACACGGTGATTATCCCAAAGAAGAATCAGGACGAGTTGGAAGAGCTGTCGAAGAAGGTCCGCCGGCAGATGAAGTTTGTCCTCGCCGAGGACATAGACGATGTTCTCCGGGCTGCCTTGGCCTCGAAAGCGCCCAAGACACGAGGCAGTACGGAGCGGCGCGCGCGGGCCGCGAAACCCAGGTCCTGAGACCCGACGAGTAAAACCTCCGTTTCGATGATCGGAACCCTTACAGCCGTCGCGATCGGATGGCTTTTGGTTTCGGCCCTGCTCAACGCCGCCGAAGCCGCGCTGTTTTCCCTGCAAGCTGACCAACTGGACGCAATGGAACGCCAGGGGCGGCGCGGGGTTTTCGCAGCGCGGGGGCTGGCGGCCTTCCGCGAAGAAACCCGCCTGACGATTCTGATTGCCGAGCGGGGGGCTGGCTTCCTGGCTGCCGCCGCTCTGTTTCTCCTTGTTCTCGAAATTTCGCCCGCTCCGCCGGTTCTCGACGCCTGCATCGCCGCAGTCCTCGCCGCCGCCGGGATTGTCCTGTGCGGACGTGTTTTGCCGCGCGTGCTGGCGCGCTGCTACCCTGAGCCGACCGCGATGGGGAGTGCGCGCGCTCTGGTGGGCTTGACAGTTCTTCTGGCGCCCATCCGTTGGACTGTTGCGTTTCTTTCCGGTTTGCTAACAGGCGGCTGGGAGAAATTCGGGCCGCGGGCGGCCGCAACCGCCGGCGACGGTCGGACCTTGTCGGCCCTGCCGGTTCTCAACGACGAGATCGAACATCCGGAGCGCGAGCTCATCGCCAGCGTGATCGAGTTCAGCACGCTCTTTGCCGGCGAAATCATGACGCCCCGGCCGGAGATTCTGGCCTTCCCTGACGATCTTTCGCAGGAGCAGATGCTGGCCCAGATGCACCGCTGCAAGTTCAGCCGCGTGCTCGTGTATCACGGAACGCTCGACCAGATCGGCGGTCTGCTGCATGTCAAGGATGTCCTGTTGAACCCTGAAACGGACTACCATGAATTGCTGCGCAAGCCGCTGATGGTGCCGGAAACGAAGCGCTTGCCCGACCTGCTGCGGGAGTTCCGGCGCGCGCGGGTTCATCTGGCCGTGGTATGCGACGAGTTTGGGCGCACGGCCGGCGTGGTGACTCTCCAGGATCTGCTCGAAGAAATTGTCGGCGAAATCTTCGATGAAAACCGCCGTTCCCCCCAAACCATCCGGCCGCTGGGCGCCAACGCATGGCTGGCGCTGGGACGGACTGCGGCGGCGGACCTTGCAGAGACGGTCGGACTGGTCTTGTCGGAAGAGTTCGGACGGACCCTTGCAGGGTTTTTTGCCAACCGTTTAGGGCGCATCCCGGCGGTGGGCGACTCGATTGTCGAGAACGGCTATCGCATCACCGTGCAACGCACGGCGGGACGGCGCGCCACGATTTTGCGCATCGAGCGCCTGGGTGCGAAAAGCGGCGATGCCGAATCCGAAGGCGGAGGCCGTGCGCAATGACTCCTCTCGTCGAGGTCATCATTTTCGCTGCGGCTGTTCTGCTTCTTGTGGGGGTGTCGGCGCTTTGTTCAGGCATTCTGGGTGCGCTCGTGGCTGCTCATCGGTTTCATCTGCGGCATGGAATCGCTCATCAGAATTCCGCCGACAATCGGCGTGTGGAGGCCTTGGCCGAGAATGCGCAACGGATTCAGTTCGCCGCTCTGATTGTTTCGACCGCGGCGGCGTCGGGCGCGGCGGCGTCGGCAATCCTGGCCGCCGATGCTCTCGCGCGGCGGCTAGCCTTGATGCCCGACTGGCGCACGCGCGGCCTCGCGCTGGCGCTTGTTTTTCTATTCCTCGTGGTTGCAGGGGAAATCGTTCCCCAACGCCTCTTCCGCCGCTCGGGACACCGGACTCTCGCGCGCCTCGAGGGTCCGGTTCGAGGGTTGCTGGCCGGCGTCGGATTCCTCGCCGACTCGCTTATGGGGCTAGCGCAATTGCTGTTCTGGCTCCTTGCCGGCCGCAAAGCGCTTCCGCCCGATGTGCTGATACCTGCTGAGCCGTGGCCCGCGCTTCTGGCCGAAGCGACGGAACCCGCGCCGACGTCGGACAGAGATGACGTGCTCGAGCGACGGATGATTCAGGCTGTTTTTGCCCTCGAACGAACTCGTGTGCGGGAGGTCATGAGGCCCATTGCCGATCTGGCAGCCGTCCGGCTGCCCGAAAGCATTGAAGCGGTGCGGCGTCTGGCCCGCGAGACCGGCTACTCGCGCTTTCCGGTGTATCGCGACCGCATCATCAACCTGTGCGGCTATGTGGACATTTACGACATTCTTGGCGCCGAGGGGATCGAGAACAAGTCGGTGGAAGATTTCGTGCGCGAACCGTTGTATGTGCCCGAAACCTTGCGTCTCGACGCGCTGCTGCGCGAACTTCTTCAAGGCCGCCACAAAACGGCCATTGCCGTGGACGAATACGGCGCATGTTGCGGCTGGGTAACGCGCGAAGACTTGCTGGAAGAGATTGTCGGGGAAATCGAGGACGAATTTGACGAGGGGGCCGAGCGGTTTCGCCGCGAAAGCGACCGCAGCTGGCTGGTCCAAGCCTCGCTGCGCATCGAGGAAATCCGCCAGATCACCGGTCTGCATTTGCCTTCGGACGGCTTTGACACGCTGGGCGGCTATTTGTATGACCGACTGGGACGCATTCCGCGCGTTGGCGATGTGGTGGAGGACGCGGGCGCGCGGTTCGAGGTGACGGAAATGGACCAGAGGCGCATTGTGGCCGTGCGGATTGTGCTGCCGCCGGCTAGGCCGGAAGCAGCATCGCATTCGTGATCCCGGCCGGGCATGGCGAAACAGTCGGGGGGCGGGAGGTCGGATGGGCGTTTTTTATTGACAGGCAGAGGGCCGACTTCATACTCCTCTTGCCGTAGTTGACCGCGCGGGGACGTGCGGCTGCCGCGCGGTAAATCGGCAAGTCCGTCAAGCAAGGTGCAGGCGAGTCATGGCGCCGGTCGTTGAAACAGTTGGGCTGACGAAAATCTACACGCTGGATTTTCTGGACGTCGAATATGGGCGTCTGAAGGTGCGACTTCGCCCGTCGCGGCGGCAGCGCGTGGCGCTCAAGGACCTCGATCTATCGGTCGAGGAAGGCGAGATTTTTGGACTGCTGGGGCCGAACGGTGCGGGCAAGACCACAACGCTTAAAATTCTAATGGGGATCATTTTTCCGACGCGCGGCAGTGCAAAAATCCTTGGCCGCCCGCTCGGCGATAAATGGGCCAAGGCCAATCTGGGTTTCCTGCCGGAAAATCCCTACTTTTACGATTATCTGACCGGTCGCGAGTTTCTCAAATACTATGGGCAGCTTTACGGCATCCCGTGGCGGGAACGCGCCCGCCGCGCCGACGCGCTCCTGGAGAAAGTGGGGCTTCGCGACGCCGCCAACCTTCCGCTCAAGGGTTACTCCAAGGGGATGCTGCAGCGCGTCGGGCTGGCTCAGGCGCTTCTCAACGACCCCCGCGTGGTGATCCTCGATGAACCGCAGTCGGGTCTCGACCCGATCGGACGGAAAGAAATCCGCGACCTCATTCTGGGACTGCGCGAGGAGGGAAAGACGGTCTTTTTCTCGTCGCACATTCTGTCGGATGCCGAGATGGTCTGCGACCGGGTGGCGATTCTGTATGGCGGCGAGTTGAAGAATTTGGGCAAGCTGAGCGATCTGCTTTCGGCGCGGATCAAGGAATACGAGATCGTGGTGCGGGGGATTCCGCCGGCGGTTCTGGAGCAATGGCGGCCGCGGGCCGATCGGGTGCTGGTGCAGAAGGACGAGGCGATGATCATCGTGCGGCGGGAGAACGAGGCGCGCGAGATTCTGTCGAGTCTGCAAGGTTTGGGAGCGACGTTGGTGAGTTTCAATCCGCGTCGCGAGACGCTGGAAGAATACTTTATCGCACAGGTTCGAGGCGAAGCCAATGCTTAAGGTGTGGGCCATAGCCTTCAACACGTTCAAGGAAGCGGTGCGCAACCGCATCTTTTACATTCTGCTGATTTTCGCTATCGTGTTGCTGCTCTTTTCCGGCGCGGTGCGCGAGTTGACCATCTCCGCGCAGGAAAAAGTGATTCCCAGTCTGGCCCTGGGCTGCATCAACCTGTTCGGCCTGCTGATCGCGGTGTTTGTCGGCATCGGACTGGTCTATAATGAATTGGACAAGAAGACCATCTATACGATCATCTCGAAGCCCATCGACCGCTGGCAGTTTATCCTTGGGAAATACTTTGGCCTCCTGCTGACCATTTATGTGAACATCCTCATCATGTCGGTGTTTTTCTACTTTTCGCTGTATTATCAGACATACACCAGCGACGAGACCCTGGACAAGTTGTTCGGAATGAACCGCGAGATGGACGGCTGGCAGTATCTGATGTTTCTGGGCGGGGCGGTGGGCAAATCGTTTCTCGGAGCGCTCAAGACCCTTGCGTTTATGCCCGATGCGGTAACGGCCAATTTGCAAATCGTCATTCTGATGACGTGCCTGGAGCTGGCGATTATTACCGCCTTTGCCATTCTGTACTCGTCGTTCACGACGCCGACGCTCAGCGCCATTTTGACGGTCTTCACGTTTGTCATTGGGCGGTGCAACGAGGACATTGTGCGCTACTCGTGGTATTTGGAACGGAAAGGGTTGCCGGAGTGGTCGGCGGTTGTGAAGAATGCGACTGCAGGCAATCCGGATTTTGTCTCGCAGGCGATGCTTCTGTTCAAGTATCATGCGGCGCAATTTGTCGCCCATGTAGCCCCGAATCTGAAAATCTTTTTCAGCGATACCAGCTACCGCGCACTGTCCGATCCGCCGGTGGTGGTAGACCGCTACGCGATTGCCTACGGGATCGTCTATTCGGCGCTGATTCTTTCGCTGGCCATCGTGATCTTCCGCCGCCGGAATTTCAAGTAAGCGCCCCTTGATGCCATGAAACGCTTGGTTCTGATGTTGGTCGTTCTTGTATGGTTCGCCGTCCTGGCGGTGTTGGTGTATTGGTTTCAGGACCGGCAGATCGCGCGGTTGCAATATGCGCGGCCGTATCGCGACGCACTCGCGCTGCCGCAGGTCCGGGATCGCGACCAGCCGGACGTGTCGTACGCCGAAGAGGAATTGCCGCAATTGGCCACTGTCATGGCTCTGGGCTATAATCAAATGGTGGCGGGCATTCTATGGATTCGGGCGATTCAGGCGTTCGGGGCCAAGTTGCATCATATTCGCGAGAACCCTTACGAGATGCGGGCCATCGAGAATGTGTTCAACGTGATCTCCGAGCTGGATCCCAAGTTTGTCGAGCTGTATAAGTTCGGCAACTATGTTTTGGGCGATGAAGGCGGCGATCAGGAGGCGGCGCTGCGGCTGCTGGACCGCGGGATTGTCCACAATTACAAACGTGCCTACCGGCTGCCGTATGAGGCGATTTTTATCTGCCTGAATGCGCTCCAGGACTATAAACGGGCGCTGTATTATACGCGCCTGGCGCTAAAGTGCGCGGATTGCCCCAGCTATGTGGCGCGCATGGAGAACCACATCGCCGCCAAGCGCGGCAACTTCGAGATAGCGCTCGAACGCTGGGTTCGCGACACGCTCAACGCTCATTTCAGCCACCAACCGTATGTGCGCGAACTTGCCCGCGCCCAGATCACCAAAACGATCAACGATTGGCACTTCAGCATTATCAATGCCGCCATAGACCGCTACTTCGAGCGCCACCGCGACTATCCCGCGCGCCTCGAGCAACTGGAGGAAGAAAAACTCACCACGACCTCCCGCCAGGTGAACGGCCCGCGTCTCCTCCAACTGCTCAACGGCGCCATGGAAAGCGGCATGCCCGTTGCCACGGCCGTGGACCTGATCATGGGCACAAAAGACCGCCCGGGCTGCATCATTGAAAGCGATCGCATCCCTCGCGACATCTACGGCCAACCCTACCTGCTGCTCGACACGACCGTGATCCCCGTACAGGGGCGGCCCGAACTGAGCGACCGCGAAAAAGTTCAACGCCAGGTGGAAAACCTGCTCTGGGCGCTGCGACACTACATCAACCAATACCGGGACGAGCACAAACGGTTTCCACTCCGTTTGACCGAACTGCCCGAGGTGCAGCCGGACAAACCCCGCGCATTACCCACCGAGGACCCCCTCGGCTTCCCGTGGGAATACGATCCGCGAACCGGCAAAATCTTCTCGCGCGCCTTTCCTGAACTGTAGCTGCTATTCCATTGGCAAGAAAGATCCGTTTGCCCCCTTGCGCCGGTTCGTCGCGACACCGACCGCAGCGGCATATGCAAGGATTTGGGGTCACGCTTTTTTGCGGCGGGGAAAATGAGCCGCGGCGCGCGTGCGGATGCCGCCGCGCGGCGTGAATTCGACCACGACGGTCATACGCTTGGGCCGGCAGCACGCAACCAGGTCGTCGAGCACGCGATTCACGAGGTGCTCGTAGAAAATGCCGACATTGCGGAAACTCAGCAGATAGTATTTGAACGAGCGCAGCTCGATGCACTTGCGGTTGGGCGTATAAAGAACCGTGAGGCGTCCGAAGTCCGGCAGCCCGGAGTAGGGGCACACGGACGTGAATTCGTCCGTGGTGATTTCGATTTCGATGTCCTTGCCGGGATACTCGTAATCGAAGGTTTCCAATTCGGCGGGGTTGATTTTTTCCGGACCCTCAAAGGGCAACTTTTTGTCCAGCGGCTCAAACATGGCAGTTCTCCTTTGGGATGCGGGCTGGCTGGGCGGAAGAGTATGAATCGGGTGGGTAAAATCGCCCTCGAAAGATGCAGGCGGATGCGGCCGACTCGCGGACCACAATGGCGCGAAGAGTCGGCGCATCCGGCTGCAGACGGCGCCAGATCCAGACCGCGAGGTTTTCGGATGTCGGATTGTCCAAACCCTCGACTTCGTTGAGCAGGCGATGATCCAGCTGGTCGTAAATTGGCTGCAGGAGGGCGGGGAGGCTATCGAGATCGCCGGCGGCAACCTCGACGAGAAAGCTGTGTCCGTGCAGCCGGCGGCATTTGTGTCCGGGTGCGACACAGGGCAAATAATGCGCCGATTCAAGCGAGAGTGCGAGACGTTCCGGCAGCTCGAGCGCCGGGTCGGGAGGCAGCCGGCGCGGGGCGAAACAGTCTTCGCCCCCTATGGCAACGACAACGCGCGCGAGCGCAGGCAGAACGGGCTTCAATCGAGCCTCGATCCATTGCGAAAGCACATCGCACGTGGGCGATCCCAAACCCTCGATTTGGTTGAGATAGGAATGATCGAGCTGTTCGGAGAGGGGTGCAAAGGCGCTGCGGATCTCGCCGAAGTCAATCAGCCAACCGTGCTTGGGGTCAAGAGGGCCGGCGAGCAGGAGCTGGACGGAGAACATGTGGCCGTGCAGACGGCGTTCTTTCGCATTGGGGGAGTCCGGCAGTCGAAGGGCTGCGCTGAATTCCTGCATCCGCACGAGTTCGATCTGCATGAGAAAACCTCTCGGTGCACGGTTCATCCCGCGTACTTCGCGGGGTCTTTTGTGCCCGCTTCGCGGAAGCCTTTCAAGCGCAAGCGGCACGCGTCGCATTTTCCGCAGGCGCGTCCCCATGTGTCGGGATCGTAGCAGGAGTGCGTAAGTGAAAAATCCAGGCCAAGCGCCAGACCCTTGCGAACGATCTGCGCTTTGGTCATTCGGATCACAGGTGTGTGGACGCGAATTTCCACATGGTTTTGGGCGCCTGCCTTGGTGGCCAGGCGCGCTGTGCGCTGGAATGCACGAATGAACTCCGGCCGGCAGTCGGGATAGCCGCTGTAGTCAATGGCATTGACGCCGATGAAGATGTCAGCGGCGCCAAGGATTTCGGCCCAGGCGACAGCCAGAGAGAGGAAAATCAGATTGCGCGCGGGGACATAGGTCGGCGGGATGGCCGCTGCAACGCCGGTCCTGCTGCGTCGGTGTGGGACGCGGCCGGGGCCGGTCAGAACGGATCCGCCAAACCCGCCGGCGGCGGTCAGGTCTATTCTTTTAACGAGGTGTCTGGCTGCGCCGAGGGCGCGGGCTACGCGGCGCGCGGCGCGCAGCTCGACGCGATGACGCTGGCCATAGTCGAAGGTTAGCGCATGAACGGTATAGCCCTCGGCGCGTGCAATTGCCATCGTGACGGCCGAATCCATACCGCCGCTGCAAAGCACGACGGCAGGGGGACACTGTTGCAACCTGGCAATTTGTGCGGCTCTTGCGTGCATGGCATTTGTGTGCATGTTGGGCGCCGTGGTCAAACTCCGGCGGCCTCGCGGCCCCAAATATACTTGTGCAATTGAATCTGAAGCCGTACCGGCAGCCGGTCGGCAATGATCCATTCGGCCAGGTGGCGCGGGGCGAGCCGGTCGCAGACTGGCGAAAAAAGGACTTCGCAGCGTTGTGTCAGGCCATATTTGCGCACCATATCCCGCGCCCACTCATAGTCCTTGCGGTCGGCCAGAACAAATTTTACCTCGTCGCGCGAGGTCAAGCGGTCAATATTCGAGAGGTCGTTTCGCTCGCATTCGCCGGACGAAGGACATTTCAAGTCCATAACCCGCCGCGCCTGAGCCGGTAGGACCTCGATCGGATAGCTGCCGCTGGTTTCAACCATGACCTCGAAGCCGCGTTCGACGAGCGCACGGGCAAGATCGGCCGTTGCCGCCTGCGCCAAAGGTTCGCCGCCCGTGATCTCGACCAGAGGGCACTGCAAAGGGTTGATCTGCGCAATAATTTCCTCGATGGACATGGAGCGGCCGGCGTCAAACGGGCGGGCCTGCGGCGTGTCGCAATAGCGGCACGACTGCGGGCAGCCGGCCAGGCGAATGAGCACGCACAAGCGCCCCGCTTGTGTGGACTCGCCCTGAAGGGTTAGGCAGATTTCGTGGACAATCAACGACGGCTTCATTATGCCACCGGGCGGGGAAACTGCCATATACCATGACGAGTGTGCCTCGTGAGATACCCCGCAGCCTTCGGAAAAAGAAGACCGGTTTCTCAACCCTCGGCATGCCCGCACAGATACCTTACATGCCAATCAGCTCTTGAAAGGTAATGTAGGTCCAATAGGCCGCCACGGCAATGAACAGCCATCCGAAGCGATTGCCGGTCTTGAAGTAAATGCCCGCACCGACCAGAAAAAGAACCAAAGCAACAATCGCGTTATACAACATGTCGCCGCCAAACAATGGCGCTTCCATCGCCATCAGAAACCATGAACTCATCGGCGCCCTCCTAACGTGTGAAGCCTGCCCGAAAATCTCGCAGGCGGCAACGGTGTCCCGCGTTTGGTTTCTTGCCCTTCCAACCCATTTTTGTTTTCGGACAGGTTCTATCGAACTCCAAAATCTAATTCTTTCAAGAATATAGGACGCCGTAGGCGCGGTGTAAACTTTAAAAAGAGGTTTTTTCTTGATTCTTGACCAAATTCCTAGGTCATCCTACCGCGACTGTTCGGCAAGGAGGGCACTGCCATGGAAACCGGTCGGACGCTGCTGTTTCGATTTCGCGAACTGGGCACGTCTCCCCGGCGCGAAATCCTCGCCGGCATTACCACCTTTATGACCATGGCCTACATCGTGGCCGTCAATCCCATGATTCTCGGCGATCCGAACTTGCCCGACCACGCGCGCATGCCGATCGAGGGCGTTATGGCCGCGACGTGTCTTGCCTCGGCTATTGCATGTGTGATCATGGGAATAGTGGCGCGCTATCCGTTCGCCCTCGCGCCCGGTATGGGCATTAATGCCTACTTTGCTTACTCGGTGGCGGCACGGCCCGAATGGGGATACAAGGTGGCGCTGGGGGCGGTATTTCTGGCCGGCGTCGTATTCCTGATCCTGACGTTTGTGAAGGTGCGCGAACTGATCATCGATTCGATCCCGCCGGTGCTGAAGCATTCGGTAGCCGCAGGGATCGGTCTGTTCATCGCCTTGATCGGATTTCAGAACGCCGGGCTGGTTGTCCCCAGCAAGGCGACGATGGTCACGTCGTTTGCGCAGTTGGACAAGCCCCTTCTGGTGGCGGTGTTCGGACTGGCGCTGATGGTGGCGCTGTTTGCGCTGCGGGTACGCGGGGCTATCTTGATCGGGATCGCGGCGGCGACGGTGCTGGCGCTGATGTTGGGGATCGCCAAAGCGCCGGAGCGGGTTGTGGACTGGCCGAAATTCACGGCCTTTGGCCAGCTGGATATTCGCGGGGCGCTGAAGCTGGGATTGATCGAAGTGATTTTTGCCTTTCTCTTTGTGGATATGTTCGATTCCGTGGGAACGGTGGTTGGGCTGGCCGACCGGGCGGGGTATCTGCGCGACGGCAAATTGCCGCGCGCCACGGAGGTGCTGGCCTCCGATGCGGCGGGCACTCTGGTGGGAAGCGTGTTGGGCACCTCGACCGTCACTTCCTACATCGAGTCGGCGGCGGGGATCGAGGAAGGGGGCCGGACGGGCCTAACGGCCATGGTGGTCGGCGTATTGTTTCTGGCGGCAATGTTTTTCTCGCCGCTCATCAAGATCATTCCTCCGCAGGCGACGGCACCGGCCCTCATCGTGGTCGGCGCCATGATGATGCAGTGCATCAAAGACATTGCATGGGATGATCCGACGGAGATCATCCCTGCGTTTCTGGTCATGGCGGCCATGCCGTTTTTCTACTCGATTGCGCAGGGAATTGCGCTGGGATTCATTTTCTATCCGCTTGCGAAGACGGCAGCCGGCCGCGCGCGCGAGGTGCACTGGCTGGTCTATCTTCTCGGCGGGCTATTTGTGCTGCGGTTTATTCTTCTCGGGCATATTGCGTAGGCAATACCGGCCTTATCCCACTCAAAATAGATACTGAGGGAGTTATGGCAGAAAAGAAAACCGACACCGCTGTGTCCTCGTTTATTCCTTCCCACACCTCGCCCGATTTTGCGGCCATGCTCGGGCTCGAGCACGGCCAGCTGGAGTTCTGCGGGCGCGACATGGCCAAGATTCCGCTGAGCGTGCTCGAACAGTTGCGCGACCGCCCCAACGGCCGCTACATCCTTGTCACTGGCATGAATCCCACCACAGCCGGCGACGGAAAGACCGTGACTACCATCGGTCTTTCGATGGCGCTCAACCGACTCGGCAAGAAGGCGATCGCAACGCTGCGGCAGCCTTCGATGGGGCCGGTGTTCGGTCGCAAGGGCGGCGGAACGGGCGGCGGCAAAGCCACCGTTGTCCCGATGGAGCATATCAATCTTCATTTTACGGGCGATATCCACGCGGTGACGTCGGCGCACAATCTGCTGGCGGCGTATCTGGAAAATTCGCTGCGCGGAAAGAATCCCCTGCGGCCCATCCGATGCCTGCTCGAGGCGTTCGCCCAATGGTCGGCGCAGAATGACCAATGGCGGATTGCCGTGCGGAAGTTCCGCTCGGCCTATCGTCTCGCCGTCGAGTACGTGCGTCTTCACGGCGGAGGGTGGCGCTGGTCGGGTTTGCGGCATCTGGCCGCGCTGGTTTCCGACGCGGTAAAAGAAAACCCTCTGAATATAGACCCGCCGTCCATCACGTGGCGCTGGGTGATAGACCTCAACGCGCGCCCGCTCCGCGACATCGAAACCAGCCTGCGCGAAACGCAATTCGGCGTTCCGCTCGTCACCGGGTTCGACATTTCGACGGCCTCCGAGGTCATGGCCATTTTGGCGCTGGCGCGCAATCTCAAGGACTTGCGCGAGCGGCTGGGCCGGATTGTGGTGGCCGAAACATTCGATGGCCGTCCGGTCACCGCCGAAGACATCGGCATTGCGGGTGCGATGACGGCCTTGCTGATCAACGCAATCAAGCCGAATGTGGTTCGAACACTGGAGAATACCCCCGTGCTCATCCATACCGGGCCGTTCGGCAACATCGCACACGGCTGCTGCTCGATTCTGGCCGATGAACTGGCGCTGAAGTTGGCCGACTACGCGGTGACGGAAGCGGGCTTCGGGTCGGACCTGGGCGCGGAAAAGTTTTTCAATATCAAATGCCGCGCGAGCGGTCTGGCGCCCCACTGCGCCGTGATTGTGTGCTCGATGCGGGCGCTCAAACTGCACAGCGGCGACTATGCCGCCGTTCCCGCCTCCCAACTGATGAAGCGGTTGCAGGAACCCGCCCTCGATGCCATCCGAAAAGGTTTTGCCAACCTTCGCAAACACATCGAGAACATCCGCAAGTTCGGCCTGCCGACCGTTGTGGCGATCAACCGGTTTCCGCACGACAGCGGCGAAGAATTGGCTCTGGCGGCTGCACTCGCCAAAGAAGGCGGAGCCGACGAGGCGGAGGTCAGTGATGTGTACGCTCGCGGAGGCGAGGGCGGCGAGGCTCTGGCCCGCGCGGTCATGCGGGCGGCGGAACGAGAAAGCCATTTCCGCTTTCTTTACGATGAACATCTCTCCATTCGTGAGAAAATCGAGTGTATCGCGCGGGAAATCTACGGAGCCAGCGGCGTCAAATACTCGCCGCGCGCCCAGGAACGCATCGCGCTGTTTACCGCACGCGGCTATGGCCGTTTTCCTATCTGCATGGCCAAGACGCATCTGTCGCTTTCGCATGATCCAACACAGGCAGGCCGACCGGAAGGATTCGTGCTGCCGGTCGAAGACATTCGTGCCTCGGTCGGCGCAGGCTTCCTCTATCCGCTCTGCGGCGAAATCGTGACCATGCCGGGTCTGCCCGGCAAAGCTATCGGGCACGATATTGACATTGACGTCGAAACAGGCAGGATCAAAGGAATGTTTTGAGGAGTGCTGAGAGCGTTGAAGATTTGCCGCAAGGAGCCGGGAAACCTCTTCACGCCTGGAAAACGGAGGACGCTCATTACCCCCTATGCCGCGCCGACGTCCTATCATTGCTCTTCTGACAGATTTTGGAACGACCGACTGGTTTGTCGGATCGCTCAAGGGTGCAATTCTGGCCCGCGTGCCCGAATGTGCCGTCGTGGACTTATGCCACACCATCGAGCCGGGCGCCATCGCCCAGGGGGCGTGGCTTCTGGAACATACCTTCCGCGATTTTCCCGCCGGCACAGTGTTCTGCGCGGTTGTGGATCCGGGCGTGGGAACCGCGCGCCGCGCGCTGGCGGCTTCGGGCGGCGGCTATTTCTTTGCAGCGCCTGACAACGGTCTTCTTAGCGGTGCGGCGATGCACTGCTCCGGCTGGCAATGCCGCGCCCTCGAGAACCCCAAATGGAGAAATCCGATAGTCAGCAGCACGTTTCACGGCCGCGACGTGTTTGCACCTGCCGCGGCGATGATCGCCCGCGAGGGTTCGATCGAGGCGGCCGGTCCGCCCGTGGCCGATCCCGTGACCATTGTCTTGCCGCATGCCGTTTGCCACGCCGAGGGCCGGATCGAGGGCGAGATCATTTGCTTTGACCGGTTTGGCAATGCCGTCACGACGATCGAGCAATCGCAGGCGGCCTCGGCCGGCGGCGGGGATTGGGTCGTGGAAAGCGGTGCGCTGACCATCCCGCAGATTTCCGCCACATTCGCCGAGGTCGGGCACGGGGAACTCGTCGCCTATTGGGGGAGTCTGGGCACGCTGGAAATCGCCGTCCGCGACGGCAATGCCCGCGAACGGTTGGGATTGAAAACGGGCCGGCGAATTCTCCTGCACAAAGGCCGAACATGATCGCGCGGTTCGATGTGGCCATTGTGGGCGGAGGACCTGCGGGTTTGTCCGCTGCGATTGCCGCGGCGGAAAAAGGCTGCCGATCGGTGGCTGTGATCGAGCGCAAACGGCAGTGGGGCCGCCCCATCCAGTGCGCGGAGATGGCGCCGAAACTTCTGGGCCAAATTGTCCCGCTCGAGCGCTCGGCAACCGTTCAGGCCGTCAACGACTTGCGCTTTTGGCTTGAGTTCAAACCTCTCGGCCAACTTCGGGCGCCAGCTTGGATTTTGGACCGGCCGCGCTGGGAAGCGGCCCTGGCCGCACATGCGGCAGCTCTCGGCGTCGCGCTCTTGCAACCGGCAACCGTTCTGGCGATGTCGGGCAACGGTCTGCTGTTGTCCTGCGGCGGTGTGTGGCGCGAGATCGAGGCGGGAATCATTATCGGAGCCGACGGCCCGCAATCGCTGGTGCGGCGGCTGCGGATAGAGACCGCGATGGAATTTGCTTTGGCCGTGCAGGAAGTTCTGCCTTTGGTGCAAAGCAGCGAAACGGCTGACTTATTTTTTTCCCCCGAGTATGGCAGCGGCTATGGGTGGTGTTTTCCCCGGGGCAGCGAGGCTAACGTCGGTCTGGCGTTGCCGTGGGCGCGGCGCCGCGAGCTGCGCGAACTGTTCCGGCAGCTGGTTGACAAATTGCAACACGAGGGCAGGATTGCGGCCGTTTGCCCGATTCGGCGGACGGGCGGTCTGATTCCGGTTGGAGGGGCGGTAGCGCAAACCGTGTTCGCAGCGGCGGACGAAGAGACCGCTCCGGTGTTGCTGGTCGGCGATGCAGCGGGGCAGTGCCAAGCGCTTTCCGGCGCGGGAATCCTGATGGCGTGCGCATGCGGGCGGCTGGCGGGCGAAGCGGCCGCGCACGCAGCGGCGGAAAGATCGCCGGCGATTGCGGCGGAATATGAAACCGCGTGGCGCGACTTATACGGGGGCTATTTGCAGCGCGGCCTCGAGGGCCGTCGAAAAATCAGCGCCGCCAACCCCGAGCAGTTCGCCGCGGCTCTTCAGGATGTCTGGCGCTTTCGCTCTCTGTAGCAGGATGCAACAAAAAAGGATCCGGCATGGCAAATACTTCTACGATTCCCCTGGTGATAGCGCAACGGGGCGGGGTCGTCGAGACCGTTCATCGCGGGGCGATTGCACTGGTGGACAGCGTTGGAGACCTGGTGGCATCGGCCGGCGATCCCGACGCTGTTTTCTATATGCGGTCGTCGGCGAAGCCGCTTCAGGCTGTGGCCGCCGCCGAAGCCGGAGGGTTTGACCACCCTCCGTTCACCGATGCGCAGATCGCCCTTGCCGCCGCATCGCATACCGGGGAAGCGGCGCACGTGGCCGAAGTGGATGCCATACTGGCGAAATTGGGTTTGACGGAGAGTAATTTGATTTGCGAACCGGCCTACTCGATGTATCCGCCGCGGCGCGACGAGATGGTGCGCAAAGGACAGCCGCCGACCCGCCGCCACCACAATTGCTCGGGCAAACACTGCGCCATGCTGGCGGCGGCGCTGGCCAATCGCGAGCCGACGGACGGCTACTGGCGGCCCGATCATCCGCATCAACACCGCATCCGGCAGCTGATCGCCGAAATGAGCGACTGGCCGGTCGAACGCATGCCCGTCGGCGTGGACGGCTGCGGGGTACCGGTTCATGCGTTGCCGCTGCGCAACGCGGCACTGGCGTATGCGCGCATGGCCGACCCGTCGCAGTTGCCGCCCGAACGGCGCGCAGGTTGCCGCCGCGTGACGGCGGCCATGACCGCCTATCCCTATCTGGTGGGCGGCAGCGAGCGGTTCGACACGGCGGTGATTGCGCTCGGCGGCGGGCGATGGTTCTGCAAGGGCGGTGCACTGGGCTATTGGGCCGCCGGAGTATTTCCTTCCACAGACCATGAAACGGCTTTGGGCATAGCCCTCAAGATCGAGGACGGGAGCCATACGGCGGCGTGTCAGGCAGCGGTGGAAGTTCTGGTGCAGTTGGGATTGCTCGACGAAGCTGAGCAGGCACGTCTGGCCGCCTGGCGCCACATTGCAATACGCAGCCCGCAGGGCGAGGTTGTCGGGATGAGCCGTGCGGAGTTCGAACTGAGGTTTGTGGAATGAAGTGTGTCCAACCTGTCCGACCTGTCCGACCTGTTCGACCCGTTTGATTTGTCCGAGAAAGTGGCTCTCTATGACTTATTCCTTCGATCCACCACGCTGCGCACAAGCCGAATATAATCGGGATTCGTGCCGCAGCAACCGCCGATCAGACGGGCGCCGGCGTCGAGGATCGCCTCGATGTGCTGCTCGAGGTTTTCAATGGGCGGATAGACCACGCGATCGCCTTCGATCTGGGGGCGTCCGGCGTTGGGCTGGGCAAGGACGGGCCGGCGGGTGTAGCGGCAAATCTCGCGTACCAGCCCCGCGATGTCGTCGGGCGCAAGTGTGCAGTTGGTGCCCAGAATATCGGCGTCGGCGGCGGTCATCGCCTCGACGGCCTGCTCGACCGTTGTACCCATGACGGTGCGATAGCCGCGCGGGGTCGAGGTGAACGTCATCGAGGCAATCAACGGTTTTGGGCTGAGACTGCGGACAGCTTTGGCGGCGGCAGCCATTTCGCGCGGATCGCTCATCGTTTCGATGATGAAGGCGTCCACGCCGCCGTCTTCCAGTCCGCGTACCTGCTCGGCGTAGGCGGCAACAATTTGCTCTTCGGAATACGGGCCAAAGGGTTCCATCAGTTCGCCCGTCGGGCCGAGGTCGCCGACGACATAGGCGCGGTTGCCGGCGGCGCGGCGGGCGATCTCGGCATTGCGGCGGTTGATCTCGCGCGTGCGTTCGGCCAGACCATGCTTGCCGAGGGTAAGGGCCGATCCGCCGAAAGTGCATGTGAGGATAAAATCGGCGCCGGCGGCGACGTATTGCTCGTGAATGTTTTGGATTTTGTCGGCGTCAAATGTTTCCGGACACTGGCCGACAGGCATTCCGGCGGCGATCAACATTGAACCCATGCCGCCGTCGAAGACGCGGACTTTTTCGGCGATGAACTGCGCAATGGGGGGCCTCATGGTTGTCTCCTGTGTAATGAATCAGGCGGATTCTGGTCTAACGCGTCGGACTCGCCGGACAAGTCAGACTCGCCCGACCGGTCGGATGGAAAAGCCGGTTTGCCGCTTTCTCCTCGGACCCACTCCACTTACTCATTGCAAAGCGCCGCGCCCTTATCAAGATTTAAGTCGTGAAATGTTGATCTCCCTCGATGCGTGTAATCTATGCGAAGGAGGGGACGCCCAATGTCGGAGATGCAAGGGATTCGGCGGCACCGGCGGCTGCGGATGAAATCCGGCTTGCGGGCGATGGTGCGCGAGACCGCTCTGACGCCGGACGACTTCATTTATCCGCTGTTTGTGGTTCCGGGCAGCGGCGTGCGGCGGGAGATCGGCGCCATGCCGGGCGTGTATCATCTCTCGGTGGACCGGTTGGCCGCGGAGGTCGAACCCGCGGTCAAGTTGGGGATTCCAGCGGTAATTCTGTTCGGGATTCCGGAGACCAAGGACGAGACGGCATCGGGCGCGTACGATCGCGACGGCATCGTGCAGCGCGCCATCCGTGCGTTGAAGCGCGAGTTTCCGGAACTGATCGTAATTGCCGATTGCTGCTTGTGCGAATACACCAGCCATGGGCACTGCGGCCTGGTGCGCGAGGGCGTGATCCTCAACGATGAGTCGGTGGCTTTACTGGCACGGACAGCAGTTTCACAGGCCGAGGCGGGAGCCGATGTCATTGCGCCGTCGGATATGTTCGACGGACGTGTGGCGGCGATCCGTGCGGCATTGGATGCGGGGGGATTCGTGCAGGTTCCTATTTTATCCTATGCGGCCAAGTATGCCTCGTGCTTCTACGGGCCGTTCCGCGAGGCAGCGCAATCGGCGCCGGCATTCGGCGACCGACGCAGCCACCAGATGGACCCGCCGAATGTGCGCGAAGCGTTGCGCGAAATCGAAACCGACATTGCCGAGGGGGCCGATGCGGTGATGGTCAAACCGGCTCTTGCCTATCTCGATGTGATTCGTGCGGCACGCGAGCGATTCGATGTTCCCATTGCCGCTTATAATGTCAGCGGGGAATATGCGATGGTCAAGGCGGCGGCGGAACGCGGCTGGCTGGATGGCCCGCGGGCGATGATGGAGATTCTGACGGCGATCAAACGGGCGGGCGCGGACATGATTCTGACGTATCATGCCGTCGAGGCGGCGCGGTTGTTGGCTCTGCGTGCAGGCGCCTGAGTTCTTGCATTCGTCTATGTCGGCTCGCGACCAGGAGCCTTGCCCACGCGCAAGGCCCAGGACTTCCGATAGGCCTCGAGGGTGGCTTGGGCACGTTGCCGCTCGGTAAAGCGCTCCAGAACGATCTGACGGGCGGCGCGGCCCATGCGCTGGCATTCCTCTCGGTTGGACAAGAGGCGGACCAACGCCTCCGCGAGCGCGGCGGTATTGTCGGGCTCGACGAGCAGGCCGTTTTTCCCGTCTTCGATAATCTCTGGAAGCGCGCCGTCGCGCAATGCAATGACCGGCCGTCCGGTCGCCATTGCTTCGAGTGCAGCACGGCAGGTTCCCTCGGACGTCATGCCGAGAAACAGCGCCGCGTCCAGGGCGGCATAGGTGGCTTCGAGGTCGCGCGAGCGGTAGCCGGTGAAGAGGACATGATTCCGCAGCGGGCCGGCATTGACTTCGTCCCGCAGGATATGCTTGAGCGGGCCGCGCCCGACCAACAGGATGCGCGCGTCCGGCAGGCGCCGAATCACTTCGGCGGCAGCGTTGAGGAGCCAGCGATGGCCGCGGCCGGGCTGCATGCGCGCAACAATCCCCGCCACGGGTGTATCGGGGGAGATGTGAAACTCGCGCCGGATGGGCTCGCCGGAAATCGCCGGATGGAACCGGTTCGAGTCCACGCCGCCGTAGACAACCGCCGTCAAGTCGGGCCGAAGCGGCAGCGAGGCTTGAATGAGGTTTAGCAGGGCGCGCGATGTGGCGATGCTGAAATCGTTGCGGAAACAGAACAGAAGCCGGTGGAAATATCCCGAACGCGGACGCTCGAAGCGATGGAACGTGCGAATCAAAAGCGGCGGCCGCAGACGCGGGCCGATCGCCATGCTGGCCATCCAGTTGTCGTGCAAGAGGTGGCAGTGAATGACATCAATACGATTCTGGAGAACGAAGCGGCGGATGCGCGCCAGGTCGCTGAAGAAACGCAGCGGGTGAAGCCGGCGGTCGAGATGAAACTCGCTGACAAAGCGCAGTCCGTTCTGGCGGGCGCGGCGTTCGAAGGACTGGCCGGGCACGCACGCCAGCCAGATTTCATGCCCCATGGCCTGCTGCTCGCGCGCGACGCTGACGACAGGCTCTGCGATGCCGGTCCATCGTTCGCTGCTGGCCAGGTGAAGAATCCGAAATGTGGGCGGGGCGTTCATCGCTCGACGTTGAGGATTTCCAAGCCGGTTTTCAGGATTTTGCCGTCGCGGCCAAGAAACGGATGACGCGTCGAGCCTTCCGCAATCAGGGTTTCGACGCCGTCATCGTTGCGGACGATGCGATAGGCAAACTCGATGCCGACGTGGGAGAGTTTGGCCACGCGCGTGCGGATTTCCAGGAGATCATCGTAGCGGGCCGGAGCGCGATAATGCACGCGGGCCTCGATGACGGGCAGAAAAACCCCGCGCAATTCGAGGTCGCGGTAGGCTTGACCGAACTGCCGGACCAGCTCCGTGCGCCCGATCTCGAACCACACCAGATGATTGGCGTAATAGACATGCCCCATCTGGTCGGTGTCGCGGTAGGTTACGCGCACGGGAGTGCGGTTTTCGATCTGATAAAGTTCCTCGCGCGTCACGCGCGGTCGTTCTCCGAAAGCAAATTCTCGTGCGCGGGTACTTCCGACACAAGCGCAGTCACGGTAGTTTGTCGGGCAGCAAAGTCAAGCGGGAACCTCGAGAACGTCTTTTGTCTTGCAAACAACGGATGCAGCCCTACGTTTGACATCGGCCGTTGGCGCGGCAAATCGTTTTCGCAGGGGTTGCGGGCCGGACAGCGGCAAAAGATCAGCGCGTGCGAGGTGTCGTTTTCGACGCTATGGAGACGGCGGAATATACGGGCGGGCGGAAACGGCTTCCGCTGCATACACGGATTTTTATCGGTTTGGCCATCGGCGCAACGACCGGTTTGATCTGCAACAGCGCATTCCGGGACTCCGACGCCCTGAGATGGTTGATCCGCAATCTGATTTCGCCGTTCGGGCAGATTTTCCTGCGCATTATTTTCATGGCCGTCATCCCGCTGATCTTTTCGGCGCTGGCCCTGGGGGTCGCCGAACTGGGCGATGTGCGGCGGCTGGGGCGCATCGGTCTGCGCACCTTTGTCTATTGTTTGATTATTACGACTCTCTCGGTGGTCATCGGCATTTCGCTGGTGCAGATCGTGCGGCCGGGGACAGGGTTGTCGGACGCGGACCGGCAGGCGCTTCTGACAGCCGTGAGGACGTCGGCGGCCAAGACAACGGTCGAGCGGGCGGCGCAGGCCAAATCGGTGGTGGAGGTGCTTCTGGATTTGATTCCCAAGAACCCGATTGCCGATGCCGCGCATGCGTTTGACGAGGGCTACACGGGCGGAGGCATTCTGGCGCTGATGGTGTGCGCGCTGTTTGTCGGTGTGGCGCTGGCACTGGTGCGATCGGAGCGCACGGAGGTATTCGAACGGTTCTTGCAGGGTCTGTATGACGTGGTGATGCAAATCATCCAGATTGCCATGAAGTTGGCGCCTTACGGTGTGGCATGTTTGGTGTTTTCGGTTGTGGCCCAGCTGGGCCTGGATGTAATCGTTCTGCTGGGCAAATATGTGGCCGTTGTGGTTGCGGGACTGGCGTTGCAAATGTTTGGGGTTTATTCGCTGGCCCTGAAGTATGTGATGAAAACCAGTCCGCGCGAGTTTTTCCAACAAATTAGCGAGGTGATACTCACGGCATTCTCGACCAGTTCCTCCAACGCCACCTTGCCGGTGGCATTGCGCGTCACGCAGGAGAACTTGGGCGTGTCGCGCCGGGTGGCCGGATTTGTCCTGACGCTTGGGTCGAGCGCCAACCAGAACGGCACGGCGTTGTTCGAGGGCGTGACGGTTCTCTTTCTTGCGCAGTTTTTCGGAATCGAGCTGACCACGTCCCAGCAGGTGATGGTTGTGCTCGCATCCGTTCTGGCGGGCATCGGCACGGCGGGGGTGCCGGGCGGCTCACTGCCGGTCATTGTGCTCGTGCTGCAATCGGTTGGAGTGCCGGGCGAGGGGATTGGGGTGATTCTTGGAGTGGACCGGTTTCTGGACATGTGCCGGACGACGGTCAATGTCACGGGGGACATCACGGCGGCGCTGTATGTGGAACAACGCGAGATCAACCTCGGCCCGAACTCGCACGCCACGGTTTCCCCGCAGCCGTAGAACCATACGCCTATTTGCCGGAGGACTGTTCGTATGGCTCTCCATTATGTCACCGCAGGCGAAACGCACGGCCCTCAGCTGACGGCGATCGTAACCGGCCTTCCCGCCGGACTGTCCGTGACGGCCGACGACATCAACCGCGATCTGGCGCGCCGGCAGGCCGGATACGGCCGCGGCAAGCGCATGGCCATCGAACACGACCGCGTGCAGTTTCAATCCGGTCTTCGATTCGGGCGGACGCTGGGCAGCCCTCTGGCGATGGTCATCGAAAACCGCGACTGGGCTAACTGGCAGGGGATTATGGCGCTGGAAGGGCGCGGCGACTCGGACGCGACCCGCGCGCGCATCATCACGCGGCCCCGCCCCGGCCATGCCGACCTTCCGGGGGTGCTGAAATGGCATCAGCACGACGCGCGGAATGTGCTCGAGCGTGCCAGTGCGCGCGAGACCGCCGCCCGCGTGGCCGTTGGCGCCGTTGCCCGCCGGTTTTTAGCCGAGTTCGGCATCCGCGTGTTCAGCCACGTGGTTCACCTCGGCGGCATTCCGATTGACTGCGCGGGATTGACCTATGCGGCGATCGCCGAGGCCGCCGATGCGTCGCCATTTCGCGCGGGCAACGCGGCGTGCGAGGATTTGCTGAAAGCCCGTGTGGACCGCGCCGCCGAGGAAGGCGATACGCTGGGAGGCATCTTCGAGGTGGTCGCCACGGGGTTGCCGGCCGGCCTGGGCAGCTGCATGGAAAGCGCGGGGCGCTTGGATGGCCGCCTCGCCGGTGCGGTCATGAGCATTCAGGGCATCAAGGGAGTCGAGATCGGTCTGGGATTTGAAGGGGCGCGCCTGCCCGGCTCGCGCGTGCATGATCCGATCTTCTTCGACCGCGAACGCGAGGAACGCTATCTCGAGGGCCATGGTTTTACCGGTGGATATTTTCGGACCAGCAACAATGCCGGCGGGCTGGAAGGCGGGATGACCAACGGCGAGCCGATCGTCATTCGCGCGGCCATGAAGCCGATTGCCACGCTAGGCCGCCCGCTGCCGTCGGTGGACTTCGTGACCAAGGAACCGTTCCATGCAGCCCATGAACGGTCGGATGTTTGCGCGGTGCCGGCAGCTGCTGTGGTCGGCGAGGCGGTCGTGGCGTTCGTCCTGGCGCAGGCCTTTCTGGAGAAGTTTGGCGGCGATCATATGGACGAAGTCTCCGCAGCATTCGAGCGCTATCTGCAATATCTGAACACACGATAAACCCGGAACCCATCCATGTCCGCCCCGTCCCCCCGGTTCTTGCCGTCCGCCCTGTCCATTCCATGGGCAGGGTCCGGCCAGCAGGAGGGAAAATCATGAACAAAGTTTCCCGACGGCAATTCATTCGCCGCAGCGGATCGGCCGCGGCGGGTCTGGCGGC
>JADFCW010000067.1 GCA_017161705.1 Candidatus Sumerlaeota bacterium | reverse complement strand
TTCGACAACTTTGTCGTCGGCGAGAACAACCGTTTTGCCCATGCAACGGCTCTGGCCGTTGCCAAGGCGCCCGCCATTCATTACAATCCGCTCTTCTTGCATAGCGATGTCGGTCTGGGCAAAACGCATCTGGTCAGCGCCATTGCCAACTACATTGCCGAGCATCAAGGTCATCTGCGGATTGTTTATACCAGTGCCGAAGAGTTTACCAATCAACTGGTCGAGGCCATCCAGAACAACACCATCCCCCTCTTTCACAATCGGTTCAAAGCCGCCGATGTCCTGCTCGTGGACGACATCCAGTTTCTGGCCGGCAAGGAACGCGCTCAGGACGAATTCTTCCACATCTTCAACGCCTTGTTTCAAGCCAAGCGACAGATGGTCATCACGTCCGATCGTCCGCCGCGCGAGATCGCTCATCTCGAAAAACGCCTTGTCTCGCGCTTCGGCTCGGGCGTCATCGTGGACATTCAGCCGCCCGACCTCGAAACGCGCGCCGCCATTCTCAAGAAAGAACTCGAGCGCCGCGGCAACATCCAGATGGACAACCGCCTCATCACCCTGATCGCCGAGAACATCACCAGCAATATCCGCGAACTCAAGGGAGCACTCAATCAGATTCTGGTGAAAAGCGAATTGAGCGGAACCGAGGTTACCGAAGACCTTGTTCGCGAAGTCGTCGGCATGTATGGCGGAGCGAAGCAAAGCGATTGATCGGCAGCCCCGGCCATGACGCAATGCACGTGTGAATCCTGGCCGCCGCTTCGCATTCTCGAGTCGTTGGCGCATGAGCAGACCTTTCCATGGGCGACGAAACTGCCAAGCTGATCCAGTTCCTCTCCACCCGAAACGATATTACGTTCCTCTACTGGATATTTGCCGCGACCATCGCCCTGATCCTGTTGTTTTTTTTCGCGCATCTCATTCGCGGCATTTTTGCCCACCGCGTCCGACAGGTCGAGGAGTTCGGCATGGACTTCGACGCTGTGGCCGACATGATTGACAAGGGCCTGTTGACAGAGGCGGAAGCCAGGCGTGTCAAGTCCGTGCTGGCGCGGCATTTCGAGCGCCTCCACAGCCGCCCGAAACCTTCGCCTGCGGGAAAAGGGTCCTCGCCGCTGAGCGCGGAGGCGCTTCTGGCGGCCCAGGCCGAAGCGCTTGCCGAACAGTCGCCTCCCCGCCGTCCCCCGCCCCCGGCCGAATCTTATCCTGCGCGTCCTGCTCCCGGCCCGGCGGCAGCGCCCGCAGCCTCTTTTGCGCCCCACCCCCCTTCCCCTCCCGCGCCGGAGGAACCTGCCGAGGCGGTCGAACTGCCGCTGGATGTTCTCGACATGTATCGGGCAGGAATGATCAGCGACGACGAGATGGATGCGCTGCGCCGGTTCTACGCTGCGCGCGGGAAAAGCGCCTCGCAGCGCTAATGCGCAAAGCGCAATGGGGAACACAACAACTTGTCCATCGCTGGATTGTCGAATGGTATATCTACCGAAGGCGGAGAAAAGCTTTGCGCATCCATTTTTCTTTTGGACTGCGTGCAGCCATGCTGCCGCTTTGCTTTAGTCCCGAACTGTTCGGCCATTTGCGCATGTGTGCTTTTCTTTTGGACTGCGTGCAGCCATGCTGCCGCTTTGCTTTGATCCTGCATTGTTGGGCCAAACGTTGTCTGCTATTTTCGTCTGACATTTTCCCACAAGTACAGCCCGCTCGTTCCGAGCATCGCCGGGCCCAGATCGCCGTGCTTGTCAATGTCCACAACCTCGATATTGAGCCCACCGCCGGCCATGCCGCCCAACTCGGTAGGGACAAAATCGCCAAACCCTGCCGGAACTGCAAAAAAAAGTTGATTGCACGACCGCCCTCTAGCAAACATCTTCCATAAAATGTGAAGCGGTCACCGAGGCGGCAAATGCGCAAAGTCTGGCTGATAGCCCGAACGATCCTGATCGAGGCGCTGCGGCGGAAGGACCTTTACGTCATTGCGCTGGTGGCGGCATTTCTGATCTCGCTGGTCGGCGTGTTTCGCTTTTTCGGCGTGACTGGGCTGCACAAGTTTTTCCGCGAAGTGTCGCTGACGGTGATGAACTGGGCCACGGCGATCATCGTGATTTTACTGGCCGCGCGCCAGCTGCCGCGCGAGTTCGAGACGCGAACGATCTACCCGCTGCTGGCAAAGCCCGTCACGCGCCTGCATTTTCTCATGGGCAAGTTGCTCGGCGCCCTTCTGGCCGCCGCGATCGCCTATGCAGTGTTCATGGCGGCGTTTTTCATCGGCCAGCTGCAAGTGGGCGTACCGGTAGTGCGAAACACATTTCTCCAGATGATCTATCTTCGGTTTCTGGCGCTGGCGGTCATCGGCGCGCTGACCTTGATGCTCTCGACTCTGATGACGCATTCGGCCACGGTGACCGTGTCGTTTCTCTTCTTTGTTTTTTCCGAGCAGCTTACCTCGTTCATCCGGATCTATCACGAAACGGCGGGCGAGGTCATGCAGCGCGTGCTTCTGGTAATGAATTATGCCATTCCGCAGCTGGCGCTGGCCGACCTGACGCCGAAGGTGGTTCACGACTGGCCGCCGGTGCCTGCCTGGGTGCTGCTGTTTTGGACGGCCGATGCCGTGTTGTTCGTTGCTGTGTTTTTTGCTATCAGTTTTTTACGCTTCCGAAAGCGGGAGATTTGAATCATGCCAGTCTGGCTGGTCGCCCAAACGACGTTCCTCGAAGCCCTTCGCAGGAAAGATGTGTACGTCCTGCTCATCCTGCTCGGCATCTATGCCCTCGTGGCGACCGCCCTTCTGGAAGGCTATCCGGGCGACCCGGACGTGCAGCGTGTGCTGTTCAGCATCGGTCTGACGTTCAGCTTCGCCTCGGCGGCGATTCTTTCGGTGGTGCTGGCGGCGCGGCAAGTGCCCAAGGAGATCGCCCAGGGCACCATCCTGCCGTTGCTGGCCCGGCCGCTGACGCGCGCGCAGTTCCTGGCCGGGAAATTTCTGGCGTGCTGGCTAGTCGGCGTTGTGACACTTTGGCTTTTTCTTTTGCTAGTTCGGCTACTGGTCTCGCCGCCCCAGCCGTTTAGCGAGTGGCTGTTCGTTCAAACTGTGATTCTCAAGACCGGCGGCCTGGCGGCGGTGACGGCGATTGGCATCCTTCTGTCGCTGGCGGTGCCCGAAACGCTGAACATCACGCTGACACTGGGCTACTATTTTCTCTGGGGGTTGATTTTCAATATCATCCAATACGGGTTGTCGCAAAGCGGCGGGCTTGTGGCGCGGGCGGTCGGCCGCTTGCTGTATGTCTTCCCCCATCTGGACGTGTTGAACGTCGGGCGGCTGACGCTTAGCCAGGCCGCACCGGTGGATTGGGCGCTGGTAGCCGGCCTGATGATCTATGCGGCCGGGTATGCGGCCGTTGCGCTTCTTGCGGCCTGCAACCTGTTTGAGAAGCGGTGGATTTGATGAAAAACCAGTCGGACATTACACGGCGGCGCTGGGCCCTCGTGGCGGTGGGGTTGCTTATCCTGGCCGGTGCAGGCCCGCTGGTGGTCGAGCCGATGGCCCAAAACATCCGCCTGACGCGGACGCCCAAATTCGAGCGCGACCGCGCCAGCGCTATCGTTCAGGCGTTTCGCGGGCTGCAGATGTCGCTGGCCGACATCTGCTACGCCAAGTCTACGGAGTATCAGCACAGCGGGATTATTTACCGCGCGCCCTGCGAGGAAACACTCGATGCGGATATCCGTGCGGACCGCCACCAAACCGACGAAGCTCTGGGGGGCGGGACTTCGCCGCATCCTTCCGCGGAAAAGTCGCCCAGGGCGGCCCCGACGCCCGCTTCATCCAAATCCACCAGCCGCGATCACGTCGAACGACACCAGCACGAAGAGCCCGACCACGAACACAACACCATGATTCCCCCGAAGGAAGCAGACTTTCGCGGTATCATCGGCCATGTCGAGCGCGAGGTCAAACCGTTCAGTCTAACCCATGCGGCCCATTCCAAGCCCGAAGAAGCGCTCCCGTGGCTGCGGCTGGCCACATGGATCAATCCCGAACACGAAATGTCGTGGGTGGCCATGGCATTCTGGCTGCAGCGCACGCGCAAAGGCGGGCGCAACCCGCGGGCGGTCGAGCAGGCCATCGAGCTGCTCGAGCGGGCGCGCGCGCTCAATCCCCCGCAGGAAAACCAACCTTTTGCCAAGCAGGGCTTGCTCTATATGCTTGGCCATCTGTATTTGATGGAAAAAAAAGATTACGCCAAGACAATCGAGGTGCTCGAGCCGGCCATCAAGCGCGGCGAAGCCGACTTCGCCAAACTCGACGCCGTCCAGCGCGACTGGCTGTCGTTTAGTTTTCGAGACGCGGTCGAGGCATACAGGAGTCTCGGCCAACTTGACAAGGCGATGGACGTAGCCGCCCGCGGCATTGTTTTGTTCCCCGACGACGGTCCGCTGCGTACTGCGCTGCGGCGCATGAAAAATCAGGCTAAAGGTGCGGTCAAGCCGTCTGGGAAGTAGCCTTGTTGGAGGAGTCGGACGAGTCGGACCAGTCGGATTTTCTTCGCAGCGCCACCCCAGTCCACCCGAGAAGCCAAAGCCCCCACGCGGCCGCCGAAACAGCCTTGCAGATTGCGCGCAGTTGTGTGTTGCCAAACCAAATTCGAACAGTCGAGCGGCCGGGCGGCACGCCCTCGATCAGAATGAACCCCGTCGCCGGACCGGGTGCAACGCTCAGAGGCCGCCCATTCGGTTCGATGTGCGCCTGCCAGCCGGGAAAATAGTTTGTGGTCAACACCAGAGGTTCTGGACGGGCAGAGCGGTTCTCGACTTCTGCGTATATAGAAACGCACCGGCTCTGGCATTTCACGACCTTGACCGTGTCGCTTTCGAGCAGGACGCCGCGAGGCCATTTCGGCGGTCGAAAACGATCGCGCCAGATCGGGCCATACTCATCCAGATCCGCTGTGAGAATCTGCGTGGTCTCCCAGTCTTTGGTCGTGAATGCATCGCTGCAAGGGACTATGCCCTTGATCCGGCCGTAAAGATAGTGGCTGGCTGCGAAACAAACCGCGAGCAACGCAAGCATGGCCAGCAGTCCCGCCCGTCTCCGTTCCGGCGCGGCAATGACCAGCACCGCAGGAAGAACAAGCGCGATTCCCAGACTGGGCAACGGCAGAAGCCGCCAGGGGTATTGCGCAAATTGAAGCAGCGCGATGCGGTCCCACAGAACGCGGCTCGAAGCGGTGGTTAACCACACGCCGAGCGCAACGGCCGCCGCGAGGGCCGCCAACGTCGCGATTGGTTTGGCTTCCCGTTTTTCTTTTCGAACCAGCAGGATAGCGCCGGCTGCCATTGTAAGAACTGTGGCCAGTGCACTGACCAGCCCCAGATGCAGCGGCATCGTGTCGTCTGGCCCGGGCAGACTGTTGTCAAAATCCCAATACGTCAAACGCAGATAATTGGCGGGATACAAAAAGTGGTCCGCATAGCGATACGACAGGCCGTGGATGCCGCCGGTCATAGCCGACAGCCGCGTAAATCGGGCCTCGCGCAAGGCGGGCAACCAAAAGAATATAGCCGCCGCCAGACCCCATCCGATACCGACAATCCAGAGCACGATGCGGAGCGCTATGTGCTTGGACCCTACTCGCCGCCTTCCAAAGCTGCCTAGGATGCACACAAAGGGAATCATGCAGAGGGCCAACCCCACGCCGCACATGCCAAGAAAATTGTGCGAAAGAATTTCCGCCGCCACGGCGGCTGCAAGCCACAGAATCTCTGCGCTATCGCGCCGGCTCCAGCGTCCTTCGCGCCCCAGAACCCCCAACGCCGCCCAAACGATCCACGGAAGAATCTGGGCGGCGGCAAATTCCGACAGCGCTCCCCGCACCCACACGTCGCACATCAAATAGGGCGCCATCAGCCAACCGATTGCGCACAACAGCCCCGGCCGCAGCGCCGCTGCACGCCCGCGACCTGCGCCGTGCCACAACCGCTCGCCGGCCCAATACACGCCGGCGGTCCCGAAAGCCAACCACACCAGAAGATTCAACCGAACCGCCGCCGCCGGCGTCCCCACGGCAAGCAGCCATCCAGCTGACATCCAGTGAAACAAGGGTGAATAAAAAGAAAAAATCGGATACCCATACCCCCAGTCGAATCCCGGAATCCAGCGGGCATCCCACAAGCCGGATCGCCATGCTTCAGCGACACCCAAGGCACGCTGAATCTCCGCCAACTGCGTGTGGACTTGCCAATAGGCATTCGGCGGCCACGCAATCGGGCGCATCCAAAGCAGAATCAAACAGGCAAGCAGCGCCGCCGGCCATAGCCGGCTACAGACTCGATGTCCGGTCTTCACGGTTCGTGAAGAGGTCTCCCTCAGGCTTCTACAAAGATTGCCCAACCATGAGTTTCAGACTGTGACGGACAGAACTTCAACTCATAAAAAAAGCGCCTTTTGCGCGCAGCCCGTTTCTGTTCAGGCTGCTTTCGCAATCAGCGCTGCAAACAGCTCTCAGAAGTGGCGCCCCGCGCCGCCGGAAGGGGGCAGTTTCGCTCCCGATTTCCGCGGCGTTCAGCCTTTGGCAATCAAAGCCTTGACCTCGGCGGTGGTCAGCGAATTCGGACGCGAAATGGCAAGGCCGAGTCCGCGGTTCAGAATGTTTTGCGCCGTCAGACCCATCGCCCGCGACACGGCAAACAACACCGTGTAGTAGCTGAACTCGGTCAAGCCGAAGTGATAGAGCAAAGCGCCCGAACCGGCGTCCACATTGGGCCACGGGTTCTTGGCTTTGCCGTGTTCCTTCAGGACGCCCGGCACCACGCGGAACAGCGCATCCACAATCCGGAAAACCTCGTCGTTGGGGCAGACGCGCAGACCGAATTCGCGGAAGCAGGTGAATCGCGGGTCGGTGGCGCGCAGCACCGCGTGTCCGTATCCCGGCACGACCTGTCCGCTGTTAAGACGGTCCCAGGTGAATTGCTTCAATTGATCATCCGTGGGAACCCCGCCGAATTTTTTCTTTATGTCCAGGACAAAATGCAAACACTCCTGATTGGCCAGACCATGAAGCGGACCGGCCAGACCGTTCCAGCCGGCCGTGACGGCATAATACATGTCCGACAGTGCCGAGCTGACCGTGTGGCAGGTGTAAGCGCTGACATTCCCGCCCTCATGGTCGCAATGCAGCGTCAGATAGAGGCGCATCAGGTTGGCAAACTCGCCCGTGGGGTCGGGCACGCCCAACATGCGGGCATAATTGGCCGCCCAATCGAGCTTGGGATCGGGCGGGATCAGATCTCCCTTGTCGAAGCGCGTTCGATAGACAGCTGCCGCCACGCCGGGAAGACGAGCCAGAAGCCGAACCGAATCCTCATACATCCAGATCCAGTAGTCGGTCTTTTTCATGCCCTCTTCGTAATGCTTGCGGAAGAGCGACTCGCATTCCATGGAGAGAACGCCCACCGACAGCATTGCCATGGGATGAGAGTCGCGCGGCATGGCGCGCAACACATTGATCACATAGGGGGGGATTTGGGCGTGAGCGGCCCATTCTGCCTGAACTTCACGCAACGCCTCGGCGTCGGGCAGCTCGCCCGTCAGCAGCAAATACCAAATCTCTTCAGGCAGGCGGTTGGCTATCTCCCCGATCGGGTGATCGCGGATGATCAGTCCCTTGTCGGGGTCCACCATGGATGTGTCGCAAACCATGGCGTTGACTCCGCGCAGGCCGCCGTAGATTTGGCTGACGGTGACCTGGGCAACCGGCTTGTCGCCATGGGCTTTGACCAGCGCGGCCACATCCTCGCGCATGGCTTGAATCTGAGCCGCCAGTTTCTCTTTGAGTGATGCCATAGCTTCCACCTCCTGAGAAAATCGTATTTTTCAGGCGCCAAAAGGCCTATTGCCTCTCACCGAAAGGGAATTTCCGATGCGAAATCCGAAATGAATACCTCCAATATCCGTATAAATTTATTAGCCATTTCTCCCCCAAAATCACGTGAAACTGCATCCCTACACGCCAAAACGCCCTGATTATTCCCAAAAGAATCTCGGGAGTGTCAAGCAAGACCGAACAAAAAAATGCTTTTTTGGCCGCCGGCCGAAAGGCTGATTCCCTGATTCCTCGAGAGCTGCTTTTCTGCAGGAGCGCCAGCCCACAGATATTTCATTTTATTCAGGTTAATCGCGACAACCTGGATGCGGCAGCCTGTATGAAACAACCGGATGGCTGAGTATCTGATACCGCTCTTTGCCGGTGCGGGCTCTTTGCGCGAGACTCTGCTGATGATCTTGGGATTCCGGCGCTGCCCAAATCCGCATTTGACAGTTCGCCTTCGACCCGTCAGCAATCCAAATCGCTGTGTTTCACCGAAGCGGAGTTCCAGGGGTTGCGGCGATAATTTCTGATCTCTTTCTTTCTGGAAAGAACCATGCTTACCGATAATATCCTCGACCTGATTGGCAATACCCCTCTGTTGCGCTTGAAAGGCGAGAACATCTACGCCAAGGCGGAGTTTCTCAATCCCGGCGGCAGCATCAAGGACCGCGTCGCCCGAGCCATGATCGAAGGGGCCGAACGAACGGGCAAGCTGCGCCCTGATTCGATCATCATGGAGCCAACGTCGGGCAACACGGGAATTGGCGTCGCACTGGTCGGGCGGCTGAAAGGCTACACCGTCCGCATCGTCATGCCCGAGGGCATGAGCGAGGAACGCAAGAAACTGATCCGCGCTCTCGGAGCCGAATTGATTCTCACACCCGATGCCGAAGGGATCGCCGGCGCGGTCCGCCGCGTGCGCGAACTGGCCGCCGCCGATCCGCGCATCTACGTCCCCCAGCAATTTGAAAATTCCGACAATCCCAAGTGCCATTACGACGAAACAGCCCACGAGCTGTGGCGCCAGATGACGGGCGAGGTGGACTGCTTCGTGGCGGGCGTGGGCAGCGGCGGGACGCTGCAGGGCGTGGGGACGTTTCTGCGCGAGCGCCGGCCGACTGTCCGCATTGTGGCCGTCGAGCCGAAAAACGTCTCGGCGCTTCTGGGCCATGAGCCCGGCCTGCATCAAATTCAAGGCATCGGCGACGGCTTCATCCCGCCCATCCTCGATGTAAATCTGGTGGACGATGTTGTCGAAGTCAGCGACGAGGATGCCATCGAGACTACGCGCCAGCTGGGCCGCGACTACGGCTTGCTGGTCGGCATTTCATCGGGCGCCAATGTCTGGGCCGCACGTCAAATGGCCCGCCGGATCAAGGGCAACATCGCAACAGTCCTGCCCGACCGCGCCGAACGGTATTTCAGCACGGCATTGCTGTAGATCCCGACTGCCGATGGACCAGGCGGTGTTCGCCGGATGCACGGCTGGCAAATGTCCGTCGAGAGAATGCTCGCCGGCACCCTGACCGCCATGCTGCGTTTTTCGGCAAAACAATAGCAAAAGGCCGCGACGAGAAATGTCGCGGCCTTATAGATGTTCGTTTTTACTGGAGCTGATGGGGAGACTCGAACTCCCGACCTGCTCATTACGAGTGAGCTGCTCTACCTGCTGAGCTACATCAGCCCCAAAAAAGCGCCCTCTCTTGCGGGCGGCGTTGCGCAAACAGCAGGAGAATTGGAATCCACACGCGCTTGTCTGTCAAGTCACTTTCGCGCCGCAGACCCGTCGCCCATCGGCAGGCCCTCGGGCGGGGATGCTGCAAGAAAAGGCTTGTCACATTCCCGCTCACGCGGCCATGATTTTTCTATGTTTTTGTGCCCATGCCTGCATTACGGGATTTTACTTTTCCCACGCGAAAGGAAACGCCATGCCGGAACTTGCCGAGATTTTATCCGCCGACCGGATTATTGATCTCAAGTCGGAAGACAAGGAAGGGGCGTTGAGCGAGCTGGTGGCCGTCCTGGCCGAACGGTCGGATCGTGTACTGAACAAGGACGCGCTGCTTCGAGCGATCCTCGAACGCGAGCAGCTGCTTTCGACGGGCATTGGCATTGGCGTGGCCATTCCCCATGCCATGATTCCCGAAGTGACGAACTGGGTTATGGCCGTCGGACGCAGCCACAAGGGAATTGACTTCGGGGCTTTGGACGAAAAACCCGTCCGCATTATTGTGATGATTGCGGCGTCGGACAAACACTCGCGCGGCGAGTATTTGAAGTTCCTCGCCAGCCTTATGCAGCGCTTCCAAAGCAAAGGCTTCCGCCGCACGGTGATGTTTGCCAAGACGCCGGCCGACATTTTCAGGGCCTTCCTGGCCGACCAGAAAGACGAGAGCTGACGACAGATCAGAAACCAGGAAGGGAAAAATACCTGATAGAATTTACGCCGCTTACAAATCCCCAAAGAACGACAACGCCATCGTCAAGGCCGCCGTTGCCGCGGTTTCCACTCGAAGCGTCCGCGGCCCTAGCGAGACAATCCGCCAGCCATGCTGCGCCGCAAGGGCAACTTCTGAATCCGTCAGACCGCCTTCGGGGCCGACCATGAGGGCAAGCGCCGAGCAGGAAGAAGGGTCGGCTTCCTGGAGCGCGATGCTGATTTTCTGGACGTTTTCCGCCCGCGTGCAGCACAACTTCAGCGCGGATTCCCCTGGCAGGCGCACCGCCTGCTCGAAGGCAATCGGCGCCGCGATGGCCGTCAGTCGCGACCGGCCGCACTGCTTGGTTGCCGCCAGAAGAATCTGCCGCCAGCGTTCGATCTTTTTTTCACAGTCGCCGCCCACTCGTGCGACGCTCCGTTCGGCTGCAAACGGCACAATCTCCGCAGCGCCGAGCTCGACCGCCCGCATCAGTACGTGGTCAAAGGCCGGCCCTTTGGCCAAAGCCAGATACAACGAAAGAGGAACGGGCGGTTCGGGCGCCGCGGGCGCCATCCGGCCCAGCCGCACGGTCATTTGGTTGCGGCCGGTTCCCTCGACCGTCGCAGCAAACTGCCGCCCGTCGGCGTCGAATACCAGGACTTCGTCGCCGCGCCGAAGCCGCAGCACATGCAGCCCGTGATGGCTCTCCTCGCGGCCGAGCACCACGGTTGCGCCGGGATACATCAGCGGTTGCGCGGAAAACAGTCGCCGCAGTTCCGTCATTGCCGATTCGCCCCCCAACCAAGCGTGCAATGTATTCTTAAGAATGTGAGGCCTGCTTTTACGGTGCCGAATGCGTTTTCCGGGCCGCTCTGCGTGCCTCGTCCAGAAGTCTGCGGGCTTCGCCATCGCCCGGATGAATTTCCAGCAGTCGCACATAGCAATCTACGGCTTTTTCCGGCCGGCCCGTTGTCAGGTAAATCCACGCCAGGTGCCCCAGCGGCTCGGTCTCCTGCGGATAGCGCCGGTGCAGCGTCTCGAGACGAGCGATTCCCTGTTCCATCTCGCCCGATTGAACCTGCCCAACCGCGGCTTGGAGTTCGTCCAGATAGCGCTGCGCCCTGCGAAGAAGAAAACGATAGAGAGGACGAATACGCTCCGACAGCATGCGGAGCAGAAACGGCCAATGGCGCGCCAGAAAGCGGACCGCCGGCGATCGCCCAAGCAAGTCCGCCTGCAGCGGTTCGTCAAACTCCTTCTGCATCAGCGCCGCGTAGTAGTCCAAAGTTCGCTGCATCGGCCGCATGGAGCGGAGCTTCGGCCGCCGGATGTGTCGCGCCATCCGATCCCAGTCCTGCTCGAGGATCTCGTCGCGGTGCCGCTCCCATAGCCAGGTGCCGGGAAAGGGCGTAACCTGTGTGACGCAAACGCGGTCGGGTCGGGTCTGGAGGATAAAGCGCAGCGAGGCATCGAGATCGTCGCGGTTTTCGCCCGGATAGCCGACCATCATGTTGCACCACGTGCGAATGCCCAGTTCGCGGCAGGTTAGGATGAAGCGGGCATTGTCCTCGACCGTATTTTTTTTGTTCATAAGTTCTAACATGCGCTGCGAGCCGCTTTCGGCGCCGACGAACATCAAGCGGCAGCCGCTGTCGCGCATGGCTTCGAGCGTCTCGCGGGCGATGTCGCTGCGGCTTTGGCACGACCATTCCAGCCCCAGGGGGCGAAGCCGGGTGCACAAGTCAACCACTGTCTTGCGGTCGAAGGTGAAGGTATCGTCATCAATCGTAAAGGAACGGATGCCGAAGCGCTCGAC
>JADFCW010000066.1 GCA_017161705.1 Candidatus Sumerlaeota bacterium | reverse complement strand
GAACAAAATATGCTTGCTCGGCTGGCAGTAGTTGCACAGAAAGGGGCAGCCGCGGGTGGTGATCATGTTGATGGTGCGGGTGCGCCGCACGACGTCGCCGTAGAGCGAACGGTCGGGGAAAGGAAGCGAATCGAGGTCGGCGATAAACGTATCGCCCGGGTGAAACATCCATTGCCCGCCCGCCCCCCGAATCCAGACGCGTTCGAGCCGGTGAGGTTTCCCTTCGAGATAGCGAAGATATTCGGGAAGGGAGTCTTCCGCCTCGCCGATGAAAATCGCATCGGCCGGGGCATGCTGGCGCAAATGTTCAGGGGCAACGCTGGCATGGGGTCCGCCGAAGATAATCGGGCCGCCATAGCCGGCGCGGCGGATGCGGCGCGCCAGACGCAGGGCGGTCGAGATCTGCATGCTCATGGCCGTAAAGCCAATGAGGTCGTAGTCGTCAAGACGTTCCGGCACGGGCGCGGCGGGACCATGGCGCGAGTCGAACACCTCGACCTTTGCGTCCGCGCAGTCCCGTGCCACCGCGGCCAAATACAGCAGCCCGGTCGGAAGCGACTCGACGTGGTAGCGATGGTCAAAGGGGGTTGCAGGATAGATCAGCGCAATGCGCACAGGCGATCATCCCATTCAACCGCCGGCTGGCGGCGGCTGAATTTGCGGGCAAAGGTGAATGCAGTCTGCACGAGACTGCGGACCTCACCGGCCTCACCCGCCGCCGCTGGGCGCGCTGCAGGCCGTCAGGAGAATGAGCACGACCAGCGCGGTCACTGCCGCGAGGAAGGCGGAAGCCGGCAGCCGACGGCACACGCGCCCAAGCAGGCGACCGAGCCGGACATCGTGCGCTAAAAACCCGACGGCGTGCTGTTCGGCAGCGGAATGAATAGGATTGGAGCGATTCATTTTGGGCAATTTCCCACGGTTCCATTCCTAAAAAGTTTCATAAACATCCGGCGGAAAACACAAGAACAATCTGATCGGCCGGTTGCGGATTTGGGGTAAGAATTGCGGACATCCTGTTCCGATGAGAACGCGCTGTTAGGCCTCTGGGCCAAAACGCCGACAAAAAATTGCCGATATTGTGGAACGACTGTTCTGTGCTGCGCTCCTTCGGAGGGCGTCGGCTTTCGGGCGAAGTCCCAGACGCGGCGCAGACTTTTTTCGTTTAGAAGTCTAGCCAAAATGTATGCATCTTTATGGAGTATCGCATGTTTCGTTATGGCTGCAGGCCGTGTTCGGTGTGTCGAAACTTGTTGGGTGAAAGCGGCAGCATGGCTGCCGCAGTCCAAAGCAAAAGCATTCCGCCTTTCAGTATTAGGGCAAAACTTTTGGTGTGCGGCAGCATGGCTGTTGCTTTGCCGTACGGGCTCATCGCAAGCCAAGCGATTGCCCTGGCTTTTACGGCCGATCTGGAATCTTTCATCGTAAGATCGAGCCCTCTTGGGAAAATCTTTTGATTGCGCCTAGAGGCCTCGTTGGCACACAACGATTGTGCAGCAAGAATCATGGGCTGCGTGCCCATGATGCAGTCTATCGCGGCAGGCTTCTTCCGACCTTCTCCAAAATGGGCATTGCGAAAAAGGTTTTACGACGGCTATGTTTGGTCGCGTGAGCCGTCCGGCCGTTGCGTCGGGGCCTCGGATGTTGATGGCCGGAAAAACTTCTTTCGGTCGGCCGGGCAGGAAACGCTGAATGCAGTCGCTTCCTTCGATGTCAGACATAGGTGGTTGGCCGCCGGTGCTGGTGACCGACGGGCTGTGGCGAAAGACCCTGGCTGCAGTGCGCTCGCTGGGACGCAGGGGCGTAACGGTGATAGTGGGCGAGCGGACACGCCTCGCGCCGGCGCTATGGTCGCGCTATGCGTCGCGGCGCTATCTGTATCCCTCGGCGCGGTTGGAGACCGATGCGTTTCTCGCGCGCCTGCAGGACATCATCGCGCGCGAAAGAGTGCGCGTGCTTCTGCCCATGGAAGAAGAAACGCTGCTGATCATTCTAAGGGCGCGCGAACGATTTGGAAAAGAGATCATGATTCCGTTTGCCGATCCGGAAAGAATCGAGCGGGTGCGCGACAAAGCGCAACTTTTCCGGCTGGCCGAATCACTTGGCGTGCCGATGCCACGGACGTGGTATCCCGAATCCCAGGAGGAGGTTGCGCGCGTTGGGCGCGAGGCGGCGTTCCCGCTGATTATCAAACCTCGGGTGAGCACGGGAGCGGTGGGGCTGCGGCGCGCCGGCGATGCGGCGGGGCTGCAGGCGGCATGGGCGGAAATTCACGGGCGATTCCCGCGCCCGATCGTGCAGGAATACATTCCCGAAGGCGGCGGGGCGTTCGGCGCATCGGTGCTGATCGGACCGCAGGGCGAGCGCCTTGCGTCGTTTGTCCACCGCCGTGTGCGCGAGTATCCGGTCTCGGGCGGAGCGAGTACGTTTCGCATCAGCGCGCGCGATCCGCAGCTGGTCGAGATCGTGTTCCGCCTTCTCGAAGCTGTCGGCTGGACGGGCGTGGCCATGGCCGAGTTCCGATACGATCCGCGCGACGGACAGCCCAAGCTGATCGAAATCAATCCCCGATTCTGGGGCGCACTCAATCTGGCCATTCAGTCGGGGGTGGATTTCCCATGGCTGCTCTATCGCATGGCGCTGGGCGAGCGAATCGAGCCGGTTCACGACTACCGCGAGGGTGTGGTCGGGCGATGGGTGCTGCACGGCGACCTGATGCACTATCTGACTAACCCGCGGCGGCGCGAAATGCAGCCGTCGTTCTGGCAATTTCGCGGCCCTGACTGGCATTATGATATCACGACGTGGGACGATCCGCTCCCGACTATCGGCACAATTTTCTCGCTTCTGCTGCTGTTGTATGACAGGGAAATACGAGGGTTCTTGAAACGATAAGGGTAAAGCGAGACGATGGACGGGATGGACGAGATGGAGGGCACGGACCTGTCGCCACAGTGAATGGAATTGCTGGAGAACGATGTCGAAACCGTCCGATTTTTTGAACATCTTTTCCTTCGATGTGGAAGAATGGTTTCATATTCGAAGGACTGAAGATGTACTGCCGCTGGAGCGGTGGGACGCCCAGCCCCAGCGCCTCCCCATTGCTCTGAATAGGGCTCTCGATCTGCTCGCCCAAACGGGCAATCGCGCAACGTTCTTCTGGCTGGGCTGGTGCGCCGAGCGTCATCCGCAATGGGTTCGGCGCGCGGCCGAAGCCGGCCACGAGATCGCCTGCCATGGCTATGCGCACCGGGCGCTCGATCGGATGTCGCGCGAGGAGTTTCGGACAGCCGTTCGCCGCACGCGCCAGCTGTTGCAGGACCTGTCGGGCCAGCCCGTCATAGGCTACCGCGCGCCGTCGCTGAGTCTGGGACCGGCGACAGCGTGGGCGCTCGACGTGCTGATCGAAGAAGGATTTCAATATGATTCGAGTTTGCTCGTAACAGCGCTGCGCGCCAACGCTCCCGAAGGGCCGAAGGACGCCGGCGGGAATACGGGAGATCGTCCCTCCGAACCACCGCTTCGCTCCGAACCGCTGAATCAGACCACGCCATGGCGGTGGGAAAGCCGGGCCGGTTCGCTAATCGAGTTGCCGATTTCCGTGCGGCCCTGGGGCCGGATTCATCTGCCTTTTGGCGGCGGATTGTTTTTCCGCGTCGCCCCGTATTGGGCGGTTCGCGCCACAATCCGGCAGTTCAACGCGCGAGGAACTCCGGCGGTCATGTATGCGCATCCGTGGGAATTCGACCCTGCGTCGCCTCTGCCGCCCGGACCGGGCCTCGAGCGGTTTTCGCACTGGTTTTTCCGGAACCTCGGCCGGCAAAAATACATCCGCTTGCTGACGGAATTTCGTTTTATTCCGGCCGGCGAGGCGATCTCGCAGCTGCCTGTCGGGCGGCCCGATTGATCCTGTCGAATTTGTTGACGGCAGGTTTTTCGCCTGCCTAGCATTTTCCCCGGCAGTGAGCGCACCCCGGACCGGCGGGCAAGGTGGAAGCAAATCTGACCAAGACAGTCTCGCTCGAGGTGCATATCGGGGGGGTTCGGCTCAAGAACCCCGTGACGGTCGCTTCGGGCACATTCGGCTACGGGCGCGAGTTCGAGGAGTTCTTCGATCTGTCGCGGCTGGGGGCCATTGCCGTCAAGGGGCTGACGCTGCAGCCGCGCGCCGGCAACAAGCCGCCGCGCCTGGTCGAAACGCCGGCGGGCATGCTCAACGCCATCGGCCTGGAAAATGTTGGCATCGAACGTTATCTTGCCGAAAAGCTGCCCTATTTGCGGCGGCTCGACACTGTCCTCATCGCAAACATTTCCGGTTTTTCGGTTGACGAGTATCGCGCGCTGACCGAACGCTTGTGTGAGGCGCGCGGGGCCGATCTGATCGAGGTGAACGTTTCGTGTCCGAATGTCCAGCATGGCGGCATGGCTTTTGGCAGCGATCCGGCGATGCTCGAACAGATCACCCGGACGGTTGTAGAGCGCGCGACAGTACCTGTGATTGTGAAGCTCAGCCCGAACGTGACCGATATTGCGACGATGGCGCGGGTGGTCGAGCAAGCGGGTGGGGCGGCCGTTTCGCTGGTCAATACGTTCCTGGCCATGGTCATAGACGTCGAGCGGCGGCGACCGGTGTTGGGCAACCGCACGGGCGGACTTTCGGGGCCGGCGATCCGGCCGATTGCGGTCCGCATGGTGCGCGAGGTTTTCGGCGCGGTCAAAATCCCCATCATCGGCATGGGTGGAATCATGACAGCGCGCGATGCACTGGAGTTTATTCTTGCGGGCGCGACGGCAGTGGCGATCGGAACGGCGAACTTTGTCAATCCGACAGCCGCTGTCGAGGTGCTGGACGGCATAGAAGGCTATTGCCAACGCCACGGTATTGCGGATATAAAAGAGTTGGTAGGAGCGTTGGAGAGCATGTAGCTCGAACGTGAGCACGTAGTTCATACTTCAGTTTGCTGTTTGTAGTTCAAACTTTAGTTTGCCGTTCGTACTTCCCGCTTCAGCGGGCTAGAGGTCTAGCGCCATACACACAGCGAAAGGGCAGGCAAAAGCGTAAAACAAAAACTCAGCAGGAATGTCAAACCCAGAGCCGGGAGAGCAACCATGAGCGCCTATTTCGAGCGGTTGGCCCAAGCGATCGAAACCAACAAAACCCATCTGTGCATCGGACTGGATTTGCAGCCTGAGCGCATGCCGGCGGGCGTCTGGCGCGACACCGACGGCTTTGTCAATTTCGCCCGCGCCATTATCGAGGCCACCAGCGATCTGGTCTGCTGCTACAAGCCCAATCTGGCCTTCTACGAGGCCATGGGCGGCGGCAGCTACCACACGCTGCGCAAGGTGCTCGAGGCGATCCCGGCCTCGATCCCGGTGATCGCCGACGGCAAACGCGGCGACATCGGCAATACCGCGCGCGCCTATGCTCGGGGGTTGTTCGACCGGCTGGGATTTGACGCGGCAACGATCAATCCGTATCTGGGCTACGATTCGGTCGAGCCGTTTCTCGAATACACCGACTGCGGCTGCTACGTGGTGTGTCTGACCTCCAATCCGGGAGCGGCAGATTTTCAAATCCCCCACGCACTTTACCTCGAAGTGGCCCGCCGTGCTGTCGAATGGAACAAGAACGGCAACATCGGTCTGGTGGTGGGGGCCACGCACGCTGAGCGAATCGCCGAGGTGCGCGCGGCAGCGCCGGAACTGCCTTTCCTCATTCCGGGGGTGGGGGCGCAGGGGGGCGACCTGGAGGCGGCCGTGCGGGCGGCCGCCAATGGGAGCGCCGATCGCGGTTTCGTGATCAACGTCGCGCGGTCGGTCTTGTACGCCTCGTCGGGCGATGACTATATCGAGGCGGCACGGCGCGAGGCCGAAAAAATCCGCGAGCAAATCGAGCAATGCCTCGCCGCCATGGACGCCGAAAAACAGCCGCCGACGGAAAAGAAAGACAATCCCTCCGAGGGCGTGATTACCGAAGAGTGGACGGAGTAGATTATGCCTGTGGAAACTATCGCATGGACAGGGCAGTCCGTGCGGATTATTGATCAGACCCTTCTGCCGATCGAGGTGAAGTATCTCGACATCGGCGACATCGAAACGCTGCGGGAAGCAATCAAGTCGCTTCGCGTGCGCGGGGCGCCGGCCATCGGCATCGCCGCGGCGCTCGGCTGCTATCTTGGCGTCCGCCGCTCGGCCGCCGGCGATTTCGCGTCCTTCCGAGCGGAGTTGAAGCGGGTCTGCGACTACATCGGCTCGGCGCGCCCCACGGCGGTCAACCTCTTCTGGGCGCTCGAACGCATTCAAGCCCTCGCCGACCGCATGAGCGACCGGCCCATCGAGCAGATCAAGCATGCCATTCTCAACGAAGCGCTCGATATGATCGAGGAAGACCACCGCATCTGCCGCGCCATCGGCCGGCACGGCGCCGAATTGCTGCGCGACGGCATGAGTATCCTCACCCACTGCAACGCCGGCGGGCTGGCCACGGCCGGCTACGGCACGGCGCTGGCCCCCGTCTTTTACGCCGCCGAGCAGGGCAGGCGCATCCATGTCTATGCCGACGAAACCCGGCCGCTGCTCCAGGGCGCGCGCTTGACCGCCTGGGAATGCCGCGAGGCGGGCATTCCTGTCACGCTCATCAGCGATAACATGGCTGCGACCGTGATGGCGCAGGGCAAAGTGCAGGCCGTGTTTGTCGGCACCGACCGCACGGCAGCCAACGGCGATGTGGCCAACAAGATCGGGACGCTGGGCGTTGCGGTGCTGGCCCACGAATTCCGCATTCCATTCTATGTGGCTGCGCCGCTTTCATCCATTGACATGTCGCTCGAATCGGGCGAACAAATCCCCATCGAGGAGCGAAATCCCGACGAGGTGACGCACCCGTTTGGGCGCCAGATCGCTCCCGACGGCATCGAGGTGTATAATCCGGCGTTTGACGTGACGCCGCACCGCTATGTGACGGCCATCATCACCGAACGCGGGATTGTGAGACCGCCGTTTACGGAAGGCCTGCGGCGCGTATTTGACGAGGCGAACACTCGCAGAAGCCTGTAGTTCAACCCGTAGGCATATAGCTCAAGCTTCAGTTTGCCGTTGGCAGCTTAACAAATACAGTACGGAGATTTCTGGATGAAAGTAGCTTTGGCCGGACGCGATGCTGCGGAGTTGCGGCCGCTCCTTGACAAGGTCGGCCTGATCGAGGACGGCCAGCATCCCGATGTCATAATCTCCTACGGCGGCGATGGGACGCTGCTAGGCACGGTGCGTGACTGGCCGAATGTTCCCAAGCTGGCGATCCGCCTCGGGCGTGCCTGCGTCAAATGTCCGGACCATCAGGATGAGCGGGTATTGCGCAGTTTAGCGGCGGGGCAGGTTTCGCGCACAGTGCTGATGACAATCGCTGCAAGCGCCAAGGGACAGCGGCTTCTGGCGCTCAACGACATTACGCTGAACAAGATGTCGCCCGTGGCGGGTGTGCGCTACCGCGTATGGATCAACGGCGAGCCGTATTCCGGCGAAATTGTCGGCGACGGCCTGGTGGTCGCCACGCCGTTCGGCAGCAGCGCCTATTATCGCAGCATCACGCGCAGCTTCTTCCGCGTCGGCATCGGCGTGGCGTTCAACAATAGCACGGAGCAGGTGGACCACCTCGTGCTGCGGGAAAGCGACCGGCTGCGGCTGGTGGTCACGCGCGGGCCGGCGCTCTTGTGCGCCGACAACGCGCCCGACGCAATTCCCATGAACGAAGGCGACGAAGCTCTTGTCGCCAAGGCCGAGGAAACAACTGTTCTCCTCGCGGCCGAAACCCTGTTTTGCAACCAATGCCGCCGCCCCGACGGCACGCCGTTCAACCGGTTGGGCGGCCTGATGAGCCTGTAACCTACGGCCATGCCGCAGGTTGCAACTTACCCTCTTTTGTCCAACCCTTTTGGGTGCATGCAATAGGCTTGTTACTTCCTCGGTGCCAGCTTCCGGTAGTAAATCCAGTCCACGCCCGCATGGTATCCCGGCTCGGTGGTTTCGGTAATGCGAGAGCCCGGGTCGCGCCCCAGGCACACCAGACGCAGACGGTGTTCGCCGCGCGCTAAATCGAGCGAGCCGAGGTTTTCGGGCCGGACGCCCGGCCATGGGCTGAACAGATTGATCCATTTCATCTTCCGCCCGTCCAGCCGCAGTTCATAGACGCCGCAATCCCAGCGCCGGAGCAAACCAACCTTGACCACATACCGTCCGTCTTCGGGAATATGGAACGGCATCTCGACCCATGCTTTGCCGTCCGGCGGCGTGAACAGCAGCATCGCTCCGCCGGAATAGGAAGGGTCTTTCGCAACTTCAAATTCCGCCGGCGAACAGCTCAACCGCTTTAGGCACGACTCGCTTTCGGCCTCGACCGTAACGCCATGCACGATGCGCTCTTCCGCCTGCGGCATCTCGAAAAACCGCTTCGCGGCCCCCCGCTGATACCAGAATGCCACCGACGAGTAGTAGTCCGGCCGCTCGCCAAACGGCGTTTTCAATTCCGTGTTGGACGCCAGCACGAATCCCTTATGCTCGACCGTAACGCGAAGCGATTTGCGGAAGCGCACGGGGTCGGCGATATGCCACCGGTAAGCCGTACAGCGGTCGTCGGGGAGCGTGCCTTCCCAGACCGTGACACCGTAAAACGGATTGAGCGACGGGCGAAATCCCCACGCATCGCCGATGTAGTCCTCGGTGCCGGTGCCGCGAAGCTGCGGTTCGGCGGCTCCGTCAATATAGAAGCGGTCGTCGCCTTCGCCAAACCAGCCGGCGTCGTCGAACTGCACCGACAGGACGGTGCCAACATACAGACCGTCGCCCTCGCCGTCGAAGATCAGATAGTCGCGGCCGCTGCGGGCGGGGAACTCCTGTCGGTATTGTGCGTGGAAATACAACGTGTCGGCGGGCAGGCTCGGCAGTTTCTGCCAGTCCACTTGCCAGTAGAGGGCGTTGACGCGCTTGTCGGGCGAGTCGTTCGTAAGCGTCACGCGTGCAGATTTGCGAAACGGCATGGGCCAGTAACAGTGGCGGGACCGGCCTTCGGCTGTCACAACGACGGGTATCGAGTTGACATTGGCTTCGAGGCCGTGGCCGACGGCGAAAAAGTCGCCCAGCGGGGCTTCAACGCTGGGCGACGCCTCGCCGTCCCAGTAGATGCGAAGGGTCAGCGATCGCGGATAGAATTTGTCCTCTGCGCTGACGGTGAACCACATATGCGTGATCCGTCCGGGGCCTTCGAGATCGGCAAGGGTGATGGTCTTTCCCGGAAGAACGACCTGCGCATCGTGATTGCCATTGCGCCAGTTCCTGTCGGCGCTCGATGTGCGGCGGGTTTCAAAGCGGCCGGGCCGTTCGAGCGATTCCAGGAGAGGGCGGTGAGAGCGTCCCCAATGGGTTTGCGGACCGAGGCAAGAGGCGGCGACGCCCCATACAAGCATCCACACCGGCAAAAGGAGCCCGCGCCTTGTCCCGCAGAACTGCTCCCGCAGCAGGCAGGCCCTGATTGAAGCCGCCGACGGGAGACCTCTGCGAAACACGCATCTCCCGCCGGCGGCCGAGGTGTGTGCAGACGTCACGCGGCTTTGGTTTTCTTTGCCCCCGCTTTTTTGGCCGGCTGCTTGGCGCCTTTTTCCGCCGGTGCTTTCGGCGTCAATTCGACAACGCATGTATCATCCTTGTAGTAAGTACGCAAGCGCTCCAGCTCCGCCTTCATCTCTTTCACCACGTCGGCGTAAGCCGGATCGGCATAGACGCTCTTCAGCTCGTCAGGGTCTTTTTTCAGGTCGAACAGTTCCCACTCGTCGAGGGTGTAGTAATGGATGAGTTTATAGTCTTTCGTGCGCACGCCGCAATGGGGACGAACGCGATGGGCTGCCGGATATTCGTAGTAGTGATAATAAACGGATGTTCGCCAGTCGGCGGGCTTTTCGCCGCGCAGGAGCGGCCGGAAGCTGCGGCCATGCATGTCGGGCGGCGTCGGCAGACCGCAGAAGTCCAGAATCGTCGGCGCATTGTCGCAGTTGATCACAAACTCGTCGCAGACCGAGCCCGGTTTGATCTCCGCCGGATAGCGCACCAAAAGCGGCACATGGAGCGACTCCTCATACATGAACCGTTTGTCGAACCAGCCGTGGTCGCCGAGGAAGAAACCGTTGTCCGACGTGTAGATGATCACCGTGTTGTCGAGCTGGCCGATACTCTTGAGGAAGTCTAGCATGCGGCCGACATTATCGTCCACCGAAGCGATCACCCGCAGATAGTCTTTGATGTAGCGCTGATAGTTGTACTTCTTGATCTCCTCCGGCGACATTCCCGGCTTGTGCTCTTTGACATAGTCGGGCATGTTGGCGATCCGCATATCGGCGTGTGCGGCCGCCGAGGCGCGGTTGGCGTAGTCGTCGTGAAACGTTTTCGGCTCGGGAATATCCTTGTCCTTGAACATATCCGCGTGCTTGGCGTCGGGCTCCCATCCGCGGTGCGGGGCCTTGTGGTGATAGAGCAGGCAGAACGGCTGGTTCTGGTTCTTCTTGATGAACTCCATGGACAGATCGGTGACGATGTCGGTCACGTAGCCCTGGTGTACTTTTTTCTCGCCCATCTCGATCAGCACCGGATTGTGATAGAGACCCTGGCCGGGGAGAATGTTCCAGTAATCGAATCCGGTTGGGTCGCTGCTCAGATGCCATTTGCCGACGATGCCCGTCTTGTAACCGGCCTGCTGGAGGATTTTCGGAAACGTCTGTTGTGTACCGTCGAATTGCTGACCGTTGTTCATCATGCCATTGGCGTGGCTGTATTTGCCTGTCAGAAGCGTGGCGCGGCTGGGACCGCATAGCGAGTTGGTCACAAACGCGTTGGTGAAGCGCATGCCTTCGTGGGCAATGCGGTCGAGATTCGGCGTCTTGTTGATGGTGCTGCCGTAACAGCTGAGCGCATGAGTGGCATGGTCGTCGGTCATGATATAGAGTATGTTGGGACGCTTGCCACCCTGCGCGGCGAACGACAGACCCAGATGGCTGGCCGCGGCCAAGCCTCCGAAGCCCTGGAGTATTTCCCGGCGTGTAATACGTGATGCAGACATGGCATTGCCTCCTTAGACAAAATACGATAGAGTAGTTTTCGACGATGCGCGCTCCGGCCAACGCCTTGTTTTGTGCTGTAACCCCGGACAGCGCACAAGGTTTGTCCGTGCATCGGCGACTTTCACTGTCGCAAAGCGCATTTCCTGCCGTCAAGCAATTGTGAGCGGAAATCGTCACGGGTTGTTTGGAGCGCATGGGTATCCGTTGGCAGCGTCGCGCGCAATGCAGGTATGTGGCTTCCGCTTCGGTGGAGTTTACAGCTCCAATCGCCCAATAAAGCAGAAACCGTATATGTTCCCCGACAGGCCGCCAGACCCAATAGTCCGAGACGGAACGGGAAGACCCCTGCCGAACCGCTCCATCGCGCCATTGGGTTCCAATCACACGCGCGCCTCGGTGACGGCCCACAGAAACGCGCGAAGGTTTTCGGTGGAGACTCCGGGCGGCAGCCCTCCGCCGCAAGAAAAAAGAATGCGGCGGCGGTCGGAGAGGGACGCGAATTGTTGGGCAACAGCATCGGCTACGTCGCGTGGAGAGCCGGCGGCCAGCACATCCAGCGGCGGAATGTTGCCCATCAAGGTCACTTCGGGGCCGATCCACTGGCGTACATCGTTGAGCGCAGACTCGATTCCCATATTGTAAAGATTGATCCCTGCCTCGTGCAGATAAGGAGCGGAACTGCGGCAGGGTGCATCGTTGTGAAAAAACCGGACGGAGACATCCGCCTTCCCATAGAGTTCCTTCAGATAGGGCAGACCGAATTCCTTGAAATCTCCCTCTCCCAGAAATCCCACGATGTCATCGAGCAGAAGCACGCCGTCAATGGTCGGGAAGCACTCGCGCTGATAGGCAATCCAGTCCGCAATGAAAGCCGTCGTCAAGCGCAGCAACTGATGAATCTTCTCTGGATTGCATTTGATCTCCATCAGAAATTCCGGAATGCCCATGAGAAACGAGGCGACGTTGAGGGGCCCGCGCGAAACCGCGAACCGAATCGAATGGCCGGCCGCTTCGATTCGCGGGCGATAGTGCTGCAAGCGCTTGATTACAAACGGCAACAAGCCGTCGGTCCGCGGGTCGGGCGGGCTGAGGCGGTCAATGTCTTCGACCGACCGGACGATCTTCGCCGCGTGCGGGAATTCGTTTTCCGGAAATACGCACCGGGCGCCGAAGGCCGACGGCTCGGTGCACATGCCGAATTCCGCCCAGAAGCCGGGCAGAAACATGGCTTCGGGAAATTCGGTCATGGCTTTGAGGTTTGCCTCGAACCATCGTTCCCCGCTGCTGAAGTAGTCGAGTATCGTCATACCCGCCCAATTGGGCAGCCAGGGGCTATCCATGATGAAGGCGACGGGAGGGGGAGAGAGGAGTTCGCCGCGGAGGACAGCCAGAAGCGTGTTCCATTGCGAAGGAGTCATGCTTTGCCTCTTCTGTCAGACTGGTCCGACCTGTCGGACTTGTCAGACGGGTCGGAACCTTCTCAGTTCTCATCGGTTGGCAGCGGTTTGCCTTTGGTTTCCGGCGCCCAGAGGAGCGTGATCAGGCCCACGAAGTAAATCAGGCACATGACAACCGCGACGGCGCGGAACGGCGTCGGCGCGCCGATCGAAACGAAAAACTTCG
>JADFCW010000065.1 GCA_017161705.1 Candidatus Sumerlaeota bacterium | reverse complement strand
CGGGAGGAATCCGTTGCTTAACTCCACTACCCGTTTGTGCCACTTTCACTGAAACATTTCAATCGCGATTTCCGAGTTTGCTCCCACCAGTAAACTAGTGGCGAACAAGAAGGTATGGACTTCCTACGGGCTCAAGAGAGTGGCCGAGAAGGAGTGGCCACGAAAATTCTACAAGAGATGTGCCAGGCATAACGTCTTTTATCAATGGGAACCAGGGCAGCCAGAGCCACCCACCCCATGTGGCGATCAGTTACCGGTAACCCAGTACGTTATTCCCCGTTTTGGGTTCGTGACTGATCGTGATAGGCCCAAGGAGCCAAAATCGCGAACTGCCAGGGTATTTACAACGCGCCCATATTTTGCAGGTTCACTCAGCCCCGAACCCGCTATGATCACCGTGTGTTCGAATTCTCCGATAATCAAGATGAAGAAAGCATCCCCTGGCTTGATGGTCGTATTATGCGAGGGCCGACGCGGTGAAGGATTCTATGTCTGCGGTATATGCGGCGCTGGATTCAGAAGACGCGAAAAGACCCATAAGACTCCTTATGGTCAGGATTGTCGTGGAACGCTCGAACAGGTATCTCTCGGGCACGAGTTTGTGACCGATGTGCTGCAACTTCAGTTTCATTCCACGCCTGAGGGAGGGTTTGATGCCGGTTGGTTTGCATACTCGGTTGCTTACGCTTTGGTTGAGGGGGCTGCGGAGGTCTTGGAGGTTCCCTCTACTGATTTGAGTGCGACGGTAGCTCATGGTGAGGAATACCCTATACCCCCGATAGTCCTGTACGACAACGTACCAGGAGGGGCGGGTCTTGTCGCCCGGCTGGAGAGAGAAGAGGTGTTGAAGGTTTGCTTGGAGGCCGCGCACAAGAGAGTAAGCGGGAACTGTGGCTGTGAAGAAAACACGAGTTGTTATGGATGTCTGAGAAGCTACAGAAACCAATTCGCCCATCAATACCTCCAGCGAGGCCCAGTAATGGACTATCTGGGAACACTGCTCTCGAAATGGCAGTGATACCCAGTCCTCCAGGGGAAGCGATGCGGGCCGGGATCTCTCGCTCCACGTCCCGCCACAACTTCACCCACCGCGCCACTTTCTCCATCAACGCCAACCGGCCGAACGCCCTCTACGGCCCGTCGGCATACTCCACCCGGATCGCCTTCACCTTCCTCTGCTCGTGGCCAGTTCCCACCCCGAACGTTTCCTTGCCATCGCTTGCACCCTTAGCTCAACGCACAACTCCAACCACCACAAACTTCCTGACGCCAAGATGATTGTTGCTCACGGCCGTTTCGACGCGATGTAAAAGATCATGGGTTTTTAAAGATCGAGATCAAAGGGCTTGCTTCTTTTTCGTGGACAAAACGGTTCGATTGCTTTTCTTACTTCGATGTGTGCCTCGTGTTTTCCTTGTCCCGGAAGCAGCGGGCCATTTTTTGATTTTTGCATTCCAAGGGTTTCCTATGGCCTCTTTTTGGTCGGTTCTCTTGACCATGCGACCGCGGCAGTGGATTAAGAATCTGCTGATTTTTGCCGGCATGGTGTATGCGGGCAAGATGACGCACGGGCCGTCCGTGGCGAGGGCTGTTGCCGCTTTTGTTCTGTTTTCCGCGCTGTCGGGCGTTGTCTATATCGTCAACGACATTTTCGACATCGAGCAGGACCGCCACCATCCGACCAAAAGCAAACGGCCGATTGCCTCGGGTCGCCTGGCTGTCGGCACGGCCTGGCTGGCCGCCGCGGGCATTGCGCTGGCCGCCCTCGCGCTTTCGTTCTGGATGTCGCCGCCCTTCGGTCTCTGTGCACTAGTCTATGTGTGCATGATGTTTGCTTATTCGCTGCGACTCAAAGCCGTGGTCATTCTCGATGTGTTGATTTTGGCGATTGGTTTTGTTCTTCGCGCGCTGGCCGGCACGTTGGTAATTAGCGTCGAGACCACGCCGTGGTTTCTTTCCTGCGTGCTGTTTCTGGCGCTGTTCATCGCCATCTGCAAACGCCGCCACGAGCTGCTTCTGCTGAACGACCGCGCCGGCCATCACCGGGCGGTTCTGCGGGACTACTCGACCGAACTGCTCGATCAGATGGTGTCGGCCTCGACGGCTGCAGCCGTGCTGTCGTATGCGCTGTGGGCGGTGGCTGCGCAATCCGAACACGCGCCGCATCCGGAATTCCGCGGCATGATCCTGACCGTCCCCTTTGTGGTCTATGGCATTTTTCGCTATCTGTTTCTGGTGTATCACCGCAGGGAAGGCGGCGCCCCCGAAGTCTTGTTTCTGACCGACCGGGCGCTCCTGATCAATGTGGTGCTGTGGCTGATGGTGGTCGTGCTGTTGATTTACTTCCACGACTGGCTGAGTTGGCTTCCGATTGCCGGTCCGACGTAGAATGGTCGTTGTTGATTGCGTGGAGCGATAGAGGATGCGGCCGATGCCATTCTGGATCAAAGCTCTGGTTGTTTTGGCAGCGGCTCTTTGTCTGGTCGCACAGGTGCGCAACGGCGATGGGGACGCCGAGCCGGTCGAGAACGCTGCCGCGCCATCTTGGAGAGTGGAAAATACTATCAGTATTGCGGCGTTCGCCATCATAGCCGCGGGGCTGGGAACGTGGTTCGTCATCGTGGTGCGTCGCCGCATGGAGCAATGTCGTGCGGAAGAAGAAAAAGCTGCCTCGCGGCTGGAGGCGGAGATGATGGCCTTTCTGCGCCCTCCGCCTTCGCCGCCAGCGCCGCCGACGTCCGATTCGCCCGCCCCGCCGATATCCCCTGGAGCGTCTGGCCTGTCTGTAGCGGAAGCAAAGCTGGAGCGGCCCGATGCCAAAGCACTGGAGAGTATCTTGGACAAGTTGCGGGCAGGGGGGCTGTTTGGCGCCGTCGAAGGCGCGTTGTTTTTGAGCGACGGCCAATCGGAGGGAAAGATCATTCGGCTGAGCGACGGGCGAATGGCGCTTGTGCTGCCCCGACTGGAACCGCCGGAGTTCCTCGCACGCCATCTCAAACGTTTCGATTTGTGCATCGTCGCCCTGGGCGCCGATCAACTTTACGTAATCAGCCCGTTGGGCGCAATGATTGCCAGCCGCTTTTCTCTGTGAGCCGGAGCAGGTCGCGTTGTCGAAAGATGCCGGAGGCCGAACTTCTGCAAGCCTCTCCATCTTAATCATCTTCGGAATCCGTAAAATCAACCTTGTAGGTCCTTGGGCCAGAACACCGAGAAAAAGTTGACGATATTGTGGAACGACTATTCCGTTGCTGCAATCGTCGGCGGCGCCACCGCTTCGGGGCGAAGTTTCGGACGCGGCATAGAATATTTCGCTTAATGGTCTAGCCAAAATGGATGGGTCTTTATGGAACATCCCATTTTGGGTTGGAGCTGCAGGCCGGGTTTGGTGCGTCAGAACTTGTCGGGCAACAGCGGCAGCACGGCTGCCGCAGTCCAAAGAAAAAGCGTTCCGTTTTGCAATATCAGAAGTCAGCGAACTAAAAACTAAGGATGCGGCAGCTGCGGCGCGGGCGAACCTTTCTGAATTCTTTGTCAGGAATTTTTCAGTGGAACAAACCAGCCGTCTTGTTGCAAAGTCAAATGAGTGAAAGGGAGATTTCCGCACAAATCGCATGATGAATGGAACGGTCTACAACGGAATGAACGGCACGACGGCCGGGCTGCAGCGTATCGAGGCTCAGTTGCGCACTCACGGCAAGATAGTTCTGTTCGCGCTGGCCGCGCTTCTGTTTGCCGGACTATGCTATCGCGCGGCCTCGTGGGCGATGTTCAACGTTCGCGCACGCGCGCTGTTGATCGCGCTGGACCAGATAGACCGGTCTGCGGCCTCGGGCAGCGCCGCAGCTCAGAACCGTCCGGCCGCTCGGCCGCGCCCGGCGCCGACGGCCCCGCCGTCCAGCCCCAGCAGCGAGCAGTGGAGGGAGCAACTGGCGCAATTGGAAAAACGCGCCTTATTTGGCGATCCTCTGCCGCCTGCGCCGCAACCGAAAGTGGAAGCCATTTTCGGAAACTCGGCTCTGATCAACGGGCAGTGGCTGGGCGTCGAGGAAAAAGCCGGCGACTATACGATTCTGGAAGTGGGAGTGGATCATGTTCTGATGGCCGATGCAGAGGGCAATTGCCGCGAGTTCGGGGTGACGGGCGGAGAGAGCGGCGGCAGTTCCGGTTCGCCCCAAACCCTGGAAGGCGGCATGGCGCAGTATTTTCAATCGCACCAATCCGTTGTCATGGCGGCAATCCGGGAATACGCTCCGGGAGTGACGTTGAAGAAGATGCGCTGGGACAGTGCGCGCGGCTGGTACGACGTCGAGACCAAAACGAATGACGGGCGCGACGTTGACATGAAGATCGGCGCCGACGGCTCGCTCCGCGTCAAGGATGAGGAGATCGCCCTGGACACACTCCCGCCGAGAATCCACTCGCTGGTCCAGGCGCAGTTGGCCGATGGCGGCAAGCTGGAAGACCTCAAGCGCTGGGTACGCGACGGCGAAACTTACTACGAAGCGGAGATCAAGACAGCCTCCCGGAAATTCACCCTCGAATTCAATCCTGACGGCAGCCTGCGAAACCGCAGGTAGTCCCGCCTCTATTGCCGCCTGGATTCCCCGATCGAATCGTGTTGCGCAACGCTCTCCAATCACTTCCCGCTTGAAGAAAGAAGGGGTCCCGCAGTAACGTTGCATCATGGTTGGAGAGGGCCTCATGCAGCGGCGCAGGAAACAAGTGCAAAGGTCCCTGATTGGATGGGCCGGCGTTTTTGCCGCAGCGGCACAGGGGATGCTGGTGCTTCCCGCGGGCGCCGACTATATTGTCCGCAAGGACGGCAAACGGTTGCAGGGCTTGGTGCGCGAGGAGACGCCGGAGATGATCCGCTTCGAGACCGCCGACCGGATTGTACTGACCTTCAGCCGGTCGGAAGTCGAGCGGGTCGAACGGGAGGAGTCGCGCGAGAATCTGGCGCTGTCGGCGGCGATTTACCTGCGGCGGCCGGATTTCATCGAATCGTCGAATCTGTTGCGCCGCGCCCTGGAGATGGGTTTGGATGCCCGCCGGGCGCGGCAAATCATCCTCGAAGTGTCGCCCCATTTTCTCGACCGCATGACTTACATGTCGAGCACGGATCGAAAGCAATGGCTGGCGCTGTGCGAGGAGTTGTCGCGGCGCGGACGGCCGGACCCGGACTGGACCTATTTCCGGGGGGATATGGCGCTGGCCATGGGCGAGCCGGCGGCCGCTGTGGCCGCGTGGCGGTCGTTGGATGCCGCCTATTTTTCGAGCCAGCCGGCCAAGCGCACACGTGTCATCCAATGGGCGCTGCCGCGGCTGATTCGGGCGGCCAACGAGGGCCGGTTCGAGGAATGTGTGGGCATGCTGGAGCTGCTCCACGTGCTCGATCCGGCGCGCGGCAAATCGTGCCAGGTGTGGTTGGCTCTTGGGAAGGCGAGCGCGGCGCGCCGGTGCGGCAATATCGCGGAGGCCTGCCGGCTTTATGCCGATGAAGTGATACCGCTGGCACCTGCGATCGGGAAGGAATGCCTCCGAACTCTCCTCGAGCCTGAATGCGATGTGTTGTGCGAACGGGGCCATTTCAATGAGGCGCTGGCTTTCGTTCGCGACTACGCCAGGCCGCACATTCCGGAGCTGGCGGCGCGCCTAATGACCAAAATCTACCGTCAGGCCATCGGCCACTATTTGTCGAACGGCAACTGGGAGATGGCACGGGGCCTTCTGGCCGAGGGCAGCGAATATTTTGACGCGCCCGAGCGCGAACAGCTCAAACAGGAATGCTACTGGGGCGAGCAGCGGTCGCGCGTTTCTCCCGACGATGCGGCGCGGCATTTTCAACTGGGGCTCGAACTGCAGAAGCGGAAAATGAACGGCGCGGCGGTCGAGGAATTCGTCCTCGCCGCACGGTCCTCGCAACTGCGCGAGATGGCGGAAAAGCAAATCGCGCTCATCCGCGAAGGCGAAGCGTTGGCCCTGCTGGAAAAGATCGCCAGCCTCTACGGCGAAAGCCGATACGTCGAAGTGCTCGACACGGCCGAGCAATTTCGTTCCCGCTATCCCAGGTCCGAATTGACCGATCGGGTAGATTCTCTGGCCAGGCTGGCGCGCACCAAACTGGCCGAGCAGTCGCTGACCGCGGAAGCGTTGGCCCTCAGCCGTATCGATCAGGCGCGGCGCCTCTTGCTGCAGGGCCGGACCGATGAGGCGCTCGATCTGGTGGACGGCGTTCTTCACGAGCAGTTCACCACTGCGACCATGGCCACCGAGCCGCTGATCCGCGCACGCGCTCTCAAGCAGGAAATTCTCAAGGCGCGGATTGCCGCCGGCGCCGGCTCGGGCGCCGGAAAGAACGACACACGGAGTGCGGCGGCAACGGTCGCGCCGTTCCTGCCTGGTCTGGATCCTTCCACAGTCGAGCAATTGAACGAAGACGCCTTCAAGAAGGAGATACAAGAAATCTTGAAACAGCTTCAGCTGTAGGGCAGGGTTATGGGCGTGTTCCGCTTCGGCGGCACATCCAAAAAGCACGTGGGATTCTGGGATGTGCATTTATGCAAGCGCTGATTGAAAAACATAGTCCTCTGGCGGTCTCACTGCTCTTTCATGCAGCGCTATTGCTGATGTTGCTGCGCACATGGAGCGAACCGCCGCAACCGGCGCCGCGGATGACTCCGCTGTTTATCCACGTGATGCGTCCGGAGCCGCCCCCTGAACCGGCTCCGCGCGAGGAAAGCGCCGCGCCGCCGGAGACGGCCCAAACCCATCCGCTCCCATCCGAGCCTGCCTTCAGCCCGCCGCAACGGACATCGCCCGAGGCGGTCGAGGAGGAAAAACCCGAAGCGGCTGTCGTTCTGAATCCTGCGCCGTCCGACCCTGCGCCGGTTCCGCCGGAACCAGAAACCGAAAAACCGCCCGAAGCTCCCGCGCCCCAGCCGCCGGCGGCAACGCCCACACCCCCGCCCTCTTCATCGCCGGCGGCCCCGTTGCCCGAGCCACCGATCAGCCCCGAGATGCTGGAACAATTTCGAGCCAGCGTCGAGAAAACCGAAGCCGAGCAGGAGGCGCAAAAATCCCGCATCATGGCGCACGTGGCCACCCTGACCAACAGCGCGGATGCCGGCGGCGTCAAGCGGCCCTATGCAAGCGTTGGAAGCGACCGCGGCACCGTGCGCGAGATTGACATGGCCCGCTATCCCAAATCCATGCAAGAACGGTTTATGGCGCGCTACAAAATCAAAATCCAAAGCCGGCTGGTCAAAGACGGCGGGCGTTCTTCCTATGTCAACGCTGTCACGACCGATCGGGGAACGTATCTGAACAGCGGCGGAACAGGCTATTACGAGGTGATGACGCTTTCGGGGGAAGTGTTGGCGCGGATGGCGCAGCTCGAAGAAGCGGAGCTTCGGAAGCGCAACCTTAACCCCACACGTGCGCTGGTGCGCGAAATCGTGTTCGGGTTGCGCGAGGAACCCAACGGCCAGGTGGATTTGTATGTAACGCGGTTTCGCGCCGACCCCATTGAATAGGCGGCGGGGTTAGACAAAAGGTTCGGCCGATATTCCATGCCTCCAACGGCGCCCCGCTTTTATCGTATGGGCGCGCTTTGGAAATTCCTCATTTTTCCGTCTCATCATAGACCCGAATCTCGCAAACCTGCGGCGTTGAGCCGCTCGTGCTGTTTGCTTCGATGACCAGTCGGAGCCGGTCGGCGGTCACCGGCTCGAACTCGTGGACGCGGCGGCGCTGTCGGTTGTCGGTCACGCGCGCAACCGTTTTCCACTCCTTGCCGCCGACGGACGTGTGGATCGAATATGCTGCCGCGGCCAAAGTCGGCAGCTGGAACGTCACGTGAACCGAGTTAAACTTCACCGGCTTGCCGAAATGCAACTCGACCCATTGCGGCAGCGGCGCCTTCGGATCGGGAGCCCACGAGTTGGGCGCACCGCTGACGGCGCGGTTCCAGCCATTGATCACATTAGCCGGTTCGAGACGGATGATTTCGGTTGGCGTCCCCTGGGCATCCGGTCCCGTACTGTCGGCCAGCGGTAGGACGGCGGCGCCTTCCGGTTCGCCGCCCGGATTGAGTTTGAAGCGATAGCAGCCATACATCGGTTTCCAGTTCGGCCCTCCGTAGGCGCGTGTGGTGCCCGGCGGCTCGGATGGATACAAGTCCCAGTTGAGCCCCAGGGTTGCCGGCAAGGCAATGTAGTACACGTTGCCCGGCTCGAGTTTGGCCGCGAGTTTGAACTCGACCCAGCCGGCGCTTTGCGGCGGAACCGTGCCTTCGGCCTCGGCAAGGTTGGTCTGGGAGGAAAAGTCCCCCAGTTGCTTGGCCGGCCGCAACACCGCGCGGATGGTCGCCGGCCGCGCGAGCGTCGAGCGCAGGAACAACGACACCGACTCCAGATTCACCGGGGCGGTACCTGCGCCTTTTGCGGTGAACATGACCGCTCGCGGCGTCTTCAACTCATGAATCAGTCCGCCGTTGACCGCGGTCTTGGCTTTGGCCGATAGGGCCGGGTTGCGGATCGCAGCCACGCTCGAAGCGGTCGCCCTGGCCGATCGCGCGAGGTCGTTTGGATCAGCATTCGGGCGGCCCATCAGATACATGCCGTCTTTGAGCAGTTGGTCCTGCAGCCGGTCGAGGTACTTTTCGTAGATGCCGCGCGGCGTGGTATAGAGCTGGCAGGCCAGCGCGGCCGCGGTTCCGGCGGCCTGGCCGACAATGCAGCACGTGCGCATGACGCGGACGCTTCCGAGCGCGATGTGGCTGACCGAAATGTCGCGTCCGGCCATCAGTAGATTGGAGATGTTCCGCGAATAGAGCGACCGATAAGGGATGCTCTGCTTGTGATGGAAGCCGGTATAGTATTCGTTGCCTTTGGCAAAAAATCCCCACGGATGATGAATGTCGGTTCCCCAGCCGCAATAGGCCACGGTGTCGGGGTGGACGGTTTTTTGCTCAAAGTCTTTTTGCGTCAGCACATAGTCGCCCAGCAGGCGGCGCGATTCGCGGGTGCCGGGAACGTAGTTCATCCAGACCAATTCCTTGTTTTTGTTTTCCTCGATCGTTTTGGGGTTGTAGTTCTTCACATAATCCCACAGACCGATATTGATGCGGAACAGTTCGTCGCGAATCCATTCGGCGTCGGCGATCGTGTCATACATGCCGCCCAGTTCGACCCACCACTCGAAGGCGCCCGCGTTGGGGGTGCGGGGTTCGCGGCCGCGGCCTTTTGTCAGATCGTCGAAGTTTTTCGGCCGCTCCCCGCTGGTGCGGATCGCATGGATGGGGTCTTTGTCGAAGTCGTCGGGCGAGGTCCATTTGTAGGCCCAGGCAGGTGCCGCAAAGGGTACGGGCTGGTCGTGCGTGCGAAATTCCATCTTGTAGATCGTATTGCCCATGGTCTGGCGGCTGGGCTCGGCGGCGATGGATTCGCCGTACTCCTCGCGGCCCTCGCTGCCGTGGCGGTATTCGGCGCCGGCCCAGTAGCCGATCCATCCGTCGCCAGTGGCATCCACAAACATGCGGCCGGCGAAGCGATAGCGGGCGCCGGTGCGCACGTCGAGTGCCTCGACGGCATCTATCGCGGTCTTGTCCTTCATCACAACCCCCGTGGCGCGGGTGTTGAGGAACAGGTCGAGGTTTTTCTGTGCGCGCACAACTTTTTCCATCGGCGTGGACCAGTCGGCATGGCGCGGGCCGAGCGGATCGAACTCCTCGATGATGCCCGTTTCGCCCGGATCCAGCGGCTCGCGCGTGGTGTCGCCCTGCGGCGGCACGTTGATCTCGACGGAGGCGTTGCCGCCGAGAACCGGGCGGTCCTGAATCAGCGCCGTGCGGCAACCCATCCGGGCAGCGGCAATCGCCGACGCCGTGCCAGCCAGCCCGCCGCCGACCACCACCACGTCGTAAGGGCCGGGCTGTTGGATTTCGCGCGCGACGCCGCCGAAAGTCTCGCGCTGCCGGGCCAAGTCGTCGGAGTTGTCGGACGGGCGAAAACTCGGATCGGCCGAAAGAACAACCGCATCGCAGCGGCCCCACCAGCCTGTAAGATCCCGCAGGCGCACTTCGACCTCGGCGCTTTGGATGTTGAATAATCCGCCGTCCACCCATTGCCACGCGCTGCTGTTGGCCTTGCCAAACACGGTTTTGGAGGGCTGGCCGGCCACAATGACTTGAAACTGTCCCGGACTATGTTCGGGATACCAGTCCTTGCAGCGCACCCACAGCCGGTATTCGCCGCGCGAAGGAATGCGCGCTCTGGTCACTGCATCCTTGACTGGCTTGCCAAGGCCTGTCGCCAGGAGATAGGGCGAACCCATCTGGGCGACAAATTGCGGGTCGTTGGACCAGCCGCCGCCATCAGCGAATTGCTCGGCTTCGAGCCACACGACAGCCGGTGCGGTTGCGGCAAGAGCACCGGCCGCCGCCCACACGAAAGAGTAGAACGCGAGAAGACAGACCGGGTAAAGTGTCCGTGGTCGCATGGCCAAATCCTCCGTCGAATACAATGTCGAACACAATGAGCTCGCCGTTCCAATTCTGTATCGGGATATATATGGAAGGGTGTGCGAAGGCAAGTTTTTCCTGATCGCCGGCAAACCAGCGCGGTTGCGCGCCCAGTTCATCCCATTGCAGGCAAATCCAAAGCGCCCCCTGTTTTCGTTTTAGGATAGACGTTGTTAGGATAGACGTTGCCGCCGATTTGCTTGCGTGGCGTGTGCGGCGCTTTCGCCCGCCACGTAGCCGGTCGAAAAAGCCGCCTGCAGATTGAATCCGCCCGTATCGGCGTCGAGGTCGAGCACCTCGCCGCAGAAGTAAAGTCCCCGAATCCGGCGCGATTCCATGGTGCGCGGGTCCACTTCGGAAAGCGCCACGCCGCCGGCGGTGACAATTGCCGAGGCCATCGGCAGCGGCCCGCGGATGTTGAACCGAAGCGACTTCAGCAGGGCGGCCAAGCGGTCGCGCTCGGCGGCGCTGATCTGGTTGGCCAGCTTATCGGGCGCAATGCCGCTCCACTCGACAAACAGATCGCGCATCTTCGCCGGCAGAAGGTCTTTCAGGATGTTGCGAAACGTTCGCCGGCCGCGGCGGTCGAAATCCCGTTGAAGCCGCTGCTGCAACTGCTCGCGGCTCAGCGCCGGCTTGAGGTCTATGGCCACGCTGACCGGCCCGCGCGCGAGCGCATCTACAACGGCCAGACTCATCTGCAGCGTGATTGGGCCGCCGATGCCGAAATGGGTCATCATCATTTCGCCGAAACGGCTTTCGAGAACCGGCGCGCGGGCCTTTCTGCCGATGATTCCGCGCCCGCAGTCATAGGAGGGAACCCGCGCCGGCTCGATCTGGTCGGCGCGGCATTGGAACGCCGTCAGGCGGACATTGCGCAAACTGAGGCCTTGCAGGGCTTTCGTGCGGGCGCTTTCCTCCACGACCAGCGGCACGAGCGCCGGCCGCAGCGGGACAATCGTATGGCCCAAAGCGCGAGCCATCTCGTATCCGTCGCCGGTCGAACCCGTGGCCGGATACGACGCGCCGCCGGCGGCCAGAATCACTGCGGCCGCGGGCAGTCTTCCGCGGTCGGTGCGGACGGCCGCGACGCGGATTTCGGACTGCGGATCGGGCAGCGGAGCGGTTTCGATGGCGACGGCGCGAGTTGTGGTTTGAATGATCGCCCGATTTTCGCGGGCGAAACGTTCGAGGGCGCGGACCACATCGTGGGCATCGTCGGAGGTGGGAAAGACGCGGCCGCCGCGTTCGGTTTTAACCGTCACGCCATAGCGCGCGAGCAACGCGAGGAGTTCCCCGCGGAAGAAGCGCGAAAAGGCGCCGTGGAGAAAGCGGCCGTTCGGGCCGTAGGCGGCGATGAATTCGCCGAGAGGAGCCGTGTTGGTGAGATTGCAGCGCGTTTTGCCGCTGAGGAGAATTTTCTTGCCGCAGCCGTCGGTCTTTTCGAGAAGCAGCACCGGAGCGCCGAGTTCCGCCGCGCGTCCAGCGGCCATGAGGCCGGCGGCTCCCCCGCCGATCACGAGGATGGGCTTTGGGGTTGTGTTCGCATGTTTCATTCCGCGCGGCGCGCAGGTTCGGTTCATTCGCTTTTCCCCTGCGCCTGCTTGATCAGCTGCGCTGCATGACGGCGGCTGAGGTCGGTGACTTGTCCGCCGGCCATCATCCGGGCAAGCTCGGCGGGACGTTCGCTGGGCGAGAGGCGGCGGACGGTGGTGATGGCGCGTCCGGCGGTGACTTTCTTTTCGACAGCGAAGTGAGCATGCGCGCGCGCCGCAATTTGCGGCAAGTGCGTAATGGCGAGGATTTGATGGATACGGCTGAGTTCCGCCATTTTCTCGCCGACTCGGTCGGCGGTGGCTCCGCCGATTCCCACATCAATTTCGTCGAAAACCAGTGTCGGGATGCGGTCGTTCCTGGCGATCAGTGATTTGAGGGCGAGCATGATGCGGGAGATTTCGCCGCCCGAGGCGATCTTGCGCAGGGGCTTGAGTTCCTCGCCGGGATTAGGCGAGATGAGAAACTCGACGCGGTCCACGCCCGTCGGTCCGACGCGATAATGGCGGCCGGCCAGCGGCACGCCCTCGCCCGGTTCAAGCGGGTCGCGGGCCATTTCGACCAGGAAGTGCGCGTGGGGCATGTTGAGATCGGCCAGCACCTGGACGAGGGCTTTTTCCAGTTTGCGCGCTGCGGTCTGGCGTGCGGCGGACAATTCCTCGCAGGCCGCGGCGAGCGCGGCGGTCGTTTGCTCGATCTCGGCGCGGATTTTCTCCGCATCCTCGTCGCGGTTGCCGAACCGCTCGAGCTCGTGGCGGTTGTTCTCGCACAGCGTCAGGATGTCCTCGATTGTAGCACCGTATTTGCGTTTCAGTTGGCGGATCAGATCCAGACGGTCTTCGATCACTTCGAGCCGGCGCGGGTCGGGATCGAGCGAGGCGCGATAGCCGCGCAGACGCGAGGCGAGGTCTTCGAGCCGGAAGCGGATTTCCAACAGGTCCTCGGTCATCGAAGCCGTTGTGGGATCAAATCGAGCCAGTTCGACCAGTTCATCTTCGACGCGGCTGAGAAGCGAAAGGACGGTGATTTCGGTCGCCTCGCCCTCGCTGAGGATGTCCTCGGCAGCGGCCGACGCGCGGGCGAGCGCTTCGGCGTGGGCCAGACGCTGGCGTTCCTGTTCGAGTTCGACATCCTCGCCGGCGACCAGCTGGGCGCTTTCGATTTCGTGGACCTGAAAGGCGAGCATGTCCTTGCGCTGCTCGATCTCGCGCTCGTCGCGCGAGAGCTCGGCCAGACGCCGGCGGAGTTGTTCCCATTGCCGAAACAGCTGGGCCACCTGGTCGCGCAGCGGCTCGGTGCGTGCAAAGTCATCGAGAGCGTCCAGATGCGTTTCGACCGACAGAAGCGACTGATGCTGATGCTGTCCGTGGATGTCCACGAGCAAATCGCCCAGTTCCCGCAGGAGGGACACGGGAACCTGGGACCCCATGACAAAGTTGCGGCTGCGGCCCGAGCGCGACAGTTCGCGGGCGATCAGCAGGTCTTCTTCCTCGCTAATTTCTACGCCGCGCCCTTCGAGCCATTTCCGGATACGCGGCAGATGGTGGACATCAAAGACGGCCTCGACGCGGGCGCGCTCGCATTGCGAGCGGATGTCTTCGGGTGCGCCGCGCGCGCCCAGAATAAGTTCCAATGCGCCGAGAATGATGGACTTGCCCGCGCCGGTCTCGCCCGTCAAAATGTTCAGACCGGGCGAAAACTCGATGTCCAGTTCGTCAATAATGGCCAGGTCCTGGATTCGTAGAGAGATCAACATGGTCGTGCGCGTCCATGCGGGCTCGCAAATCCGGGTTCACGTTCCACGTGCAAGGACTCGCCCCGCTACGGGACGACAGCACAGCGGGAAATGTGAAACCGGATATTCTCTGTCCTTTCCATGCGGCAAAGTCAATGAAAACCGATTTGACATTGGCGGGCCAATACAGTTGATTTCCTTTTTGGGAGTGCAGCCTGTCGGGCTGCAAACCTTATGCCGGTTCAGCGCCGGCGCCGGTGCAAAGGAGACCGACCTATGGACAACCGACCGGAAGGCATGATTCATTTGCGGGAACGCGAAATCGTAATGTGGACGTATCTGTTGGCCATCATCCCGTTGTTCGGCATTCTGGCCGCCGGCATCATTTACCTCACCTATCAGGAACGCAGCCGCACCGTAGTGTTCCATGCCAAACAGGCGATTGCGGGTCAGGCGTGTCTGCTTCTGGTCATCATTGTCATCTACCTCTTCTACCTGTTTGCCCGATTGGTGGGCAACGTCAGCCCGCGTCTGGGCACGTGGTTTCTGACTTTCGACGAATGGGTGCTGTGGCTGACGTTTATTGCGTATGCGTGCGTGTGTTTCTACTATGCATGGCGCTCGCTCAACGGGCATGATCTGGAATTTCCGTATATTGGCGCGCGGTTGCGCGACCGGTCGGAATAGCCGGCCATGACCATGCCTTCGACCGAACAAATGGCCGCTCTGCTCGAGGCTGCAACATCCGCGCGCGAACGAGCTTATGCGCCCTACTCGCATTTTGCTGTCGGCGCGGCCTTGCTCGGCACGGACGGAAAGACCTACACCGGCTGCAACGTCGAAAACGCCTCGTACGGCCTGACCTTGTGCGCCGAGCGCGCAGCAGTGGTTGCAGCCGTCGCCGCCGGCTGCCGCAGCTTCGTGGCTCTGGCCCTTGTTGCCGATACCGGTATGGAGAAGATTGTTACACCCTGCGGGGCCTGCCGCCAGGTTCTCGCTGAATTCGCCCCCGGCTTGACGGTGGTTTGTGCCAACATCGGCGGCCAGTCCGCGACCTACCGTCTCGGCGACCTCCTGCCCCATCGGTTTGATCTGGAGTGAACGCGCTAAGGCATTATTGTGCGCCGCGCCGCCACGCGCGCAGTGTCATGGCGAGAATCTTCAGGTCCAGCCAAAAACTCCAATTTTCGATGTAATACAGATCGTAGGCAAGGCGATCCTCGATCGAGCTGCGGCCGCGCAGGCCGTGCACCTGCGCCCAGCCGGTCAGACCCGTCCGAACTTTGTGGCGGGCCATGTAGCGCGGCAGTTGTTCGCGGAATTGTTTGACAAAAAAAGGACGTTCCGGCCGCGGGCCGACCAGACTCATGTCGCCGCGCAGCACATTGATCAGCTGGGGCAGCTCGTCCAGATTCCAGCGGCGCAGCCAACGGCCCACCCGGGTTTTTCGCGGGTCGTCTTCCGTGGCCCAAACCGGCCCTGTCTCTTCTTCGGCGTTGGCGATCATGGACCGAAATTTGTAAAGATTGAAAGTCGTCCCGTCGAGACTGGTGCGCCGCTGTTTGTAGAGAACCGGTCCGGGCGAATCGAGTTTGATCGCCAGAGCAATGAACGGATACAACGGCGCGGTCAGGATCAAGCTGGCAGCCGACACCACGATGTCAAACGTGCGTTTCATCGCGGCGTTCAGCCCCTGCAAGGGCGTCTCCTTCAACCCATAGAGCGGCACGCCCTCGAACAGTTCCGACTGCACCTCGGCCAAGCTGGTCTGAAACAGATTGGGCACGGTGCGGCAGTTTACCATTCGCTTTTCGCAGTCCAGCATCAGTTCGAGAATGCGGTCGGGAGCGAGTTGCGGATCCGCGAGAATCACATCGTCCACGCCAAGCGGGGCCAGTAGATCGAGCAGCTGGCTGCATTCGCCGACCACCGGGAGGTCGTTGACTTCGCGGCCGATGTCCCCCCGATTATCGCTCAGAAAACCGACGATCCGGAAGGTGGGGTGGGCCTGATCGCGGATGCGCTGGGCGACGCTGCGGGCCAGGTCGCCCGTGCCGTAGAGGAGCACTCGTTTTTGACCGATGCCGCGTTTTTCCTGCAAGTGGCGCACAATGCGGCGCAACATCCACCGCGTGCCGGCCAGAAATACCACGCTCACAGCAAAAGCCATCGGGGCCAGCACGCGCGCATAGGCCGTTTCGGGCGCGATGCGGAAGAAAAAATTCACCGTGATGATGATGGCCACGGCCAGCAGCGAGCCTTTGACCAGCCGCTGCATGACGCGCATGCTCAGAATTTCGTGGCCCAACGCGTAGGCATGGACGGAGGCCAGGGCGACAATCCAGGAGAGCACGGCCACAGGATAGATACGCCAGTAGTCGGCCACCTGCCACTCGCCGCGGGGAGCCAGCGGGAAGGGGGCATGGAAACGCAGCCAATACGTAAAGGGGAGAGCCAGTGCGACCGCGAGGGCGTCGGCGGCCATGGTGGCCGCCTCGAAGCTGAGTCGGCGGCGGCGTCTAGAGTCCATGTTCCTGCAGCATCCGTTGAATCGTTCGGCTGAGTTTGTTCCGGCACCGGTGGCCGCCGAATTGCTCCGCATGGTTGCGGATGACGCCGCGGTCGAAAACCAAAGTTCCAAAGGTCTCGACCGCCCCGCACAACGACTCGGCAGTCGGTTCCTTGAAGAACAGACCCGTCCGCCGGTCCAGCACGCTTTCGGTCACCCCGCCCTTGCGATAGGCGATCACCGGACGCCCGCATGCCTGCGCTTCCACGGCTGTGATTCCGAAGTCTTCCTCGCCCGGAAAGATCAGCGCGCGACAGTGATTATACATCTCCACCAGCTGGGCATTGGAGACCCATCCCCAGAACTTCACATTGGGGCCGGCGATCCGCTCCAACCGCCGCCGCTCCGGCCCCGTCCCCACCACCCACAGCGGATGGCCCAGGCGATTGAACGCCTCGATGGCCAAATCCACGCGCTTGTAAGGAACCAGTGCCGCGACCACCAAAAAATAATCGGCCTGTTCGGCAGGGAGCGGACGAAACAGATCCGTATCCACAGGCGGGTAGACAATCTTGGACTCGCGGTTATAGTAGCGCCGAATGCGATACGACACGCTTTGGGAGTTGGCGATAAAGTGATGGACGCGCTGAGCGGCCGCGACGTCCCATTTTTGCAGCCGCTTGCGAAACAGCCGCATTCCCAGCGACGGCAGCCGCCAGCGGTTGGCTCCGCCGAAATATACGTCGTATTGTTCCCAGATATACCGCATGGGAGTATGACAGTAGCAGATATGAACCTGGCGGTCGGTCAGGCGAACGCTCTTGGCGGCGCAATGGCTGGAGGAGATCACCACGTCATAGGCGGACAGATCAAATCGGCCAATCGCCCAGAAGTAGAGCGGCAAATATAAGCGGTAGTGGGTACGCGCGCCGGGAAACCGCTGCAGGATCGAATAGTGCACATTCATCTGCCGGATCTTCTCGCTGACCCGCCCCGGTTCGTAGAACAACGTGTAGAGGTCCGCCTTTGGAAACAGGTCGCACAAGACTTCGAGGACCTTCTCGCCCCCCCGCATTCCGTTCAGCCAGTCGTGGATCAGTGCAACGTTCATAGGCCCGCTTGCTGGACTCTCCGTTTTGCAATCTATTTCAACCCACGCCGCGGAACACTTGAGGGGGCGCTGCGCCCGCTCAGGCTCTCATAGACGGCGCGCACTTTGGCCGCACTTTCGCTCCAGGAAAACCGCCGGGCATTCTTCCGGCCTTGTTCCGCCAGCTTTGCCCGAACATTCGGATCGCCGACAACAGTCTGAATCTGGCGCGCCATCTCTTCCACATTCAAGGGATCGAACAACAGCGCGCCGTCGCCGGCAACCTCCGCGACGGCCGGCGTGTTCGCGGCCGCCACCGGCGTGCCCACGGCTTGCGCCTCAACAACCGGCAAGCCGAAGCCTTCCAGCAGCGCTGGATGGACCAGCGCCCGCGCCGCGCGGTAAAGCAGAGGCATTTGCTCGGACGGCAAACGATCCACGACCCGCACTGCGTCGGTCAAGCCGCGGCGGCGGATCGCTTCGAAAAGCGCCGGTCGCTCTTTTCCCTGCGTTCCTGCCACCACCAGCGGCAAGAACATCCGGCGGCCCTGCCGAAGCAAGCGAAATGCGTCCAACAAACCGTCAATGTTCTTATGGGGTTTATAGAGGCCGACCGTCAAGATATAGTCATCGGGCAGGCGGTGGTCGCGGCGAAATCGGGCAACTGTCTCGGGCGGCGGGGCGGGGCGGTGAAACCATTCGGCGGCGGCGTTGTAAACGATGGAAATCCGCTCAGGCGCGACTTCCAACTGCGCAGTCAGTTCGTCTGCCGTTGCCTGCGACACCGTGAAAATGCGTGCGGCGCGGCGACAAGCCGCCCGCACCATGCAGTGCGCATACAAACGCGCCAGAACCGATTTTGCGCCCCATTGCGGATGCAAGTGAATCAGATCGTGAAGCGTGACGACCAACGGGCCGCGGTGGCCGAACGGGATGTTGTAGTGCGGGACATGCAGAAGCGCCCGGCCGACGGCACGCGCAGGAAACGACCATTGCTCGCCCACGCCGTAAGGCCGCGCCTGATAAGGAACAATCGTATAGGCGGTCGCGTCGGGCAACCACGCCGCCAGCGTCGCCGGGTTCCCCAGCAAAACCGGCCGAAACTCCAGCGCGCCCTCCCGCCAGCCTTCCAGCAAACCGCGAATATGCGTCCCAATGCCGGAATGGCCGATCATGCGGGCATCGAGATAAACTGGAGTGTCTGCGCGGTGGCTCATGCGGGTTCTCGTTGCGTGGTGCCGGCAGCGCCGGCGCGCAATCGGCCCTGGACTGTTTGCGTCGTTCTCACGGTGAGACAATAAAGGGGCTGCGGCCGAAAGTAAAGGCTGCTTTTTGGGAACAGAGGCAGCGACATGGGGTGATGGGCGGTGCGGGCAGAGGCGGTGCAGGCGTCGCGCGCGCTGCCCGCAATTTGTCCTTGATCGCGCCGCGGTCTGTCGGAAAGATTCCGGCCACGCGCGCTCTTGGCGCACAACGCCACAATCCGGCAGGGACAAAATGGGTGAAATTCGGCTGAAAATTTACCGATCCCCCAAGGACTACCGCACCGAGACCTTTCGCCAGCCGCGCATCATGATCGGCCGTGACATCAACAACGATATTGTGATCGCGGAAAAAGCGGTCTCCCGGTCGCACTGCCGCATCGAGTGCCTCGCCGACGGCTGGCAAATCACCGACCTGGAAAGCACCAACGGGACCTATCTCAACGGCATTGCGATTCGACAGAGCCGCCTCAAAGACGGCGACGTCATAGTGGTCGGTTCGGTTCGGCTGCATGTTCTGGAGTGTTTGACGGCGGATACCGCCGAAGAGCCGTTGACTCTGGGCGGCTTTCGTCTGGTGCAGGCATTCGATGCCCGCGGCATGGTCGGAGCACATCGAGGTCAGGCAGCGGAACGGACGGACATTGCGATGCAGAAAGAGCTCCTCAGCGATACGCGGCGCTCGCCCGTGCCCTATTCTCCTACGGTGCTGGCGCCGGTTTTGACTGCGGCGGAGATTCTGCAAGGCGCGGCGGACCCGTGCTCGCTGGCGCGAACCGTCGGTCTTCGCTTGTTCCCCGTGGTCGAAGCCGATGCGTGCCATGTTTTTTTGAGCGAGCCAGAAGGAGGACTGCTGCGGCCGGTAGCCGCTGAGCCGCCGCAAGCCGACCCGGCGCTGGTTCCCGCCGAAGTCCTCGAATATGTGCGGAAATCGAACCGGTCGGTGTACGTGGAGGGCACACCGCCGACCGGCAGTTCGAAGCCGCTGGAAACCGCCTGCGCAGTGATGTGCGCGCCGATTCTCGACGGCGACACTCTGTTCGGCGCAATCGCATTGGTGCGGCAGCGCTCACCGTGGAACTTCGGCGATCCAGACTTCGAGACGCTTTCGGTCGCCGCCATTTCCGCCGGCGCCGCCATGAGCTGCGCCCATGCCTACGGCCGCTTGGAGCAGGCCTATCGCGATCTGTTGAAGACTGTCGAGAAAACTCCCGCTTCGGATTCTAAATAACTTTCACGCTGAATATCCCGCAGGGTCAGGCACAGCGCACCAGCACCTTGCCGGGCCGCCGCGCACGATCGAGCGCCTCGCTGATTTGACTCAGAGGGAATTGAGCGGCGACCAGGCGCTCCAGCGGGGGACGATGACGCTGCCAGAACCGGATGGCGGCGGAAAAAGAACCGCAACGCGAGCCTTGCAGCCGCACTTCATTAACGACCGCCCGCGTCAGGTCGAACTGTTCGACGGGCAGACCAGGCGTGCTTTTCAACGCAATGGTTCCGCGTGGGCGCACGCACTCGAGCGCCAGGGCCAGCCCGTTGGGCGAACCCGTGGCTTCGACCACGACATCGGCGCCAAAGCCTGCGGTCGCCGTCTTGACCGCGCGGATCATTTCCACTGGCGCTGAATGGGCGCGCGCACGAACGCCGACGCGTCTTGCGCGGGTGATTTCTTCGCGACGGCGGCCAAAAGCCAGGACCTTTCCTCCGAGCGCCTGGGCCGCAAGAGCTGCCAGCACGCCCAGCCGCCCGCATCCGAGGACGACAACGGCGGGCTCTGTCTTTTTTGCTGCGGCTGTTGCGGTCAGCGGCGTCATCTCGAACGTCTGGAGTGCAGCGGCCAGAGGTTCGATAAACACGGCGGCCTCGTCGCTCATCGCCCGCGGCAATTCGCGCAAATTGGCAATAGGCACAATCACATATTCCGCAAAGGCGCCATGATGCGCAACAATGCCTGTCACTGTGCGTTTCAGACAGTGCGTCGGCAATCCAGCCTTGCACGCGGCACACAACCGCCGGAACCCGAGCGCGGCACAGTGGTTGTTGATTTCGCCCACAACACGGCGGCCTATCCAGCAGCGCTGGCGCGCATCGCCGACGGCCTCGACCGTTCCCGCCCATTCATGACCGAGAATCAACGGCAGCGGGACGGGATAGTCGCCATTGTGAATGGCCAGATCGGTGCCGCAAACACCGGCCAGATGGACACGAACGAGAGCCTCGCCCGGACGGAGCGGGGGCAGCGGCAATTCTTTCAGTTCGATTTTCTTCGGCGCGACCAAAATGGCCGCGCGAAACGTTTGGCCGTTGTCACGCATGGCATCCTATCTCCGGAATTATGTTGTGGCAGGTTGACCCGCGTGGGCCGGATAGCGCGCAATCAGTTGGTCGAGCGGGCCGCGCACCTCGTCAGGAATGAAATACAGCAGAGCCTCGCGGCGGTTCATCAGGACATGCGCCGTCGAGCCAGCGGCGCAAAGTTGCCCCGTCGCCTTCTCGACCAAGCGGTAGCAAAAAGTGATCATGGCCTTTTCCGTCGGTTCCAGCGAAACCAACACCGTGATTTCGCTGTCGGCTTTGATCGGCTTCTTGCACGTCAAGCGGATATCCACGACCGGAACGAGGTAGCCCATTTCGAGCAGACGGGCGGGCGTGAGGCCGACCTCGCGGAGCATCTCGACGCGCGCGGCCTCGAACCACGCCAGATAGTGGCCGTGCCAGACAAATCCGTATTCGTCCACCTCGCAAAATCGCACGCGAAGATGATGCACAAATTCCGCCATCGCAGACCTCGTTTGATTTACCCTTTACAGTCGCGCGAAATGTTCGCACCCTACTTCTGCGATGGTACAGCGCGCAAAACCAATCCAACCATGGGCTTCGCACGCGAGCAATTGCAAACAGAAGTTTGTGCGTGCGGTGCTTTCGATATTGTCGTTCATTCCGGCAGGGCAACCGGCCCAACGGTCTTGCGGCGAAGAGGCTGATTTTCCGAATATTTTGCTGCTCGATGCTGCACCCCGACAAGCCGTGTTGCTTCTCTACACCCAGAATCTCGAACGACTCGCCGCAGCATGGACCCTTGCCGAATCCTTGCGCGGCACCGATGACCCGCTGGCCCGCGCGATCGTCTCTCCGCTTGACGCCCTGGACAAGCGGCTCCTTCGCTCATGGAGCGATCGCACCGCATTCCGCGTTCAGGACCTTGCGCGCGCCCTGCCGGGCGAAGTCGTAGTCGGATGGATGCCGCCGGTCGGCGGCAAGGCGACTTTGCCGGACATCGAAGACTGGGTCTTGCTGGCACGCCGCGACAGCAACCGCGATGATGCAGTGCGCGAACTCTGGCGCCGGATCGCCGCCCATGCCGGCCCTGCGGGCCGGATCGAACGCCGTATGGTCGGCCCCGCCGCCGTCGAAGAGGTTGTCTGGGCAGAAAGCACTGCAGCGCCGCCCGCGACGCCGCGCCGTCCGAGGCTGCCCGGCGGGCGGCCTGCAACGCCTCCGCCCGATACGTCATTGTTTCAAGAGATCCAGAAAACCGAGCGCCGGGCGTTTTCTTTCGGCGTGACCGAGCACTACATGTTTTTCGCGCCCTCGCGCGCCGAGACCCTTTCTCCGTGGATCCGTGCAGCAGTCGAAGGGGCAGGCGCCGCAGGCCGCAACGATCGCCTGGACTCGCTCCTTCGCGATTGCGGACGCTCGGGCGAGTTGGTCATGGTAATCAAGGCCGCGCCGCCGGCATGGGTTCCAGCATCCGAGAGTGAAAAAGAGCGGCGATTCGGCGCCAACCCCGCGCGCGTGCTTCTCTCCCAGACCCGTTCGCTCCATGCAGTGCTGACGCAGCAGGGCGACGCATTGCAGCTGGACGTGGAGGCCGCCGTGCTGCCGCCGCCTGGATGGGCCGCTCGGCTGTTGGCGCCGCTCAAAACGGGCGCGACCGTTTCCACAGATGATGCTTGCCGTAGCCAGGTAGTCTTTCGCGCCGATCTGCCGGAGATGTGGAAGGCGTTCCGCTCGATCCTCATGGAAGGCTGGCCGACCGTTGCCGCGGCGCTCGATCTGTTTTTCGCCCCGCTCGGTGGCGGCCGTGGCGAGGGCATCGGCCAACTCGCCTCGACGCTGGGCGACGAGGCTGCATTGTATGTGTTTTGCAATTCCGATGAAAGCGCCGCGGCAAGCGATTGGGCGCTGGCCGTTGCTGTCCGGCAGCCGGCGGCCTTTGCGGAAATCGAGCCGCGCCTGGCCGGCTTTCTGGCAACGTTTGGCCATTTGCCGGTTCGCTATGACGTTGCCGAAGGCGGCGCGCTTGTTCCGCGGGCGGAATCGTCGGCCGCGACGGCGTCCATGTACCTGCCCCGCATTCATACGGCTTTGTGGAACGGACGCTATCTGGTCGCCGGATCGAAAGACGCGCTCGAAAAAGCAATGCGTGCGGCCGCAGCGCGGTCCAAGGCGGTGCCGGTCAGCGCGGCTTCCATTGCGCTCCGTCACAAGGTGGACGAAGCTGGCCAGGTCTTTGGCCCTTTCGGAGCGGCGACCCGGCGGACAATTCAAGCGCCCGACGGGACGGTTCTGGAATTGATTTCGCCGCCCAAAGCCGCCGGGGGTTCTCCCGCCGCGGTTCCTGCCGAGGCCCCGCATCCATTGCCTGACGGAAAGAACAAGTCCGAGGCGTTGTCATTGGCGCACCTGATGGCTTCTCTCACCGTGCAATCGGCCAATAGTGTCCGAATTCAGATTCGTTTGGACAGTTCTCCGAAGTCGGCAGGCGTTGAAAGCAACATCTCTCGCTCGACTTCCCCCAAGCGACCCCGTCTGGAAGAATAGATTGCGCGGCACTGTCCCACTGGCAGTCTAGAATCTTGTGGTACAACCTTCAGTTTGCCGCTCTGAACTCAAACTGATACGCCCCCGCCACAACCGGTTTTTTCAGATCGAACACAATGTGCCAAATCTGATCGCCCCAACCTTCGCGCAGATTTTCATCCGTCAACGGGACGGCCTCGACCTTGGCCGAAAGTATCTGCGCATCATACTCGATCACCAGCGGCCTGGGTGCGCAGGCAATCGAGAGCCGGCCGGGCGCAAGCACTTTGGCCGGCCGTGCGGCGTAGAGGTTCACCTGCAGCTGGAGCGGCTCACCGCGCGACTCGAACGAATCGCGCACGCGCACCCGCGGCGCCGCGCCGCGGTGCAGCTCGAATTCCCGCCGCAGCGACCGCAACCCGCTGTTCGCCGGATACGCTTTTTCGAGATTCATCGCTAGCGAGGCGCCAAATTCTTTCACAGCAAACTGAACATTAGTTGCCTCGTATTCGCGTCCGGCCGCTTGCTCGACTCCGCCGACCACCGGCGCATTGTGGCCGAGTCCGCGCGTAAAAAGCAATTCATAGCGCCGATTGCTGAAGGTCTGGCGCGTGTATTCCTCGCGCCCGATATCAATGATAGCCGGCTGGCCGTCCAGATAGACAAGGAAGTGTCCCGAGTCGTTGTGGTTATGGCTTTCAGCATTGTGGCCGCCTTTAGCAGCAAGGAAAAGGCCCTGATCCGGAGCCGAAGTTTCCCGCGCAAAAAGCATCTGCACGTCCGGCAGCCACACATCCAGTTCTTTGACGATCTTCGCCGGTTTGGCATCGGGGGGAATCCAGAACAACTCCATCAACGGCCCCATGATCGGCCGGATGCGGCCCAGCTGAATGGGGGGCTGAACCGGCCCCTCGATGTTCCATTCGCGCATAGAGGCCAACGCCAGATTCTTCATGGCCTCCGAGCCGATGCGCTCGCCGAAGCGATAGATCTTGCCGCGCGACGGTTTGCCCTGCGGGTCGGCGTCCGAGAAATTCACAAACCACGGGCCGTTGATATGGGCGTACGTGATAAAGCGCCCGATTGCGGCGACCTTGGGATCGGCGTAAATGTCAATCGCGCCATTGGTGCGCGAATGGAGCAGTTCGAGAAAAACGAGCATCGCGCCGCCCGCCTCGCCCCAGTAGCTGGGGCCTTCGTCGCACCCGCCGTCCTCGCCGTAGTTGTTGATGAAGCGGTCCACGACCTGCATCAGACGCCAGACCATCGCGGCCAAACGCTGCGGATCGTCCTCGAGATACATCGCCGCACCCATGACGTTGGAGGCGCACCACGGCGACCAGTTGTTGCCGCCCTGGATCCAGCCGGAGCGGCCGATATTGTCGCCGGCGGCATAAGGGTCGAGAA
>JADFCW010000064.1 GCA_017161705.1 Candidatus Sumerlaeota bacterium | reverse complement strand
GCTGGTTGTGGCGTTCGAGCAGGCGAAAAAAACTCTAGATGAGAAAACCAAAGAACGGGTGTTGCGCTCGACGGAAACCGCGCAGCTTCAGCGGGAGGCCGACGCGCTTCGCGAGGAGATGACCAACGCGGCGCTGCCCCTTGAAACGCGCCGCGCGGCGGCCCGGCGCAACCGCGAGATTATTCTCCGCCTCAATCAGATCGAGCAGCGTCTAAAAAGCGATCCGGAAATCGCCGCCCTGCAAACCGCGGTTGGACGTGCGGCGATTGCGCTCGATAATAAAATGCTGGAGAAGCTGAAAGCAAATCCCCAGATTGCGCCGCTTCTGGCCCGCCGCGAGGTTTTGCAAAAGCAGGTCGAGCAACTCGAAGCAGACCAACAAAAAATACGGCCGAGGCCGACTACGTCCACTCTGGGGCTTACGTTGGGTGCGACTACGGGAAGCCGCTCGCTGCCGCGCCCGCGCACGGCCAATACGACCGCGCCGCGTGGGCTGCGAGGCCGCCCCGACGCGCTGACATCCATGCCCGTGGCGCTCCCTGCACCATCCTGGATTCCGCCGATCGTCACTGCACCCAGCTCGGCGCCCGCAGCGAAGCCAAAGTAGAGTTTACGCCAAAGGCCAACCCGGAAGAGGGTTTTCCCGAAACGCGTGTGCCGGCCGCCCGACGCAGCCGGTCAATGGAGGGAACAGCAAAGAACTTCTTTTGACGGATTGACGGAGGGCCTGTCGGGGAATGTATGTCGTTCCAAATTCAGCGGGCGGGCGGGGTCGAATAATTCCACTGAAAGGCGAACCCCATTCAGCGCCTGCGACGCTGAAAGGGATTTTCAGACAGACTCTTACGCGTCGCGGGAGAGAGCGCCGGGGGCCGGCTGCAAATGACTTTCCCAGTCGGCCAGTCGTCTTCGCAGATCGGCAATGACATCGGCATGGCGGCCGTCGGGAGCGAGGTTGCGCAGTTCGCCGGGGTCGCGGCGCATGTCGAACAGCTGCTCGGTGGGATCGCCGCGATAGGTGATGAACTTCCATTCGGGCGTGCGAATCATACGGCCGGTGATAGACACTTCGCTGACGAGAAACTCGCGCCACGCGACGGGTTTTTCCTCTGCAATCGGGCGAAGGCTCCGGCCGCGGCAGAGCGGCGGAGGTTCGATCCCGGCGAAGTCGCAGAGCGTCGGTGCGATGTCGAGGCCGGAGACCAGATGGTGGGTGTCCTGGATGTTTTCGGAAATATGCCCGGGCCAGGCCAGGATCATGGGCACGCGGGCGGCTTCCTCGTAGAAATACATCTTTTGCCAGAGTTGATGCGCGCCCATGCCGTCGCCGTGATCGGCGGAAAAGACAACGACGGTGTTTTCGGCCAGACCGCTGTCGTCGAGCGCATCGAGGACCAGTCCGATTTGCGCGTCCACCATCTCGACGTGGCGGTAGTAGCTCCAGCGATAATAGCGCCACTGCCACTGGGGCCATTGGGAGATTTGCTTCCAGGCGGCCGAGGAACGCCAGGCGCGCTGGACGGTTTCCGGCTCGCGCGGATCGAACGCCCAATTGTCCCACAGCGGCGGCAGCTGGCCGGCCAGTTCGGGAAAGGGCAACTCCGCGAGCGGCGCGGTGTGCGCAAACAGCCAGTAGCAGATGTCGTGGGGCTGGAGAAAACCGACCGAGAGGAAGAAGGGCTTGTCGCCGCGATAGCGGTGAAGGAACTGCTGGGCGGCGCGCGCTACGCCGCCGTCGCTATGCTCGCCGATGCCTGTGCCAGGGGTTATCAGCTTGAAGCTTTTCGCCACGGTACGGCCGGTGATGTGCCATTTGCCCGCATAGACGGGTTCATAGCCGTGCGCGCCAAACCACTGGCCGAGGTCGGGCATGGAGGCGACAATGGGGCGGCGGTCGTTGACCACTACGGCATTTTCGCTGGGCGGCCGGCCGGTGAACCAGGCGGCACGCGCGGGACAACAGACCGGATTGGCCGAATACGACAGCCGGAACGAAATCCCCCGTGCGGCCAGACGGTCCATTTGCGGGGTCTTGAGGTAGGGGCAGCCATGCGCCGCAATCGCGCCGTCGAACTGCTGGTCGGTGTGGATGAAGAGCAGATTGGGCGGCCGGCGCTCGAGAAGGGCCGGAGCGGGGAAGGTTTTTGACACGTGCGCGGCCGAAGCGAGGCCTAATGCACTGACGTTCAAAAAACGCCGTCGCGAGATTCTTTTTCGCTGCATTTGAGTCATCACCCACGATTTCTCTTGGTATTATTTCGCGTCCAGTTCCGCTTTTGCATCCCAGAGGTAGGCCCGCAGGCCGCCGACCGCGAAAAGCAGGCGACCCGCGCCGTCGAGCCAGTAGGTATAGGGAAGAACGCCGTCGCCGAAGTGCTCGAAGCGCCGGAGCAAAACCGCTCGACCGCCGACTTGGATCTCCATCGGCGGTTTTGGCACAAGGCGCTGGTTCAGGCGCAACAGGCGCAGCTCTTCCAGCATCGAGAACTCCAGCGGCGTTTCTCTTTCCGGCGCCAAGCGTTGCACGGCTTCGAACAGCGACCAGTTGGATGGAATCGGCTCGGGCGCGCGAAGCGTTTTTTTATGCGCACCGGAAAACCGAATCTCTCCGCCCGCCACGCTGCCCGTTTCCACAACCGGCTCGCTTACGGCCGCACCGGACTTTGCCTCATGAATGAAAGCGCGCGTCTGCCAACTCACGAGACTCCCCGCCGCATCCGCCTTGCAGACCATCTGCGCGTCCAGTCGGTCCATCGCCGTTGCGCCGTGTTCCGCACCGAAGTATGCGGCCAATTCGAGGCGCCCGCCGTCCAGCGGCTTTCGCCGAAGAATCAGCGCGCCGCTGGGCAGGCACGCCCATCCCTCCTGCGGCGTCATGCGAACAACGCAGACGCGATAGCGGTGTTCCCATTCGCCGCGCGGATCGAAAGGCCCTTCGGGCATCGAAAAGCCTTTGAGGAATTCGCCCAGCCCCAACAGCGAACGGTGAGGCGCCGATCCGGCGTCCCGCGCTTGCAGGGCCAACACATCTTTGTTTTCGCGAAAACTCTCGGCCATTCTGTTCCTCCACCCATTCGGTCATTTGCCGGTTGGCGCGGGCGATGCTCTCGATCGCCGCGGCGGCGGCGGGCCGTTCATGTTCGTCGCGCAAGCCGCGCCGGCGCACGCGGTTGCGCAGATAGGCGCCGCAGAGATGAAAGCCGACTGCCGCCGGAATTCACCGCAACGGCGTTAGAAAGATCGCTATTGGCGGTTGTTGGAGCTTGGCATTGGCTTGCCGCTTCTGCCGATGCGCCAAGCACCGCAATCATCTGGCGCCGATTGCTGGATGCGTTGTATCTCACCATGAATGCTCGCGCATTCAAGATTCGGAGCAACCAACCACTTCTTTGGGAGGGTAGAACCTAGGTTGGCCTGCGTCAAGGATTGTAAATGGGTGTGAGATTCTTTTGGCGAAGGGTCTAGCCAAAGGGGATGGATGCTTTGGGAGCAATTCAGGGTTGGTTGCGGAGGCAGGCAACGTTCGGTGGGTCGAAGTTTGTCGGGGCAAAAGCGGCAGCATGGCTGCCGCAGTCCAAAGCAAAAGTCTTTCGGCAACACTTTTGGAGTGCGGCAGCCATGCTGCCGCTTTGCAGTATCGGCCGGCTTGCCGCAAGACAAACGATGGTCCCGGCTGTTACAGGCGCTTCGGTATGATATTTCCGTTGACCGGCGGTTTGTTTTGAATGCCCAGTGGGGCGACAACTCGATGGAGGTCTGCCATTTCAAGCATGCGCATCAACTCAAAGGAGGTCAGCCATGCCAAACCAGCGTATCAACAAAGGGCCCTGGATGCACCGCTTTCTGATCGGCTTGTTCACTGTTTTTCTGACCTTGCTATTCTTCTGGCTGATCGGGTTTGTCCTGCGCGACATCGGCACGCTGCGCGGCCCCGACTATGCAGAAACTGAGAGACAGGTTCTCGATCAAGCACTCGTGGCCGAACGAGAGAGCCTTCTCAAGCAGATCGCCCAGATGAAACAGGCCATGAACGAAAACCGGGAGCGCCAGACCATTCTGCGCGACAGCACTAACAACTCGCAGCAGACCATGAACCAGTTGCTGGAATTTCAACGCCTGAGCCTCTCGAAAGACGTCAAGCCTTCGGCCGAGGAACAACAGGCGCTGGCTGACAGCCAAAAGATCTTTCTGGCCAATCAGAAGCGCTATCAGGAGATCAACGAGCAGATTGCGTCGCAGGCCGAGCAGCAGCGGGCGCTCGAGGCGAAGTTGCGCGATCTGGACGCCGCTCTGGAGAAGCAGCGCGAGCGGGCCCGCGCCGATTTCCAGGGTCTGCTCAACCGCCACAAATTGATGATCGCCTCGCTGAAACTGGCGGTGCTGATTCCGCTCCTGCTGATCGTCAGTTTTTTCTTTGTGAAGAAACGCGGCGGCATTTACGACCCCATCCTCTATGCTGCAGGGGCGGCGCTCCTCGTGCAGGTCGGCCGTGTGATCCACGAGTATTTCCCGCAACGGTATTTCAAGTATATTTTGATTCTCTTTGCACTGCTGGTGGTGCTGAGGATTCTTATCTATCTGCTTCGCATGGTGGCGTTTCCGAAAAAGGACTGGCTGCTCAAGCAATACCGCGAGGCCTACGAGCGTTTCTTCTGTCCGGTGTGTTCGTATCCCGTTCGGCGCGGGCCGCTGAAATATGCGTTCTGGACGCGGCGAACGATTCGGAAGGCGGCGATGCCTGACGGCGGGGGCGGCGAAATGGCGGAAACCCCATATACCTGTCCAGTGTGCGGCACTCGCGTCTTTGAAGAGTGCGAGGCGTGCCATGCCGTGCGGCCGTCGCTTCTGCCGCACTGCGACAAATGCGGAGCGGAGAAGGCGGCGGTCTGAAACGTTGGCCGCACGAGCGCACATGGGATTGGGCAGGGCCTCTCCACGCACCGTCAAGCATTAGAACGTGTGCAGATGACGGCAGGAGCGCTTGAGGCCGGCGGACGCAGGTGCAGGGGCGGGATTGGCGCGGGCCAGCTGCACGGCGCCTTCGAGCGCGTCGAGTCCGTCGTCGTGGGCGCCGCCGGGGAATTGGGCGCACTGGCGGAGGAAATCTTCCGAGAGCGTGTTCGAGAACAAAAGCCAGCCGTTGGAGATGAGCGTTTCCAGGGCGGCGATGCGGCGGAGTTTGTTTTCGCGATGCGTGACCTCGACGACAGCGAGGTCCCACGGGCGGCCGGTGTTGCGCCGGCGAAGTCGTTCATCGGCGATAGGCTGGGCCAAAAGCGACTGGAAGCAATTGGCCTCAAAGCCGAAAAGGCGGTAATGCCAGAGTTCGTGGAGGTCGAAAACTTTTTCAATCTGGCGGGTGGGCGCGGCGCGCTCCATCCAGACGTCGAGGACATAGAGGTAGCCGTGTGGGTCGCGGCCGACAGTAGCGATGGCGGCGAAGTCGCCCGTCGGGATGCCAAGCGAGGAGTCGAGAAAGCCAAATGTGGTGAGATCGGAGAGGGCAATCGCGGATCGGGGGGAAGGAAGGCGCGGCGAGCGGTCGGATGCTGTGGAAGGAGCGGGGTCGGGGATTGGCGCGAGCAGGTTGGTCATGGGCGCCCGTTCAAATCGGCGGAAGGTGGCGGGGTCAAATATCCGGGCGTCGGAGCGGCGAGGGTCGTTTTGTTTTTCCTGGAAGAAAGCTTTCCGTCCACGGGCAGCGAGCTGGGTCATCAAGTCATAGTAATCTTCCTTTTCCGGCCAGAGAACTTTGGCGCCGTCGAGCATGGCGGCGCGGCGGGCGTCGAAAAATGCTCGAGCGTTTTCGAGGCGGTCGGGATCGGCAAGGTTGTTGAAGCGTTGGCGCCACTGCTCCCAGAGGGCGGTGTCTGCGGCCCACGACTCGACGGCGCGGAAGACGCGGGAATAGAAATCGGGGCGCTTGAGAATGTTGGCCAGAAGACTGTCGGAATGGAGAAGCGTCCCGACGACAACAATATTGGTATAGCCATTGCCGACGTTTTCGAGGACCTCATTGAACCAGAGGGCGAGTTTTTCGCGCTGCTGGGGGGACTCGACGCCCTCGCTGTCCTCGATGTCGTCGAGGATGATTTTGGTGGGGCGGAACTGACGCCAAGCGACTCCGCGCAACTCGGTGCCGACGCTAAAGGCCTCGATAGCAAGGTCGTTGGCCAGGAGTTGGCGGGCGGCCGTCCGTCCCAGGCGCGGAGCGTAGCACTGGCGCAGGGCGCGGTTGCGGGCGAGTTCGGCGCGGATGTTTTTCAGCTTGCCGATGGACTGCGGCAGAGTGGCGGAGAGGAGAAGGATATAGCCTTCGCTGCCGTACAGGATGTCGTGGATGGGCAGCAGGAGCGAAACGAGCGTGGACTTGGCGTAGCCGCGCGGTGCGGCGATGGCGTAGTTGCAGCCGCGGCGTTCGAGCAGCGGCCGGTGCATCTGGCGGCGATGGAGGCGGAACAAATGGCGGTGAAGCGCGGAGAAGGGGGCGCGGCAGTGGTGGGGGAAAAAGACCGTGCAGAACAGCGGCAAGTCGGTCTCACACCGGATCTTCATCATTTCCGTTTTCACCGCCGGACAGGCACAGTTGTTGAATTCGGCGAGAAACATCTTCCGCGACAGTTTTTGCAGCGCTATCCGATCCGAGGGACTGAACATCGGTGTTTCCTCCAGCGAATAGAGCCATGCGGCTCTGCTGCATGTAGCGAAGCGATTGAACGAGGGTATAAAGGGTGCGGACGGTTTCGTGGGAAGGCGGAGAGGGGGCGGAGAGTGGAGCGGATGAGGCCGGCGGGGTTCTGTGCGGGTTGCGAGCGGAGGAGCAGGCGCGGGTGGGAAGGGAGCGTTTTGGTGTTTTTTCCGGCGTCGCCGAGACAGGCGGCGGCGCAGGAAGAGCGGGCGACGCGGCGCCCTGGGCTCGAGACGCAAGTTCCAATGCGGAGCAGTGCTGAGCGAGGAATATTTCGATCAGGCGCTCGGCTTTGGTCCAAAGGCGGTCGTAAACGGCAATGAAGTCGGACTGAAGCATGGGAGATGTGGCCCACGTTTGGCGTTTTGAGCAAAAGCCGGCGGCGGAAAAGCGCGCGACTTGCAATGGCGGCAAGGATGCTGCGCACGCGGCGGCGTTGACCATTCCCTTAGGGGCGCTTGGGAAAACAAAACGGGAGACGCAAAGCCCGTCAAAATGAAAACGCCCCGGCGCTGCCCTTCCCGCGAAAAGGGAGAAGATAAAGGATTACGGGTGCCCATTATGCGGGAGCGGGGGTAACGACGGCAAGAGCTTGCGGACAGACGGTAAAGCGTGCGGGGGTGGTTCCGACAGTGTCGCCGTCGAGTTGAAGGGGGACCGCGCGGTCGGCAGTAACATCGAGCGATTGGACTTTGCGGCAGAGGACATCGGGCAGGCGGGTGTGGCGCCGGACGATGATGGCCAGGGCGTAGCGCAGAAGGTTCCAGCGGCCGGGGCGGGTGAACAGACAGACGTCGAGGTTGGCGTCGCGCGGCGAGGCATCGGGTGCAATGACAAAACGGCCTGCGTAGTAGTGGCCGTTGGCGATGACCAGTTCGCTGCACGGGGCGGGCACGCCGCCGTCGAGGGACACTTGCAGGCGTGGGGAGCGGTAGCGGGCGTATTCGCGGAGGCCGTCGAAAATGTAGGCGCCGCGTCCGAAGCACCGCTTGAGGGCGGGCGTGATTCGGCCGCAAACCGTGGCATCGAAGCCGATGCCGGCGGAGAAAAGGAAGTAATGAGGAATGAGGGGAGCGGGTTGCGAGGATGAAGAGGAGGCCGGAGGGGAGAATTGGGCGCGGCCGATGGAGAGGTATTCGATGCGGCCGGCGAGAAGAGCATGGGCGGCGGCGAGCGGGTCGCGCGGTATATCGAGCTCGGAGGCGAGGACGTTGCCCGTACCGGCGGGGAGGATGCCCAGGGGGGTGTTCGAGCCGACCAGACCGTTGGCAATTTCATTGAGCGTGCCGTCGCCGCCGAAGCCGATGACAAGGGCGGCATTTGCGGCGGCGGCCTGGCCGGCCCATTGTTGCGCGTCGCCGCGTCGCTGGGTCCAGCGGATTTCAACAAGGGGGATGCGGGATTGCAGCAAGGTCAAAGCGCGGTCGAGACGGCGGCGCATGCGATGGCCGCCGGCAGCGGGATTGGCAATGAGCCAAGCTGGACCGTAAGGAAAAGAGGAGTCTTGGACGGCGGATTGTGGATTGTGCGTTGCATATTGCGAATTTCGAATTGACGGGTGGGTTTGCATGTTGTTTTCGGGAATCGGGGACGGCATGTTTTTGTCAAGACCGGATTTTGTACGCTCTGACGCAACCTGTATTTGCTTTCGCTATATAGAAAGCATGTTTCCTGGAGGATGAATCGTGCGAAGAGGCCCGATAAGAACGGCCAGGAGCACAAGAGACAATCCGCCGTGCACAATCGGCAGTCTGCAATTGGTGATCAGCAATCCAAAACTGCAATCATGCTTTTGCGCTCACCTGGCGGAACAGCGTGGCCATTTCAATCGCGGCCAGAGCGGCGTCGGCGCCCTTGTTGCCGGACTTGGTTCCGGCGCGCTCGATGGCCTGCTCGATAGTGTCGGTGGTGAGGACGCCGAGGATGACCGGCACGCCGGAGTCCATGGCGACGCGCTGAATGCCGCGTGCCATGCCCTCGGCGACGTATTGATAATGGTCCGTAGAGCCCCGAATGACCGCGCCGAGACAGATGATGGCATCGGGTTTGGGCTTGCGGTCGGCCAGGCGTGCGGCCAGATAGGGAATTTCAAACGAGCCGGGGACGCGATAGACAGTCAGGTCTTCGTCGCGGGCGCCGTGGCGCCGGAGGCAGTCGAGTGCGCCTTCGAGCAGGTGGCTGGAGATGAAATCGTTGAAGCGGCTGACGATGAGGTCTATTTTGAGACCCCGGGCGTCAAAATGACCTTCGATGTGTTTCATGGGCATCTCCTTTCTGGGAGGTTTTCTCATTTATCCTTGTGGTTTTCTTCCACGGCTTCTCTGGCGATGAGGTGTCCGAGTTTCTCGCGCTTGGTGCGGAGATACTCGATATTCTGGTCGTGGACGCCGACAATGAGCGGAACACGGCCGGTGACTTCGAGATGATAGCCGCTGAGGCCGACCAGTTTGCGCGGGTTGTTGGTCATGATGCGGATGCGGTGCAATCCGAGGTCGCGCAGAATCTGGGCCCCGATGCCGTAGTTGCGCGGGTCGGGCAGATAGCCAAGGTCTTCGTTGGCCTGCACGGTGTCGCGGCCCTGATCCTGGAGGGCATAGGCCATGAGTTTGGCTTTTAGCCCGATGCCGCGTCCTTCCTGATGGAGATAGAGGAGAACGCCAAGACCTTCCTCTGCAATGCGTTGCATCGCTGCATGCAACTGGGCGTTGCAATCGCAGCGAAGCGAGCCGAGCGTGTCGCCGGTGAAACATTGCGAATGCACGCGGACGAGAACGTCCTCGGCGCCCTCGACCTTGCCCATGACGAGAGCGACGTGGCTTTCGTTATCCACAAGACTCTCGTAGAGGTGAAGGTCCCAGATGCCGTAACGGTTGGGCAGGCGCGTCGAGACGACCCTGCGGACCAGCTTTTCGGTGCGCATGCGGTATTCGATCAGGTCGCGAATGGTGATGATCTTGAGGCCGTGCTGCCGGGCCAGGGCGATGAGTTCGGGGAGACGAGCCATCGAGCCGTCTTCGCGAAGGATTTCGCACAGGACGCCGGCGGGATACAAGCCGGCGAGGCGGGCGAGGTCCACGACGCCCTCGGTGTGGCCGGCGCGTTTGAGGACGCCGCCCTCGCAGGCGCGCAGAGGGAAGACGTGGCCGGGCCGCGCGAGGTCGCGCGGGCGGGTGGCCGGGTCAATGAAGGCGCGGATGGTGGCCGTGCGGTCGGCGGCCGAAATGCCGGTAGTGGTGCCGTGCACGGCGTCAATGGAGACGGTGAAGTTGGTGCCGTGGAGCGCCGTGCCGCGCGCGACCATGAGATCGAGGTCCAGTTCGGCCAGACGCTCGGCGGTTGCCGGCAGACAGATCAGGCCGCGCGCATGAAGCGTCATGAAGTTGATTGCCTCGGGCGTAACGGCGGAGGCCGGAAGAATGAGGTCGCCTTCGTTCTCGCGGTCTTCGTCGTCGGTCATGATCAACATGCGGCCCGCGCGAAATTCGGCGATGGCTTCTTCGACGGTGGCAAAAACGGATGTGGAATCGGTTTTCTCGCTGTCTATTCTGTCCATATTCTCTACTCTATCCCTGTTGTCCATGGTGTCCACGCTGACTTCCTGATTCAGACAAATCCGGCTCTCTGCAGCAGTTCCAGCGTGACGGGGTCTGGCGGCGGTGCGGCGGCCGCCGATCCTGGGCTTTCTCCGCGCAATTCCAACCACCGCAGAATGTATTTTCCGATCAGGTCAAACTCCAAATTCACCGGATCGCCCGAACGCCGCTCGTGCAAGGTGGTGTGCTGCCACGTAAAAGGAATGACGGACACGGCAAAGCGGGCTCCGTGGAGGGCGGCGACCGTCAGGCTGATGCCGTCCACGGCGACCGAGCCTTTTTCCACGAGATAGGGCAGCCAGCGGGAGGAAGCGACCTCGAACTCGCACCAGAAATCCTCGCCGCGCTTGGCCGCGCCGACAAACCGGCCGACGTCGTCCACGTGGCCGGTAACCAGATGGCCGCCGAGACGGTCGCCCAGCGACAGGGCGCGTTCAAGATTGACACGTTGGCCTGCAATCCGGCCGCCGAGAGTGGTTCGGTGGAGAGTTTCGGCGGAGGCAAAAAGAGTCAGGGTGCGGTCGGAACAGCGCTCGATGGTCAGGCATGCGCCGTCCACGGCGATGCTGTCGCCGGCGGCCAGAGCCGACCAGCCGGCAGGTCGGGCGATCTCGAGGCGGCGGTTGTCGCCTGCGCTCTCGACGCGCACAATCGTGGCTGTGGATTGAATCAGACCGGTGAACATAAACAAATCCCGGACACCGAGATGGGGCCGGGACAAAGGGAAACGCCCGCCGTTGGACAGGCGATGCGGGCGACACTTTTTCCCATCCTGACTGTCACAGTCGGCTCCGGAGTTGCACCGGATCGGTCGCGGGCGATTTGCGCGCGATTCGCGGGCTTTACCGCCGATCGGGGATTTCACCCAGCCCCAAAAGTGTCGTAGGCGATTGTGTGTATTCCCTCAGGACCTCCGCGGCCGCGACCGAAGTCGCCGCGGCTGGGCGGAGGCTGCGACTTACTCCTGTGCGGCGAGCCGCTCGCGCCGCAAGCGCGCGGTTTCGGCCAGTGTGAACAGGTGAATGGCACGTTCCGTTTCGTCAATGGCCCATTCGGCCTGACTGCGCCGGGCGGACGGCGGCCGGGTTTCGGGAGCGAGTTTGCGCTCGCGCTCGATGCGCTCATAAAGGGCGCGGGCCTCGGCGTCGCGCGTGCCCATCAGGTCGAGCAGGCGGGCGCGTCCGAGCATGGCCATGTATTGCTGCATGGTGCCGCTGGTAAGATTCTCGGCAGATTGAAAACACTCGATGGCCCGATCGAGCCATTCGCGGTCTTTTTCCGTCTGGCCGGTCCAGAAAAACTTGTTTTCATAGGAATAGCCGAGCGCGATAAAGGCATCGGCTTTTTTCACAGGGTCTTTGACCATATTGAGGTACTGTTGATAGTAGTCGGCGGCGGCATCAAAATTATTGCGAAAGAAAGCGACGTTGCCGAGGAGAAATTTGGCATAGGGCGCGAGTTTGCCGCCGCGTTCTTCCAGCACCTGAAGTTCGGCCTCGGCGGCGGCGAGCCGTTGCTCGCGCGCCTGCTCGTTGGCGCTGAACAGACCAAACTGGATATTGCGCTGGGCATTCGAAATGGCCAGACTGGCCTGGGCGAGCTTGTTGGCCTGGCTGCAGCTGTAGGCGCGAAACAGAACAAAGGCCACGACCACCGCGGCCAGGACCGTCAGCAGGGTCCGTGCATGGCGCTCGATCCAGGCCTCAATTCCCATCCACGTGGTGCGGATCTCGTCTTCTTTGAGGGTCTTCCGGGTGATTCGTATTTTTTTGCCCATAATTTCCGCTCTTTTGCTCCTTGAACGACAGACTTGATTAGCCGAGGCGGAGAACGGAAATCAAGCCGATTGTGGGGTTCTTCTGCGGTGCTCCATGCATTTGCAAACGAATCAGTTGAAACGGTCAACCGCTCGTGCGATGCAAGGAGTAGTCTTTTCCGCCGAGCGATGCCAAATTTGCAAGGAAAATATGATGCGCGAGGAAATTGTCCATCTGCTGGAAAGCCATCCAGGGCGGTCGTTTTCGCTCCGGGAGATTCTGAATCGGTTAGGCGCACCCGGGACGGCGCGCGCAACGGTGCGACGGATGCTGACCTCGCTGGTCTGGGAAGGGCGCGTTCGCGCCTACCGCAATCAGCACTATGGTGTGGAGTCGGCGCAGGGCAATGTGACAGGGATTCTGTCGGTCACACTCAAGGGCGTCGGATATGTGGCGCCCGAACCCGTGCCGGACGAGGTCGAGGAAGGAACGCCCGGAGATGTAATGATCTCGCGGCAGAATATGGGCACAGCCGTGCACGGCGACCGGGTCGAGGCGCACATCATTCGCGAGGCGCTCGGCCGGCGCGAGGGCTACGTGGTGCGTGTGCTCGAGCGGCGATCCCCCTGTCTGGTCGGGCGGTTTTTGCGGCAGCGAAAGGGGGGCATCGTGCTGCCGCGCGAGGCTCGGATTGACCGAAATATTATTGTGTCCCATTGCCCGCCACGCGAAGCGCTCCAGGACGACCAGTGGGTGGTGGTCCGAATTACCGAATGGACGGCCTGGCCCGATCCGCTTCATGGGCAGATCGAGGAGGTATTGGGCGCGGACGGAGAACCGGGCCTGGATGTGCTTCTGATCGTGCGCGACCACGGCGTGGTGCCCGATTTCCCCGAGGCGGTCGAGCGCGAGGCGGCGGCAATTCCGGGAAACATAGACAGAGCCGCGCTGGCCGGCCGGCGCGATCTGCGGGACCAGCTGGTGGTAACCATTGATCCGGAACGGGCGAAGGATTTCGACGATGCGGTCTCGCTGGAGACGTTGAAAGATGGATGCGTGCGGCTTGGCGTGCACGTCGCCGATGTTTCGCACTACATACCTGAGGGCGGGGCCATAGACCGCGAGGCTTTGGAGCGGGCAACCAGCATCTATCCGGTGGACCGGGTGATCCCGATGTTGCCCGAGCGGCTGTCAAACGAGTTGTGCAGTCTGCGGCCGCACGAAGACCGCCTGACGCTGTCGGTTCTGGCAAAGCTGGATCGGCGCGGGCGGGTGGTGGATTACGAGGTGTGCCGGTCGGTGATTCACTCGCGGCACCGGCTGACCTATCGGCAGGTGCAGGATTTGTTTGACGGGGCGCCGGCGGAGCGGACGGCGAGTTTTGCGGATGCGCATGAGATGCTGCTGCGGATGCGCGATCTGGCCGCGACACTGGCGGAAGCGCGGCGGCGGCAGGGCGCGCTGGACCTCGATATTCCCGAACCGGAGGTGCTGCTGGACTCGGCCAACCGCGTCGTCGAGGTGCGGCGTGCCGAGCGCTGGGAAAGCCATCGGTTGATCGAGCAGTTCATGGTTCTGGCGAATGAAATTGTCGCGCGCCACCTCGCCCAACTCGAGTTGCCCACCCTCTATCGGGTCCACGAGCCGCCGAACCCGGAGAAGCTGGAACGGCTGCGGCCATTCCTGAAGGCGGCGGGAATCCGGCTGCCGGCGGGCGACGGCCCGATCTCGCAGAAGGCGCTTCAGCATGTACTGGACAGCATCAGCCGGCGGGAGACCAGCCCGCTGCTGCACACGCTGATCCTGCGGGCGATGATGCGCGCGGTGTATTCGCCGAAAAACGTCGGCCACTATGGGCTGGCCAGTTCGTGCTACTGCCATTTCACATCGCCGATCCGGCGCTATCCAGACCTGGTGGTGCATCGCGTGTTGGGGGCGTGGTTCGACGGCGGGCGGGTTGCGGCGGAGAAACTTTCGCGCTGGCGCGAGATATTGGACGACGTGGGGCGTCACTGCTCGGAGCGCGAGGAGCGGGCGGATGAAATCGAACGCGATGCCATCCGGGTCAAGTCGCTCGAGTATATGAAACAGTTCATCGGCGAGGAGTTCGAGGGTTACATTTCAGGCGTGGTGTCGTTCGGGTTTTTTGTTGAACTGGCGGCCTATCCCGTGGAAGGGCTTGTGCACGTGCGCGATTTGCGCGACGATTATTACAAGCTGCAGGAAGAAGAACTGTCCCTGGTCGGAGAGGCAACCGGGCGGCGGTTCCGCTTCGGCGAGAAGGTCAGGGTCGTTGTCACGCGGGTGGACTTGATCAATTTGCAGATGGACCTGGTGCCTGAGGACCTGGTTGGGGGCGCGCAGGAAGGCGGCGGCCGGCACCGGCGCCGCGTGTTCCGCAGACGGAGACAAAGATAGCGGAGGTGTCATATATGAGGGGCTGGACGCGCGGTCCGACACTGCGGGAATACTTGCGGGAAGTCAACGCAGGACTCGACCGCTATCTGACGCGCGGGGTGAAGTGGATTCTGCTCGCGAACGTGATGGTGTTTCTGGCGATCAAGATCCTGTTTACACCGCTCAACGAAGACCTCGCGCTGAAGTGGGTGGCGCAGAATCCGATTGCGCAATTTCGGGAATCAACAAACGGGGAGCTGGGGCTGCGAGTCAACCCACTGTGCATTCCGCAGTTTTTCACGTACATGTTTGTGCACCTGAGCGTATGGCATTTGGCGATGAACATGCTGTCGCTGTGGTTTTTCGGGCCGCCGCTGGAGTCGCGCTGGGGTACGGCGATCTTTGTAAAATACTATCTGCTGACGGGCTTTGCCGCCGGGGCGCTGCACGGTATGCTGGCGCCGTTTTTCTACCGTTCCAGCTATGTTATGTTCGGCGCGTCGGGGGCGGTGTTCGCGGTGCTCCTGGCGTTCGCCATGTATTTCCCGCACGAAAAAGTGCTTCTGTATTTTGTCGTGCCGATTCCCGCGCGGGTGTTCGTGATTCTGCTGGGATTGTTCACCTTCTACTCGCTGTTCGGCACCGAAAACATAACCATTTCGCATCTGACGCATCTGGCCGGTTTGGGGTTTGGCTATTTGTGGATCCGCCTTGCGCAGGTGTTTCCGGACGCGTGGTGGTTCAATGAACGCGTGCTGCCGTTTGGGAGAAGATAAGGCGGGTCCGCTCGGAGGGAAAAACGAACGGGTGGGTTTGAAACGCACGGAACCCGCACCCGTTTGGGGAAAAGACCGTATCTCTTCACCCTCTGCATTTGACGGGTCGGAAGTTTCACCGAACAACAAGCAGCGTCCGCCAAATAGCGTTTGCGGTTGATGTCCATCCCGCGCAAAGAAGAACGGCCGGTGCGAACATCCGCACCGGCCGTCGGTTCAGGTAGATTCGCTCATGGCTGCGGAGCAGCAGCCGGGAAGGCTCTGTTTCAGCCGTCGCTCCTTTTGGGTTCGGGCGCCGGACGATCCTGCCGAGGCGCCTCGCCTTCGCGAGGGCCGCGCGGCGGCCCAGCAGGACGCGCTTCGGGGGAAGGCTGGCCGGTGTCGCCGCCCTGACGGCGTTGCCGCATCATTGCAGGGCCTTGGCCGCGCGGAGCCCCTTCAGGACCGCGGGGGCCTCGATCGCTCTCGCGCACAGCGGGGGGAGTCGGAGGTCGTTTTTCGCCCTCGCGCGGGGGCGGACCTGGGCGAACCCCTTCCCGCACAGCTTGGCCGCGCTCAGCCTCGCGGCGCTCGGCCTCGCGCCGTTCCATCAGCCGCCGTTCGACATCGCGACGCTCGATATCCGCGCGCTCGGCCGGCGGCACCGGTCGCTCGGGCTGGCCTTTACGACCCAATCCCGGACGGCCCATCGGGCCGCGCGGCGGGACGGCTTCGGGACGGCCCTTGGGAATCGGTCCACGCCCCGGGGCTGGGGCCCAGCCCCATGCCGGTCCGCGCCGCTGAGGCAGACGTTCTTTGATTCCTTCCGCAAGAGGGCCGCGTCCCCAACCGGGCCGCATTCCCGCGCCAGGACCCATCATCGGGCCGCGACCGCGTGGTCCCATTCCGCCCCGCATGGGGCCGAGAGCCGGGCAGCATCCCCAACCGGGCCGCATTCCCGCGCCAGGACCCATCATCGGGCCGCGACCGCGTTCGCGCTCAGCCATTGCACGCGCAACAGCCGGACCGCGCTCAGGGCCGGCGGCCCGAATGGCCTGAATTGCAGAGCGCAAACGGGCTTTATGTGCCTCGGTTTGCAGTTTGCCGATTTCCTCGGCCACGTGCATGACGCGGTCTTCGTTGATCTCCTTTTCGGCCATGAGGTCGCGAAGCTCGGCGTGCAGTTTTTGCAGACGTTCTGCAATTTCTGCAGACTCTTTGCGCGCCTGTTCGGCCGCGCGACGGATCTGCTCGCGGGCGGGCGCGTCGGCAGGCGGCGCCTCACGCCTCAGACCGGGTCGTTCGCCTCGCTCGCCCATCCAGGGTGCGGCCGGACGGCCTTCTGGCGGCCCAAAGCCGCGCGGACCGCCTTGTGGACCCATGCGGCCCCGGCCGGGCGGCTGGGCTGCGACAACCAGCGGTAGTGCGAGCATTGCCGCCACGATTGCCCAGTGTCTTGCGTGCAGTTTTTTCATTTTCCCACCTCCATTTAGAATATTTTACCGCACATCAGGGTAGTAAGCAAAAACAAGACCTGAAAAAATTGTCTCGAATCGCAGAAAATCAAAGGAAGAGGGCAAAAATCAACCGCAGTTTAAAATAATTGTTCCTAATTGGACATTTCGCTAATCGCATATCCGGAATTCAAGGCTCTTTCAGTAAAAAGGCATAGCGCAAACCTGTTGTAGCGTCTTTTCCCCAGCGGCGCGACCAATGCACGATTCTTGGACCGAATTCTGGGCTGAATTCCGGGGGGAATCCACTGTGGTTTCGGGCGCCTCGAATGCGCTCGACCTTTCTCGTGCGTGCGGTTGCGCTCGGCGGGAACTATTGGCTTGACGCGATAGCCCGCGGCAACTTGAGTGTGGTTCGTGAGCGGTTGCTTTCAGGAAACAGCTCAAGAAGTGAAATGCCGGTCGAGGCGCGGAGGTTGAGGATGCCGATTTCCATCGAGTTCGATTATAACAATGCCACGGCGGAGGTCGTGGGGCCGCGGCACGGTTTGACGCGGCAATTGTTGGAGGATTTGAAAGATCCTGCCGCAAGGGCCCATGAGGCGTTTCTGGCGCGCCGCGCAACAGACGTCGGCTTTTTCAAGTTGGCCGACACCGCCGGCCGCGCGCAGGAACTCCAAGAACTAAAAACACTGGGCGATTCGATTGCTGAGGAGTTCGAGAACTTTGTGGTGCTCGGGATCGGCGGCTCCGCGCTGGGGCCGGCCTGTGTCCAGAGGGCGCTGGGCCATCTATACTACAATCTGCTCGACGAGGCGGGCCGAAACCGGCGCCCGCGCATCTTTGTGCTCGACAACATAGACCCGGAGTTTGTGGCCGAAATTCTCGATGTCGCCCCTGCGGAAAACACCTGCTACAATGTCGTCACAAAATCGGGCACCACCCCCGAAACTCTGTCGCAGTTCATGGCGTTCTACGACCTGGCAGCGGCGAGGGTGGGGCCGCAGAAGGCAAAAGATCAGTTTGTAATTACGACCAATGAGGTAAAAAGCCCTCTGCTGGACGTGGCACGGGACTTCGGGTTTCGGCTGCTGACGATCCCTACCAGCGTGGGCGGGCGGTTTTCGGAATTGACGGCCGTGGGCTTGCTGCCGGCGGCCGTGGCCGGCTTCGACATCGTGGAGATGGTTCGGGGCGCGGAGGCCGCCGCCACAGTGTGCGACACGCCGGATCTATTTGCGAATCCTGCCTATTTGAATGGCGCGATTCATTATCTTGCGGATACGGTGCTCCGCAAGAGCATCTCCGTCATGATGCCATACAGCGAGGCGTTGCGCGATGTGGCGGAGTGGTATCGGCAGTTATGGGCGGAAAGCCTGGGGAAGCGGCGCGGGGTGCCGCCCCACGAGGTCTGTGTCGGCCAGACGCCGGTGCGGGCGCTGGGAACCACGGATCAGCATTCGCAGGTGCAGCTGTTCGTGGACGGCCCCAACGATAAAATCTTTACGTTTCTGTGTGTGAAGAAATTCCGGCGGGAGTTTCCGGTCAGCGGCGGGCTGAATTCCATGCTAAAGGGCTATGAGTATCTCAGCGGGCGCGATATCCGGGACCTGTTCGAAGCGGAATTCGTCGGAACCGAATACGCGTTGAAACTGGCCGAGCGTCCGAGTGTCCGGATTACCCTCGAACGCGTGGACGAGGCGCATATCGGGGGGCTGCTGTTTTTCCTGATGGTGCAAACGGCGTTTGCGGGGATGCTCTACGGGATCGATCCGTTCGATCAGCCTGGAGTAGAGACGGGCAAGAACGTGGCGCGCGCGCTGATGAAGGGCGAGGATGTCGCCAACGCCGCATTGCTGGCCGACATCCGCAAGTACCAGCAGGAGCGTCTTCGCTATCCAGCGGTGGCGATTCGCACGGGTGCCTGATAGCCGGCTGCGGTCGAATAGCGGGGGTCGTTTTTTTGCAACTGAAGCCGGCGGCGTAATTCACTGTATCGCGCGGCCAGCGCTCTCTCCCCCACACCGTAGGTTCGGGCCACGACGCTTTGCCGGCCCCACGGCGTGCGCTCGATGCGGCCGATGGCGTAAGCCACCGCCGCCACCCAGGGCTTGACGCTGCGTTCAGGAATCCGGGAGGTGACGCGAGGTTTTTTTTCCTCGTCCAGCGTTTCGACAAAATCCGACCACAGGTGGAGCGCGGCGAGAATTTGACGGGGACGGCAGCCCTGCTCCCCCATCCGTTCGAGCAGGAGGGTGCGAACGAGGTCGCGACGTGCTGTGTCGTCCAGGGGCTCGGGTTCAGGGCCGGACGGCTGTTGCACCACGCTTCCTGGAATGTTTTCGACTCGCGCCTCTCCGTTTTTTCCTGCCGCCTCTCGCCGCAAGGCCAAGGCAGCCTTCACTTCCTCGATGCTGTCGCGGATGTCGCGCAGAAGCGACCGGTCGCTGTCGGATACATGCTCGATGGCTTGCTTGTAAGCGCTCAGTGCGGATTCGAGATCGCCCAGCAGAAAATAGGTGCCAGCGAGGTCGTTGAGAACATAGGGGTCGGCCGGATTCAATTCGCGGGCGCGGCGCAAATGATGGAGAGCGGCGTCGGGATTGCGCAGATGGAGAAGAGCGGTGCCGGCGGCCGCATGATATTCGGCGGAGCGGGGATACAGACGCGTGAGGTCGAGGAAGATATTTCCGGCTTGCGGATACCTGCCCATTTTCAGAAGCACGCGGGCGATGCTGCTGCGGACGGCCGGGGACCCGGCGTCGAGGGCTCGGCATTGCTCGAAGTTTTGCAGAGCCAGCGTCCATTCGCCGCGCCGTTCGTACGCCAGAGCCATGCATTGGAGCGCCAGGAGATGGGCTTCGCTGTCGTCGCGGAGCAGGGGGAGCAGGCGAGTTGCGATCTCAATGACCGCGCTGGTATTGCCGTCACGCAAATACCGCTGAATCTGTTCCACGGCCCATTGGCTTTGCGGGTCCATCGGCGCACCCTCCGAGCGGTTCGCATCCGGCAGCATGCTGCGGTGCCCGGGTTCTCCGCTCCTGGATCAGATCACTTCTTCGACGAAATGCCGGCCGTACTTCTGGGCGCGTTCGAGGTCTTCGAACTCGCGCTCGCGCTGCCGAAAGGCGCGGCTGTGAAACAGCCGCCGACCCGAGGGGGATGCGGCAACGGGCACGGCGGCATGCAGCATTTCGTGGAATACAATGTAGCGGACAAAATATTCCGGAACGGTCCGCTTGTCGAGCGCTGGATGGACGCGGATCAGCCGGCGCGTTTTGTCATAGGTGCCGAACGTGATATGTCTTTGCCCGCGGGCGGACTTCGAGCCGTTGCCCCAGGTGATTTGCGCCCGGCAAAGGTTGTCAAAATAGCGGCGGTTGAGCTGGTCGAAGATCGCCTGCAGATCATAGACCTCGCCGCGCGTGCGGATTCGCACCTTGCGCGGGGGACGGTCGCTGCGCTTGTCCCAGAAGACACTCTGATCTTTGGCGAAGAGGCGGATCACGTGTCGGGCCTCCGGATCATCGCGCTGGATCAACGTGGCCACGGCGTGCACGACATGAGCGGGCGCGTCGAGAAAGGAAACATGCAGGTTGACGCGAACAGCGCGACGGCCGCGTTCGCGCGTGCAGGAGAAGTAGGTCCATCGGTTGCGATTGAAACGCACGCGGAGCACGCGCCCCGTTTTCCGCTCCAGGCATTCCACAAAACGCCGGAAGCGCCGTTCGAGCGATTGCGCGGCAGACACGCATCCAATGTATCGGCCAACGATCCGCGATTGCATCGCAATGGCCTCCCCAGAATTCGATTTTCTTGGGGCAATGAGTCCCACCCGTGCTTCTGGGAAACAGGACGCTCGGGCAAGGAAACGTCCGGTGCACAGGAAGACGAATTTTCGAAGACCACGAAACCTCGCGCTTTCACCGACCCTCTGCCCGAACCCTGACGTTCGGAAACGGTTTCACGTTTTGGGTCGCCGAACAATATCCGCAAACGCCTCAAGGCGGGTCATCCACCCCACTTCGTTGTCGTGGCCGTCGAGCGTCAGCGCCAGATACGGAACGTTTGCCTGGCGGCGGGCGGCCGACCTCACGACGTCCAAAAGGAGACCATCTACCCCGCACTTAAAGCAAGATAAATAGATCACACCGTCAATTCCTCCGGTTTTGAGGAAAAAAAGGGCAGATCCGAGCGTTTCTCGGCCTGAAATCCAATAAACATTCTTATCTAGTTTTCTAACCCAGGATTCAGCGGATTTCAGGGGAACGCTTTCCACCGGAACCACCCACGCCCCCAGCGAACGAAGTTTGTCGAGGATGCCTAGATTAAATTCCCAGTCGTAGGCGATGTAGGGATGGCCTAACAGGGCCACTCGGAAATCGAACGTCGCACCAGCAGTCTCCGGCAGAGGAATATCCGGATGGAATGCATCCGAGGGCGAAAGCAAGTTGATCCGTCGTTCCAAATTGACTGCGAAACGTTCTTGAACGGCTGCCGCGCGCTTATAGGCACTGCGGGCGGTGCGCTCATCGGCGCCGAGGACTCTGGCAACGGCCCAGTAGGCATTTTGTACAGCACGCCGGCCTTCGCGCGCGTCCACGATCGGCGAAAGCAGAGGCGGGCAGGGTCCGCCGCTGGTTTGCATCCCTCCGAGGGCGGATTGCCTTTCCGCCTGGACTGGGCGCGAGGGCGTTGTTCCCTCCAGCACCATTCGGACAATATCCGGCACACCGGCGAATCGCGGACACAGGATGCCGTTGGGCCGAACGCTGATCAAACGCGGCATAAAGATGGCATCGGCCTGATCAGCCAAAGCCAACGTTCGATCCAGGAGCAGCTGCATGGGGTAGCAGGACTCTTCGACGATGTTGCAGATACGGTCATGGCGGCGGGGTGTGGGACGCGCCGGATCGTTCGTTACGACGCGGCAGCCAAGACCTTCAAAGAAAGTTTTCCAAAAGGGCCATTCCCGAAACCACCAGAGAACGCGGGGAATGGCGATCGTAGTGCCCACGGGGGAACGGATAGAGTGGAGGGTTTCGCTCATGTCTGGCGTTTCAATGGAATGGAACGGACACCCTTGCCCTCCTCTTGCAGAGGAGGGCTGCCTTCCGTTTCACCAAGGGTTTCGGTGCCGCAAAACGGGCCGGGATTGAACACGCCGCGCGGCTGATCAAATCTTCTCGAATTGACTCAAGACAAAGTCGCGCGCGCGGGCCACATCGTCGGCGGTCAGGTGTTCAAGAGCCAGGTACAGCGGGCGGTCCAGCTGGGCCAGAAGCCGCAGGTAGAGCGGATAATCGAGAACGCCCTTGCCGGCCGCGGGCAGGTCGGTGCCCGTGGGCGATTCCTTGACGTCTTTGGCATGGGCAAGGACGGTGTGGCGGCCGACGCGCCGGAAAATGTCTTCGAGCATAGGCCCCATGCGCGGCAGGTCTTCCTTGCGAAAGTAGTTGCAGGGATCCATGACCAGTTTGAGCGCGGGCGAGTTCACCTCGCGGAACAGCCGTTCGGCGCGCTCGGCCGACCCGATGACATTTCGCCAATACGCCTCGATTGCCACAATGGCGCCGCATTTTTCGGCGATCCCGACCAGATGCTCGATCGCGGCGCGGCACTTCTGATACCCTTCCTCGGTTTCATTTTCCGGCGATTCGAGCCATTGCGACTTCGGATTGAAGGTGCCGGTTTCAGTAGCCACAATCGGGCTGCCCAGACGTTTCCAGTTCTCCAGCAAGACCTTCATGCGGGCCTCACCGGCGGCGCGCTGGGCGGGATCCGGATGGACGACGTTGTAGTAGCCGTACAAGCCGCAGATTTCGAGTTCCTGGGAGTCGAGCGCCTTGCGAATGCGATCGGCGGCGGCCCAGTCGGGTTTCGTCGGATCGAAGCGAACGTCGGCGAACCGATATTCGCAAACCACGCCAACAAAGCCGTCGTTCCTGATTCGCCGCGCCGCCTCTTCCAGCGGAAACTTTGCATAGACGCCGGTGAAAATGGCGAGTTTGAGGTTCTTGCGGGCTTTGGCGCGGAGGTCGTCCTGCGCCGCACCTCCTGCTGCAAGCGCGCCGACAGCGGCGGCGCTAATCCGGCTTAGCCATTCTCTTCGGTTGGACATGAGGGTTCTCCTTTGTGAGTTCTATATAGGACACCGATCGAGAACAGAAAGAACCTCGTTAGGATTCAGCGATTGGAGCGGGGCCTGAGGTTGTGATTTTGACGATGCAGCGGCAAATACCAGCAAGGAGGGAAACAGGAACGGCAAGAGCAATCTGTGCATAAAGTACTCCTTTTCCTGATCAACCTTCCGAGGGTCAGTTTCCAAATCTTTTTCCGGTTTTCAAGCCACAATTCGTGAAAGAATAATTCCTTGACGCTTGTTGGGCCATAACCTTTTTTCTTACTCGGCTAGATGCGCAAAATCCATTCTATCCTACAGTTGGAAAGGAGCCCTTCGTATGCGAAACATGGTCCGCTCCACCGCGGCATTTCTCGCGCTCGCGCTGGGCGCCGCCGGGTCGTTCGCCGCGGACAATGAATTGTTGCCGGAAGAAAGAGCCGCGGGCTGGCGGCTGCTGTTCAACGGCAAGGACTATACCGACTGGCAGACCAACACGGGCAAGCCGGCGGCCGCGCCCATCGAGGACGGCTGCATGGTGCCGTACAAAGGCGGCGGCTACCTGCTGGTTCATAAGGACCAGTTCGGCGACTTTATTCTCAAGTGCGACGTGAAAATGCCGCCGTCCTGCAACTCCGGCATTTTCTTTCGCATCGGCGACTTGAAGAACCCCGTGCAAACGGGCTTCGAGGTTCAGATCGCCACCGGCAAAGGCACGAGCAGCCATGACTTTGGCGCCGTTTACGACATGGCCAAAATTAGCCGGAATGCAGCTAAGCCCGCCGGCGAGTGGAACTCGGTGAGCATCACAGCCAAAGGGCCGATCATCGAGGTCGAGGTCAACGGCGAGAAGGTCTGTTCGATGAACTGCGACGACTACACGGAGGCGGGACGCAACCCCGACGGGAGCAAGAACAAGTACAAAAAAGCGGTAAAAGATTTCCCCCGCAAAGGCTATATCGGCTTTCAGGACCACGGCACCAAGGTCTGGTATAAGAATATCCGCATTCTCGAACTAAAGGATGGGGAGAAGAAGGGATAGCGAGCGCAGATTTGACGGATTGCTCAGATTATCGGCCGCCAGGGACGTTCTCGAGGCGGAAGCGAAGGAAGGCTTTGCGATGCGCGCGCCCGCATCGAGGGAAAAACTTTATCCAACAATTCCAGGAGGTGTGACATGACTTGGTGCAACAAAAGACTCTTTAAGCTCATGCTTTCGGCCACGGCGCTATTGTGTATGGTTCTATTACTGGGCGCGGCAGAGCCGAAAAAGAAAACGAGCCAGCGGCGGCAAAGCGCGCCTCGCGAGGAATGGCAACAACCCGAGCGCGTGATGCACGACCTCAACCTGAGGCCGGGCCAGACGGTTGCCGACATCGGCTGCGGTTCGGGCTACTTCACCTTCCGACTGGCCGAGGCCGTCGGCGCGACGGGCAAAGTCTTTGCCGCCGACATTGACCGCAAGTCGGTCAGGACCGTCCAGGACCGCGCCGCGCGCGAAGGGTTGACCCAGGTCCACGCCTATGTCTCGTCGCCCACGCGCACGCTGCTCGAAGCCGGTTGCCTCGACGCAGCCCTCATGTGCGATGTGCTGCACCACGTGCCCGAGGACCAGCGCGTGCCGCTGTTGACCAGCATTGCCGAGGCACTCAAGCCGGGGGGATTTTTCTTTTTGCTGGATTGGAAAAAGGAACCGGATATTCCGTTCGATTCCTACGACCAGAAGATCGCGCGCGAGGACCTGATTCGCTACGCCAAGCAAGCCGGCATGGAATTGGATGCCGAATTTCTCTATCTCAAATATCAGGTTTTCCTGCGTTTTCGAAAACCTGCACGGTAGCATCGCCGCCGCACGTTTTCCGGTTCGAACCGCAACGCCGCAGAGGCGCGAGGATTTTTTCACTTCACGTCGTTGTGCGGCCGGGTAAATTTTTTACTTTTCTTCCCGCGGGAACAGAGGGTCTTCCACGGCCATCGCCATTTCCTTGACCTTTGCTTCCTCGCCGCCGACCAGCGGCCGGAAGCTATTGCCGATGTCCAGCGCCATGCGGAAAAGCGCAGCATCGGCCGGCGGCATGGCTACGGTCACCGGCCGGCTCAGCGTGAAGCGATAGCCCCACTCTGCGTCCTCGCGTTTTTCCAGCGGCTGATACCAGTTGCGGCTGTTCGGCGAAGCCTTTCTGACTGCATCCGAGGGCCACTTGCCGCGCACGCCCGGCTTGATCGCAAAACAGCAGACACCTTTATGGAGAGCCTTCTCCATGACCTGCGGCCCGAATCCCGCTTTCAGCATGCTCGCAAAGTTGAAGGGGAACATCACATGGTCGAACGGATAGCGGTCCAGCGCGGCCATGGCCGACTCGACCGTATGGGCCGAGAAGCCGATAAAGCGAATGCGGCCTTCCTTTTTCATGGCTTGGAAAAACTCCATCGCCCCGCCTGCGCCGAAAATCCGATCTACATCGCGCTCGACGCTGACCAGGTGATGGAATTGATAGACGTCGAAGTAGTCGGTTTTCAGGCGTTCGAGCGAGCGCTTGAATTCGACTTCGGCCTCTTCTTTGGTCCGCGCTTTGGTCTTGC